>JANMUE010000536.1:0-16385 GCA_031391205.1 Lysobacterales bacterium | reverse complement strand
ATGCTCCTGCTCTGATGTCCGTTGAAGCAAAGCAAAAGCATCGCGGCGGGACGCCGCCACGATCGCGCTGACGCGCATCGGCATCGATACGTACATGGAATCTGTTGTGCAATCGCACCTTGATCGATCTGGTACGCGATCCGACCGCTGCCACACCCCATCCTCGCCGCCTGCGCGGCGACCGTCCCCTGAACTCCAGGGGACTGGATCGACAACGGATAGAGGTCGCGAAAATCATCGCTGCCGGTTACGTCGAAAAGACAGTTGCTCCCACATAACGATCAACCGTGCGTCGATGCGAGTGGATCGACATCTGCGCGACGCTACGAACCCGCGTCGATGTAGCGCTGATTCTTCTGATACAGATCCAGCCGCGACTGCATGTCGGCGACGTCTGCGGTTTCGCCGTCGTCCTGCTCGGCTTTGCGCAACTGCATCGCACGTTGCTGCTGGGCGACGGCTTTTGCGAAATCGCCATTGGTGGCGCTGCATGCGGCATAGGTATCCAGCAGCGCCGAATCGAGCCGCCACTCGGCGATAGCACCCATCAAGCTAAGTGCTTTAGCAAGATCGGAATCACGCTTGTCGTTCGCCGTGCAGTACACCCAGGCGAGGTTGTTGCGTGCTTCCATCTGGCCTTTGTCTATGGCCTTTTCGCGCCAGGCGACTGACTTTGTCACGTCGCGCGAAACCCCATAGCCGTGATGCAGGGCGTAGGCGTAGTACTCCATGCCATCAGCGTCTCCGCCTTCGGCTGCCTGCCGATACCATTCCGCGGCAGCTTTCAAATCCTTGGCCACACCCAAACGTCCATGCTCATGCAGTCGTCCCATTTCGTACTGCGCCCGCGCCATGCCGCCTTCGGCGAAGACACGAACTGCCCCCAGAGCGGTGTGCCTTTGCTCCTCAGACTTCGCGTCCTCCAGATCCCAGAGCAGCAGCTTGAGATTGGCCAGCGGAAAATAGCCCTCGCCCAACTCCTTCATCACTTCGCGCGCTGACTCGCGATCCGGCTCCAGGTCATTGCCGCCTGAGCGCCACAGTTCGGCGGTGTGATAGTTGGCAAAGGGATCCCCCAAAACTGCTGCGCTGCGATACCAGGCCAAGGCCTCTTTGGCGCTGGGATGATCGGCGCGTGCCTTCGCCCGCACCGCCATGATCTTCATCGAGACGATGTCGCCCAGGTGTGCGCCGCGCTGCATCGCGGCGTCGGCCTTCGTGAGGTTCTCGGCGATGGGTCCCTGACCGCTATAGAGCGCGCGCAATACTGTCACTGCCGCCGACACGCCCTCATCAAGGGCTTCTTCGAGCAATTGCACGGCGCGCCCGTGACGCTGCGCCTGGCCTTGCTCGTTTGCAATCCGGGCGGTCGAGCCCGTCGCAGGCGATCGCAGAAGATGGACGGCGAGGCGGTACTTCGCCGACGAATGGCCGAGTTTGATGGCCTTCTCCAGCAACCACTCGGATTCACCTGGCTGCTTCTCGCGGGACTTGCCGGCCATAATCAGGGTTGCCAGCACGCTCATGCTGGCAGCGCTCCCGCTGTCGGCCGCACGACGCAGGGCAGCAATCGCCTGCACCTGACCAGCAGGCGGCAATCCAATAAAGCCTTTGCGTTCCTTGAGCTTGCCGGCAGCATCGATATCCCACAGGCGGCCGAAGGCGAACAGCGTGGCAAACACTTCATGCGCCTCGCGTGCGCCAAGTATGCTCTCCGCCTTCTTCAGCAAGGCTGCCGAAGTCTTGGCGTCTTTCTTGACGCCTTCACCCGTCGCATAGGCGACCGCAAGCATCGCCAGAGGCTGCCCGTGCAGTTTCTCGGCATAGGGCAGCAGGTTGTCGATCGCGGCCTTGGCGCAGCCCGCTTCGCGAAACGCCAGACAGTTGCGCGCCAGCGCCACGGCAGCGTGCTGATCGCCCTGGAGGCTCAGGCGGTTCAGGGTTGCACGAGCTTCGCGTGCTGCATCGGTTCCGCTTCCTGCCAGCTGGGACACAGCCAGGGTAATCTGCGCGGCAGAATCGCCGGACTCGACCAGACTATTGATAAAACCGCGCGTCGACACGATGCGGTGCACCGGGTAGGCATAGTCAACGGCATCGCGATCCAGCGAGATCAGCGCACTCAACGGGTCAAAATGCCATTGCACTTCTTTCGGCGCATTGGCATGTTGGAGCCACAGCGCCAAGACCAGTACATCATCGCGCCCGCCGTCGGAGTAACTGCCACCCAGCGGCGTATAGCCGGAAAGTTCAACCAAGGCATCGACATCCTGCAGGAACAGCACCCGGATCGGGTGCCGGTCGTCGATGCCCTGACCATTCTGCATCGCATGCCGGATCAGGCCGCCGAGCTGGGCCTCGATACGCGCTGCGCGTGGTGCGTCGTCCAATGTCTGCGCGCAGCTCAGGGCCAGGCGTTGCACGCTGATGCTGATGAAGGCTTCGCGGCGTGCCCTGGCTATATCGTCTGCGTACCGGGTGCAGTCTTCGCGTGTAGGCGCCGTCGCATCCGCGAAATGACCGAGCACCTCGCGCGCGGCCAATGCCTTGTCAATATTCTGTTCTGCCAGGAACGCATTCCAGATCGCTGCGTAATCGAGCGACGCCTGGTCTTGTTCGGTTCGATCCAGAAGTGCGCTCAGCGATTTGGCACCGATCGGCGCTGGCGCTGCGCCCACCGACGGCGCAGTGGAATTGTCGGCTGCAAATACCGACGACGCCAGCAGGCCAAGCACGAAGAGATTAGTCGGCATTTTCATTCATCAGTCCCTCGATCAGATTTTGCAGACGTTTCTCGCGGTGTTCGCCAATGCCCTGAGGAAATTTCACCAGCAGTCGGTAGTTGCCACTTTCGATCACCTTGCGCAGCTGATCAAGATGGCTCTTGGTGGCGACGGCGGCGACATGATCGCCCAGCCCGATGAATCTGTGCTCCAGTATCTGGGTCTGACCGCTGACGCTGACCTTGCGGGTGTACTTGAACGCTTTGTCTTCAATCGTCGCCTCACCCGGATTGGCCAGCGAATGCACGCCGTCCGGCAGCAGCACGCGGCTGCGCTGAGTCAGTTCGATCGGATAGGCCTGCGCCAGAGGCGAGGTACGCGCCATGGTGGTCGGCAGGCTCAGGTACTGTGAGATCGCTGCGGCATCCATATCCAGAAAACGTTTGCCTGCATCCAGCTCATGCCAGGCATTGCGCAACACAAAACGCGCCTTCAGCGAGAGTGTGTTACTGCTTTCATCATCGGTAAATCCGGCGTCGCCGACGCGTTCGATTTCGCCGTAGGCGTGCGCGTAGTAGTTCTTCCAGATGTCGATCGATTCGTCTTCGCCAGCGGCGGCGACGATGCGACGTTGCAACTCGGCCAGGCCGCTGCCGAATCTGATGCTGACATCCAGGGAAAGTTCACCGTCGCGATTGCTGGCAAATTCTTCCTCGATCAAAATGGAATTGGGCTGCGACTTGTCGGTTGCGATCGCGATCAGGTCGCGGCTATCGGCTTTGACCGGCAATGCGACGCCGTAGGCTAGCGACGACAACGTATCCGGCGGGCCGTGCTGCAATGTCAGTGTCGGGTCGAGCCAGTAATCACGCGTACCGATGCGAGCCTGCACGATGACATGATCGAAGGCAGTGGCGGCAGGCGGTTCGTCGGCGATCATCTTGCCGTGCGCCGCCGAAACCAGTGCCGGCACGGCCTCAATGTCCAGCGCCTGCAACAACGCCACCAGCAGCCGCGATTTGTCCTTGCAGTCGCCGTAGCGGCGAAGATACACGGCATTGGGCTCGGCCGGCCGGTGCGTGCTGGCACCGAGCTCCATGCCGAAATAGCGGACCTCATCCTGGACCAGGCGCAGCAAGGCGCTGAGCTGCTGCTCCTTTTCGGGATATTTGCTGCGGATGGCGGTCACCGCTGTTTGCAGCTCTGCAGACAACGGCTCGGGCTTTGGATAGAGCGATGCCGCCCAGGTCGCCACATCCGACCAGCTACGACGCACCGAGAGCGTCAGCCGCGGGAATGGGCTATGCCATTTCGGGTACTCGCCCTCGTCCTTGATGCCGGCGCGCTCCACGTCGCGCCATTGAAGCTCGACGCGATCGGGGTGCGTCACCACGGCGACGGGTTTGGATTCGCCGTGCAGGCGCGCATCCAGGGTTGTGCCCGGATCGGCCAGCACGCGCACGGTGCGCAGCAGCACCGGATCGGTCCAGGACAGATGAAACCCTTCGCCAAGCTGGCCGGACAGAATCGGATTGGCGCCTTCGATGGTGTAGGCGACACGCACCCGATCGTGGATGCGGACATCGTCGAGCACGATCAGAAAACTTACCAGTCCGTTGTAGGTCAGCGCCTCGAACTCCTGCTCGCGCCTGACCATCGTCACGTTGGCCGGGTTCATCCGGTCCAGTGTCTTTCCTTCGCGCAGCAGGCTGATGTCATGGATCACCAGTTTTTGATAGCTCGGGTCGAAGGCAATCTGCTGTTGCGCGGAACGGGTCAGCAGCGCGCGCGTCATCGGCTCGAATTCGATGTCACGGTAGGTGGCATAGCCGCCGCGCAGATCGACTTGGTGATCGACCTTCCAGTTGCGCCAACCGCCGGCAGCGCTCAGTTGTTCGGGCCATACCGGCGGCGTCGACTCGGGCTTGACCCAGGCCGCGGGTGGTGCAATCGAATATCGATAGCCGCCCTGTTCATGCGTGCCGGGTGCCGCGGCAATTCCCTGTGCTGGCGCCGTCATCAGTATCGCCAGCAAGGCAATTCCGAATGCACGCGCACAGTGCAGGACTATTCCTTTGTTCATGCCGCACTCCTTGGAGAAGTTCTGAATAAGTCCTCACTTCGACTTCGTTGTACAGCGCATAGTTCGCCAACACTCTGGTTTCTAACAGCGAAGCTGGTCAATCTGCGGTTTGTCGCCCCCTGACTCGGGGCTGCCACCGCTCCAGTTTTATTCAGAGCATTCCTGGATCGGGCGAAACCTGTCGCCAGCGAGCCAATGAGCGGCAATGATGCGGGGTCTTCGTGCATTACGTCGATCGCCGATGCGAATGGATCGACATCAGCAGTCCAAATCCAGCGAGCAGGCTGACCGCACTGGTGCCGCCATAGCTGACCAGCGGCATGGGCACGCCCACTACGGGAAGCAGGCCGGCGATCATGCCGCCGTTGACCATGACATAGACGAAGAAGGTCATGCTGACGCTGCCGGCGATCAGGCGTGACCAGGTGTCGCGCGCATGGGCCGCGATCCAAAGGCCACGGCCGATGATGAACAGATACACTGCCATCAGTGCGATCACGCCGATCAGGCCGAATTCTTCGGAATACACCGCGAAGATGAAATCAGTGGTGTGCTCGGGCAGGAAATCCAGACGCGCCTGGGTCGAGCCCATCCATCCTTTGCCGAACAGGCCGCCGGATCCCACGGCAATCTTGGATTGAATGATGTTCCAGCCGTTGCCGAGCGGATCGGCTTCGGGATCGATGAACATGCGCACGCGATTGCGCTGATATTCGTGCATTAAAAACTGCCAATACAGCGGCGTAGCCGCGGCCGCGACGGCGATCAGCAACAGAATGCGGCGCCAGGCCAGGCCAGCGAGAAACACCACGAACGCACCGCTGGCGCCGACCAGCAGTGCGGTGCCGAGGTCGGGCTGTTTAGCGATCAGCAGCGCCGGCACGCCGATCAGCGCAGCGCAGGCGAACAGGTCACGCCAGCGCGGCGGCAACGCCCGCGTATGCAGGTACCAGGCCACCATCATCGGCAGGGCCAGCTTGGCCAACTCCGAGGGCTGGAAGCGCAGCAGCTTCAGATCCAGCCAGCGATTGGCGCCGCGGCCCTCGCCGAATACCAGCACCAGCACCAGCAGCAACATGGTGCCCAGATAAAACCAGGGCGTGAGCGTGCGAAACCACATCGGAGGTATGCGTGAAAACACCAGCAGCACACTGAACCCCAGCGTCAGTCGCAACGCCTGGTTGAGTACCTGGCGCGGACTTTCGGCGCTGGCGCTGTACAAGGTCATCAGGCCCACCGCGCAGACCAGAAGCAGCGCCCCGATCAGTGGCAGATCGATGCGCGAACGCCGCCACAGCTGCCCGATACGGGTTTCGACGGCATCGATCAGGCCGCGGTCGATCATTGCGGTAGCTCCGCTTCATCGGGCTGGATGTTCGGTCCGATATCCGGCATTGGCACGCCGGTCTCGACCGGAGGTTCGATTTGGTCCAGCAGGTCGCGGGCATCGATATGCAGCTCGTATTGCCCGGCCTGATCGCCGAGCAGGTACTGGTCGAGAATCTTGCGCGCCACCGGCGCGGCGGCCTTGGAGCCACTGTCGCCGTGTTCGACGACGACGACCAGGGCGATGCGCGGTGCATCGGCGGGTGCAAAGGCAATAAACAACGCGCGGTTGAGTACTTCCTCGGGTGTGGCACCGCCGCTGCTGGCGGCGCGGCGCGCGCGATTGACGCGTTGTGCGGTACCCGTCTTGCCGGCGATCTGATACGGCGCGTTGGCGCCCATTGCACGCGCGGAGCCGGTGGGACTGTGCATGACCGCGACCATGCCCTCGCGCACCGCAGCGAGATTCTGCGGGTCGCGCACAATGGTGGCCAGCGGCACAGACAAGGGTGAGGGCAGGATGGGGGCATCGAAACTTTGCTGAGTGGCGCGCAGCAGATGCGGTCGATGTCGCACGCCGTGGCCGGCCAGTGTGGCCAATGCGCTGGCCAGTTGAATCGGCGTCACCACCCAATAGCCCTGGCCGATGCCCGCGATGACGGTTTCACCGGGGTACCAGGTCTTGCCAAAGCGCGCCTGCTTCCACTCGCGCGAGGGCAGCACGCCGCCGGACTCGCCATTCATATCGATGCCGCTGAGCTGGCCAAAACCGAACTGCGCCATATAGGCGCTGCTGCGATCGATGCCGAGATCGGCGGCGAGCTGGTAGTAGTAGGTGTTCACCGACTGCGCCAGCGACTCGCGCAGATTGATGCGCCCATGGCCGCCAGCGCGCCAATCGCCATAGCTTTGCGATTGACCAGGTAGTTGAAATCGGCCGGTGGAGAAGACTGTGTCTTCCGGATGACGCAGGCCCAGTTCAAGACCGGCCAATGCGTAGAACGGCTTGATCGTTGAACCCGGTTCGTAACCGCCGCGCAGGGTGCGGTCGAACAAGGGTTGATGCGGCGCTGCCAGGAGCGCGGCGTAGTCCTTGCGCGAAATACCGTTGACGAACAGATTCGGGTCGAAACTGGGCTGACTGACCATGCACAGGATTTCACCGCTGCCCGGGTCGATGGCGACGGCGACGCCGGCACGGCCTTCGAACGCCGCAATGGCCGACCGCTGCAGATTGGCATCCAGCGACAGATACAGATGCTGCCCCGGCTTGGGCGGCACGCGGTCCAGTTCGCGCAGCACCCGGCCTTCTGCATTGGTTTCGACACGTTCGTAACCGACCTCGCCGAGCAGAACGTCTTCGTAAAAGCGCTCGATTCCGGTTTTGCCGATATGCGTGGTCGCGCTGTAGCGCGGATCATCAAGGCGCTCGCGATCCTCGGCGCCAATGCGGCCGACATAGCCGACGACATGGCCGAGGTCGGCGCCCATCGGATAGTAGCGCTTGAGGTAGGGCACCACTTCGACGCCGGGGAAGCGATGCCGGTTGACAGCGAATAGCGCGACTTCCTCCTCGCTGAGATGAAAGCGCAGCGGCAGACTGTGGAAGCGGCGGCGCGCGCGGTGCAGCTCCTCGAAACGCTCGCGGTCTTCGGCATCAATGGTGATGAGTTGGCCGACTTCGACGACCACCTTCTGCACATCGCCGGCCTGCTCGGGCACCACTTCGAGCCGGTATTCCAGTACGTTTTCGGCGAGCAGCACCCCATTGCGGTCGTAGATCAATCCTCGACTGGGCGGCAACGGCCGCGATTTGACCCGATTGGCTTCCGAGCGCGTGCTCAACTCATCGTGACGCAACACCTGCAGCCAGACATAACGACCGATCAGCAACAGGATGAAGGCGAGAATGATCACGAAGCCCTGGGTCGCGCGCGAGCCGAAGATCTGCGCTTCGATCAGGACATCCTTCAGCAGTCGCTGAGGTTCGCGAAACCGCAGGCGCGTACCGAATGGCATCGGTCAGGATTCGCGCGGACGACTGCGGCGGCGCAGATCGTCGAGCAGAAGAAACAGCCAGGGCCAGAGCATGGCGCCGACGATCGGAGCGATCCAGAACTGCCAGTCGATCGCCGTGGTGCCCGCGAAACTGCGCAGGGCCCAGGTCACGATGCGGTCATTGATCAGAATCGCGAGCACGGCCAGTGCCTGCTGCCACATCGGGAAGAAACGCAGCCGGGCGCGAAACCGCAGCAGGATGAAGGCAATGGCGACAAGGCGGAAGGCATGCTCGCCCAGCAGCGTGCCAATCAGGATGTCCTGAGTCAGCCCCAAAACGAAGGCGATGCCCAAACCCATGCGATCGGGGGCTTCCAGCGACCACCAGATCACCAAAAGACCCAGCCAGAACGGGCGAAGCGGACGCCAGGCTTCGGGTAGAGCGAGAACGGTCAGCACTACGCCCGCGACCAGACTCAACCAGAACAGCAAGGACCCTTCGCGCAATCGGCTCATGGGTTGCCGTCCGTAACGGTAGACGCAGGGGCTGGCGGTTCGACGAAATCCACGGCCGGCGCGACCGTGTCGACACGCACCGCGTTCAGCAACAGAACCTGATTGCCACGTGTCATCGCTGCCACCGGCGTGGCCTCTGCAACTGCAAAAGCTGCCGAATCGTCGCCGCGCACTTCCTTCACCACTGCAACCGGAATGCCGCTGGGAAAGTGGCCGCCGAGGCCCGAGGTGAGCAGCTGATCGCCGGCAATGATGTCGGCGCTGAAGGGAATATGCGGAAGCTCGAGCCGATCAACTTCACCGGTGCCGTAGGCGATGGCGCGCAGCCCGTTGCGCGCCACCCGCACCGGAACAGCGTGGCCGGGATCGGTAATCAGGATCACCTGCGAGCGATTGGCCAGCGGCTCCAGCACCTGCCCGATCAGCCCCTGCGCATCGATCACCGCCTGACCTTCCTGCACGCCCTGGTCGCGGCCTTGATCGATCAAAAGGCGGTGGCGGTAGGGATCGAGGTCGACTTCGATCAGTTCGGCGAGCTGGGCATGCAGATTCAGCCGCGTGCGTGCGTCGAGCAGGGAGCGCAGGCTGCGGTTTTCTTCATCCATGCTCTTGATCTGTGCCAGCCCGGCCTGGGCGAGCAGCAGCTGTTCGCGCAGCTCGGCGTTTTCGCGCACCAGTCCGGCGCGTTCGGCGGTGGCGTCGCGGGCGCTGCGGCCGAGTCGAATCGGCGCGGTGGCCAGCCAATATGCCGGCGCTGCCAGACCCGCTATCTGACGCTGCACCCGCGTCAACACCTGGCTTCGGTGATCCACCGCCATCAACGCGGCAGCGATCGCCAGATAGCCGATCAGGCGCGCAGTTCCCGAGCTGGACTCGGAAAACAGCGCCGGGTTATCGGAGTTGCGAACGGCCATGGGACTCGTGATGTCTGCGTGCGACTGGAAACGCTGCGCTCAGAATGACTCTGCGGCGAGAATAGCCGCTCCCATCGCGCTATTCGGGCGAGAAAAACTCGTTGCCGTGCATGTCGATCAATTCCAGCGCCCGCCCGCCGCCGCGTGCCACGCAGGTCAGCGGGTCATCGGCGACGTGAACGGCGAGGCCGGTTTCTTCCGAGATCAGGCGATCCAGATCGCGCAGCAGGGCACCGCCGCCGGTCAGCACGATACCGCGCTCTGCGACGTCGGAGCAAAGCTCGGGTGGGGTCTGTTCAAGCGCCGAACGCACCGCGCCGACGATGCCGGCGAGCGGCTCGTGCAGGGCTTCGAGGATTTCATTGGAATTGATGGTGAACATGCGCGGCACGCCTTCGGCGAGGTTGCGGCCGGAGACTTCGATCTCGCGCACTTCGGACTGCGGAAACGCGCAGCCGATTTCGATCTTGATGCGTTCGGCGGTGGATTCGCCGATCAGCGTGCCGTGGTTGCGGCGCACGTAGTTGATGATGGCCTCGTCGAAACGGTCGCCGCCGATACGCACGCTCTGCGCATAGACGATGCCATTCAACGAAATCACCGCGACCTCGGAGGTGCCGCCGCCGATGTCCAGCACCATCGAGCCCTTGGCCTCGTGCACCGGAATACCGGCGCCGATGGCGGCGGCCATGGGTTCGACGATCAGGTACACGTCACGGGCGCCGGCGGATTCGGCCGATTCCTTGATGGCGCGTTTTTCGACTTGCGTCGAGCCATAGGGCACGCAGATCAGCACGCGCGGGCTGGGGCGCAGAAAGCGCGACTGGTGCACCTTCTTGATGAACTGCTGCAGCATCTCTTCGGCCATGGTGAAGTCGGCGATGACGCCGTCTTTCATCGGACGCGTGGTGACGATGCTGCCGGGGGTGCGGCCCAGCATACGTTTGGCCTCGGTACCGACGGCGGCGACGCGACGGCGACCGCCGCCTACGTCCTGGCGGATGGCGACGACCGATGGCTCGTTCAGCACGATGCCCTGGCCGCGGGCGTAAATCAGGGTGTTGGCGGTACCAAGATCAATGGACAGATCATTGGAAAAGATGCCGCGCAGGCTCTTGAACATGGCGCAGACCTTGAATTGGAGAGGGGTTGTCTGAAGCAATGTGCTTCAGAAAGGGCAGGAACTGTAACCGGCGGGGCATTGCCGGACAAGGCGATTCATGCACAAAATGCATGTCTTACCTGAGGCAATCGCATGCACATAGAGACTGACGACTTGGAGCGGCTCGCGCGGCTTGCGCGATTGGCGTTGAAGCCAGAAGAACGCTCGGCTTTGGCCGGCAGTCTCGATAGTGTGCTCGGCATGGTATCTGCGTTGCGTGAGGTGGACGTTAACGGCGTCACACCGATGGCGCATCCGCACGATGCGACATTGCGTCTGCGCAGCGACGCGGTGACCGAGCCGGACCTGCAGTCCGCACTGGAAAAGATCGCGCCCGAGATGCAGGGCGGTCTGTACCTGGTGCCCAAGGTGATCGAATGAGCAGCCTGAAATTTGCCGATATCGCAGGCTTTCGTGCGGCTGGTGCTGCTGAGGCAGTCGCGCAGTCGGTGGCGATGGCCACCGCCAGCCAGGACAGTCTGAACGCACTGATCACCGCAATTGCAGCGCCGGCAGCTTCGGGTAGCGGTGTGTTGGCCGGGATTCCGTTCGCACACAAGGATCTGTTCTGCACTCAGGGCCTGCGCACCACCGCGGGCTCGAAAATCCTCGGCGATTTCATCGCGCCCTATGATGCGACGGTCAGTGCAAAGCTCAATGCCGCCGGTGCGGCCTGCGTGGGCAAGGCCAATATGGACGAGTTCGCGATGGGTTCGTCCAACGAGAACAGCGCCTTCGGCCCGGTGCGCAATCCCTGGGATCTGACGCGGGTGCCGGGTGGTTCGTCGGGCGGAACGGCGGCGCTGGTGGCGGCTGGCGTGGTGCCGTTCGCGACCGGATCGGATACTGGCGGTTCGGTGCGCCAACCGGCGGCTTTCTGCGGCGTCACCGGCTTCAAGCCAACTTATGGCCGCGTATCGCGCTATGGCATGGTGGCGTTTGCGTCCAGCCTGGATCAGGCCGGCGTGATCGCGCGCCATGCCCGCGACTGTGCCGAGGTGTTGAATGTGCTGGCCGGCTTCGACCCGCTGGACGCGACCAGTGTCGAGCGACCCGCGGAAGATTTTGTCGCCGCCTGCGATCAGGGCGTGCGTGGACTGCGCATCGGCGTAGCCAAGGAGTTGTATAGCGCCGGTATCCGCAGCGAGGTGGCCGAGTGCACGCGGCGCGCACTGGCCGAGCTTGAGAAGGCCGGCGCGGTGCTGGTCGATATCGAGCTGCCGCGCCTGCCGCTGTCGGTGCCGGCCTACTACGTGATCGCGCCGGCCGAGGCGTCCAGCAATCTGTCTCGCTACGACGGCGTGCGCTTCGGACACCGTGCCGCTAACGTGCGCGATCTGAACGATCTGTACAGCCGCAGCCGTTCTGAAGGTTTCGGCGACGAGGTCAAGCGCCGCATCCTGGTAGGCACGTTTGTGCTGTCGGCAGGCTACTACGATGCGTACTATCTGCGCGCGCAGCAGGTGCGTCGATTGATTGCCGAAGATTTTGCACGGGCGTTTGCCGGCGTCGATGTCATCGCCGGCCCGACCACGCCCGATGTGGCGTTCAAGCTCGGCGAGAAGGCCAACGATCCTCTGGCGATGTACGCCGCCGATATCAATACCGTAGCGGTGAATCTGGCCGGCCTTCCTGCGGTGAGCCTGCCCTGCGGTTTTGTCGACGCCATGCCGGTGGGTCTGCAGCTCATCGGCCCGGCCTGGGGCGAGGCGAAACTGTTCGCCGCCAGTCATGGTTATCAGCAGATCAGCGATTGGCATCGGCAGGCACCGAAGTAGTAGGGTGGGTGCAACCCACCATTCTCGAATACCGCACAATGGTGGGTTGCACCCACCCTACGTCACGGAACATATGCAATGAACAACGAATGGCAGGCAGTGATCGGTCTCGAGGTGCATGTGCAGCTTTCGACCCAATCCAAAATCTTCTCGGGTGCGGCCACTGCCTACGGCGCCGAGCCCAATACCCAGGTCAGTTTCGTTGACGCCGGCCTGCCTGGCACGTTGCCGGTGCCCAATCGCGGCGCCATCGAGCGCGCGATCCAGTTCGGCCTCGCCGTAGGGGCTGAAGTGGCTCCGCGCAGCGTGTTCGCGCGCAAGAACTATTTCTACCCGGATCTGCCCAAGGGCTATCAGATCAGCCAGTACGAACTGCCCATCGTCAAAGGCGGATCGCTCATGGCCAGACTGGATGACGGCCGCGAAATCACCGTGCCGCTGACTCGCGCGCATCTGGAGGAGGACGCCGGGAAATCGCTGCACGATGCGTTTCATGCATCCACCGGCGTCGATCTCAATCGCGCTGGAACACCGCTGCTTGAAGTAGTCACGGAACCCGCCATGCACTCGCCTGAGGAAGCCGTCGCCTGCATGAAGGCGCTGCATCAGCTGGTGCGCTGGCTGGGCATCTGCGATGGCAATATGCAGGAAGGCAGTTTCCGCTGCGACGCCAATGTTTCGGTGCGTCGCACCGGTGTCGAAAAGCTGGGCACACGTGCCGAGATCAAGAACGTCAACTCCTTCCGCTTCGTCGAAAAGGCCATCGCCTACGAGATTGAACGCCAGATCCGCGCCATCGAAAACGGCGAAATCATCGTGCAGGAAACGCGCCTTTACGACGCCGCCGCCAACCGCACGCGCACCATGCGCAGCAAGGAGGACGCGCTCGACTATCGCTATTTTCCCGATCCCGATCTGCCGCCGCTGGTACTGGCGCAAGCCGATTTCGCGCGCGCGCGTTCGGCCATGCCCGAGCTTCCCGATGCGCGACGTACGCGCTTCGTGCAGCAACTCGGCCTACCCGAATACGACGCCGGCAAGCTGACCGAAGAGCGCGCACTTTCCGATTATTTCGAATCCATGCTGCAGATCCTGCCCGGCCAGGCCAAGCTGTGCGCCAACTGGGTGCTCGGTGAGTTGGCTTCGGCATTGAACGAAGGCCAACTCAATATCGAACACAGCTGCGTCGGTGCTGCTTCACTCGCCGGCTTACTCGCCCGTATTGTCGACAACACCATTTCCGGCAAGATCGCCAAAGACGTCTTCGCCGCGATGTGGTCCGGCGAGGGCAGTGCCGACGCCATCATCGACGCCCGCGGTCTGCGCCAGATCACTGACGACAGTGCGCTCACCTCGGCCATCGACGCGGTGATTGCGCAGTTCCCCGAGCAGATCGCCAAGTTCAAGGCTGGCGACGAAAAGATCTTCCAGTTCCTCATCGGCCAGCTGATGAAAGCCACCAAGGGCAAGGCCAATCCGGCGCAGTTGAATGCGATGCTGAAAGCGCGGCTTTGATTACCTTCTCCCACTCGCAGTAGAGGGATGAACTTCTTCTCCCGTCGCGGGAGAAGGTGGCCCGCAGGGCCGGATGAGGGTGCTGGGGCGACCGCATTCCCAACACACCTCCGCAAACTCTCCCTCACCCCCAGCCCTCTCCCGCGTGCGGGAGAGGGGACGGGCCACTTGCCATGCGGCCCTTGCCTCGCCACCATGCGCCCCTTGCCTCTTGCGCCCTGGAATGACTATGTCCGCTCTGATCTGTGGTTCGCTCGCGTTTGACACCATCATGGTGTTCCAGGACCAGTTCAAGAACCATATCCTGCCGGACAAGGTGCATATCCTGAATGTGGCTTTCCTGGTGCCGCGCATGCGCCGTGAATTCGGTGGCTGCGCCGGCAATATCGCCTACAACCTGAAGATGCTGGGTGGAGATCCGATTCCGATGGCGGCGGTCGGCCAGGATTTCGGTTCGTATCGCGAGCATTTCGAAGCCTGCGGCATCCGCCTCGATCAGGTGCGGCAGATCAACGATCTGTACACCGCTCAGGCTTTTATCACCACGGATCTGGACGATAACCAGATCACCGCCTTCCATCCGGGCGCGATGATGCGTTCGCATGAATCGCATGTGGGCGACGTCAAAGGGGTGAAGTTCGGCATCGTGGCGCCGGATTCGCGCGATGCGATGCTGCAGCATTCGAACGATTTCGCCGCCGCCGGAATTCCTTTCATCTTCGATCCGGGTCAGGCGATGCCGCTGTTCAATGGCGAAGAATTCCGCGCCTTCATCGAGCAGGCCGACTACGAGACGGTCAACGACTACGAGTCGCAGGTGCTGCAGGAACGCACCGGCTGGAGCGCGGAAACCATCGCCTCCAAGGTCAAGGCCTATGTCGTCACGCGTGGCCCCAAGGGCGCGATCATCAATACGCCCAAAGAGGCGATCGATATCCCGCCGGCCAGCGCAGTGCGCGTCGTTGACCCGACCGGTTGCGGCGATGCCTTCCGCGCCGGCCTGATTTTCGGTTTGATGAATGGCCTGGATTTCGCCACCTCCGGGCGTATTGCCAGTCTGATGGGCGCGTTGAAGATCGAACACCACGGCACGCAGAACCAGCGCTTTGACTATGCCGAGTTTGCCAATCAGTTCCGGCAGCAGTTTGGTTACGCGTTGTAGCGGCGGATGTAGGCTGGTGGGTGAGGTGAGTCGCTTTGACGATGCCGCCGGGCATCGTCAGATGAGCCGAACGCCCGGCGGTGACGCCGGGCCGGAGAGCGCAGCGAACCCCAGCAAACAGGCAAATCTGCTGGGGTTCGCTGCGCTCACCGCCAGCCTACGATCCCCGCAATGAGCCACATGAAAACCGCCCGCATCATGCTCCTCACCGTAATCGTATTCGTCGCAGCGATCTACATCGCCTACTGCGCCCAGCTCTGGTCGATGCAGCGGCGCATGATGTTTCCGGGTGCACAGATGGGCGCTGTGCCCGACTTCCGCGACTGGCCAGCCAATGCCCGGCAGTTGAAACTTGGAGACACTCAATCGGTGCATGCGATCTGGCTGCCGGCGAACACTGACGCGCCCGCCAGCACCATCGTGTTCTTTCACGGCAATGCCGAGTTCGCGTACCAATCCGTGGCGGCGATGTCGCGTCTCGTGGGTGCGTCGCGCAATCTCCTGTCACTCGAATTTCCGGGTTATGCCGGTGCTCCGGGCGAGCCGACGCTGGTGTCGATTCACGACGCGAGTTTGATCGCCTACGACTGGCTGTTGCAGCAGCCCGAGGCGGATCCGCGGCGTATCGTCGCGTTTGGCAGATCGGTGGGCGGTGGGCCCGTAGCCGAGTTGAGCCGACATCGACCGCTGGCAGCGCTGGTGCTGGTTTCCACTTTTACTTCGATTGCTGATATGGCGCGCGGTCTTTACGTGCCGTCCCAACTGATCCGTGATCCGTTCGACAATCGTGCTGCGGTGGCGGCGTTCGCCGGTCCGGCGCTGATCCTGCATGGGCGGCGTGATGACGTGATTCCGTATGCATTCGGCATTGCGCTCGGCAAGGCTTCGCCGCGTACGGAGTTCGTCACCCTGTCGTGCGCGCATAACGACTGCGCGTTGGATGGGGTGGAGTTGAGGGCTGCGCTGGCGGCGTTCCTGGAGAAGCAGCAGTTGTAACGCTGGAACGGCGTATGCCGCGACGCTCTTGTGTTGCGCTTTTGACGTTGTAGAGCGGGGCTTGCTCCGCTGCTTTGGCTTTATATTGAACAACAAGATCAGATCAAGAGCAGCGGAGAAAGCCCCGCTCTACAACGTCAAAAGCGCAACACAAGAGCGTCGCGGCATACGCCGTTCCAGCGTTACAACTGCTGCTTCTCCAGGAACGCCGC
>JANMUE010000523.1:0-5615 GCA_031391205.1 Lysobacterales bacterium | reverse complement strand
GGCGTCCCGCCGCGAAGCTGTTTCTCTGACTATAAAGAGTAGAGCAGGAGCTTCGCGGCGGGACGGCGCTCCCACGACACCGCTGCCAGGCTCAACGAAACCGATAGCTCATACTCAGCGTATAAGCCCGCCCGCGCGGATCGGCGACACGCGGATCCCAGCCCGCGCCTGCAGCGAAGTCGAGGTTGTGCGCGGTAAACGGCGGATCGATATCGAACAGGTTGCGGATACCGGCAGTGATGGTCATATCCTTGAACCCGCTGTAGCTGGCCGAGAGTCCGAAGTTCGAATAGGCGTCGACCTCAGGTTCGAAGCCCGGCGGCACGGTGCCCGGAGGTACTTCGTCGTCGTAACTGCTCGCGTATTGATGACTCAGCGTGGCATTCCAGGCGTCCAATGCGTAGCTCAGCCGCGCCAGATGTTTCCAGCGCAGATGCAAGGTGCGCGCATTCCAGCGACCCACCAGTTCGGTGAACGGCTGCGTCGCGAAGATGCGCGCGCGATGGCTGTCGATGTAGCTGCCGTCAAGCGCGGCGGTCCACCGGCCTTCGCCCCATTCGCCATTGAATTCGACACCGACATCGGCGCCGCGCGTGCGATCACCATCGGCGTTGACGAATCCGGAACGGATGTAACCGCCGGGACCATCGAGGCGGCCGTCGCTGCCGCGGACAAGATTTTCCGGGAAGGTCGTGTAGTTGGCGATCACTTCCTGCGGCGTCAGTTCCACGATCAGCCCGTAGCGCCGTATCGACCAGACGTCGACATTGAAGCTCACCCACGGCGCCGGCGATGCGACCAGCCCCAATGTCCATTGGCGGGTGTCTTCGGGTTGCAGATCGGGATTGCCGCCCTGGCGTGCATCGGGGCGGATCGCGCAGACCGAGAGATCCGCGCCAGGCACGTTTCCGTTGGGGCAGAGTACGGGATCAGCGATGTTTCCAGGTATCGGTGCGTTGTTCTGTGCCGAATACAGCTGGAAGAAGCTCGGCGCCCTGAAGCCGGTGTTGTAGGAGCTGCGCAGCAGCAAAGTATCGATCGGCCGCCAGGTCAGCGCCAGTCGCGGATTGGTGGTGTTGCCGAAATCGCTGTAGTGGTCATGGCGCAGCGCGAGACTCGCCTCCAGGTCATCGACGATCGGCACAGAGAGTTCGGCAAACACCGCGCTGATATCGCGATCGACCTTGGGAAATTCCGCATCGAACGGCGCCTGGAAGATCGGCTCGCTGGTCCGCGAACCATCACTGAACCGATACGACTCGCGACGCAGATCGAAACCAAACGCCAATGCCAGCGGGCCGCTGGGTAATTGCATGATCTCACCCGAAGCGCTGCCGTCGAGCTGCACCAGTTCGGAGACGCCGTCGAACAATCGCGCGCCCTCGGCACTGGCGGCGGCAAGCCGCTGCAGGCCGAGCGTGTCCTGCGATTCACCGGGCAGCAACCACAGATTCAGATCGCCCGATCCCAGCGCTTCGATCAGTCCCGCCGTGTAGTAGTAACCGGGACCGAGCCGCGACTCTGCACTGCTGCGCGCGTTCGACACGCCTGCGCGATAGGTCCATGTCTCTCCGACTTCACCTTCGACTCCGAACAGTCCACGCCATGCATCCGTCGTGGTCGCAATCGTGCGCCCGCCGCAGTCGGCACAGCGCCAGCGATACGCGATCGGAAGATTAGTGTTGAATCCCGGCACATACGCCGAAAGATCCTGGTAATAAGGACCATCGACCGGATAACGCGCATTCGCCAGCGCCGCGCTGCTGGTGGTGATCTGATAAGGCTCGAACTGCTTGATCGCCTCTACCCGCGAAGCGACGAACTCCGCGACCAGGCGATTCACCGGCGTCAGCGCGAACAGGCCGCGCGTCAGCACATGCGTGCGTTCCACCGGCTGGATCAACACCGCGGCGCCGCCGTAGTCGTAGGCGCAGCCGAACGCCGCGCCGGGATTGCGCCACAGCAGCGCTTGATATTGCGACATGCCCGCTATCGAATCGCAGCGCTGCTGAAAGCTCAGCAGGTTGGCGCGGTTGTAGGCCTGGTTGCCGGTTTGCGGCAGCAGAAACGGAGACGGGATCGCTGTGCCGGCCGCCGACACCTGCGTCGCGAACGGTGTGCCGTTGGTATCCGGCGCCAGACCGCGTGCCGGCTGAAAGCCGTTGACGAAATCGCGCTGATCGCCGTCGAGCTGTTGCTGCCGGTCGACACCGAGCGTCGCCATCACATTGAAGCCGTCGCGCTCGAGCACGCCCACGCCACCGCTGAGCTGCCCGCGATGGAAGCCGCCGCCACCGGCTTCGGTGACATTGGCGAATGCGTTCGCCTCCCACCCGGTGTAATCCTCGCGCGTGATGAAATTGATCACGCCGCCGATCGCGTCGGCACCGTAGATCGCCGATGCGCCATCCTTCAGGATTTCCACACGCTCAACCGCGCCCAGCGGAATCCAGTTCAGATCAACCGAATTTCCCTTTGCGCCATGCGCCGGAATGCGCCGCCCATTGAGCAGCACCAGCGTACTGCCCGCACCCAGCCCGCGCAGATTCGCGCTGCTGTTGCCATTGTTGTTGCGATCGCTGGTGCCGAGCTGGATGCCGACATTCGACGACAGATTGTCCGCGCCGCTGCCATTGACCGCGAGCAGGCTTACCAGCTGCTCAGCGCTGTGGATGCCCAGACGCTCGATATCTGTGCGCGTGATCACCTGCAGCGGCGTGCCCTCGTAATCGACGCGGCGTAGATGGGTGCCGGTGACCGCCAGGCGTTCGAGTTCTGTCGGCGATACCGCTTGCGCGGTGCTGCCGATGCCAATGCCAACACCAAGTACGGCGAACGCCCACCCCAGTTGCGTCATGTTCAACGATGCTCCTTGCGATCCTGCGTGGATCTCCTGCCCGTCGGGTGGGTAGCTGTGTCGCATGATTGTTCCCGCTGCACGACTTCGCGCAAGCCGGCCGGCGCCCCTCATCGAGCATATCCAGGTCGACATTGGCGTGCGATGCGTTCTGTCTTCTCGGGGTGGACTCCAAATCGCGGTGCACCCGCGATCGGCAATGGCGGATTCGCCAGCTATCGACGACACCAAAGGCAGTGCAATGGACGATCAAAAATCAGAAATCTTCGATAAAACAATGAATTGCCAAACGCACGGAACCATCATTCTATGGCCGAAGTACACCTTTACAGGTCATTTCCGTCACAGAACATGCCTCTACATGGCGGATTTCGCCATAAGACACGCTAATCCGCCACTGATGGAACCGCGGACCAGGGCGCAATCTATGCACACCGGACGACGTCCGGCCCGAGTCTCCAAGGAGTCAGTCATGAAAACCCAGGTTCGTTCTTTGATGTTCGGCCTGTTTGCCGCCGCCGCTTCGGCCGCTGCCACCCCCGCTTTTGTCGATGGTCAGACACCGGTGTACACGTCCGGCCAGTATGGTGCGGTTCTGGATCAATCCACCCAGCAATGGCGCGTGCAGCCCCTGGTGGGCGAGCATGTGACGCTGACCAACCGTGATCCGAGCTGTCTGAGTTCCGCGGTTCTTGCCAATGGTCTGTGGGTGATCGGCCGCGATCAGAATGGCCGTCTGGAACTGGTGGCCGCTTCCGATACGGCGCTGCCCACGGATGCACCCGCTACAGTAGCGCTGCGTAGCTGCGATGAGCCGATCGAAGGCATCAGTGTGCGTGTGCCGCAGCAGGTGATGAATTCGCTGAGCACCTATGTCGGTGCGGTGTTGGTCGATCGTTGAGTAGCAACGTAAGATGCAAATCCGGTCAACGGCTTACAAGTGCGGAGCCGCGATAGCCCCCTGAGTCAGGGGGCGAAAAACCGCAGGTTTTTGGGGTGTGGCAATCAATACGCAGTGTGGCGAAGCCGATGTCGAGACTAATCAGGGATTCCCATCGATGAGACAAATCAACCCAGCGCGCCAGCGCATGACGGACGCTGCAAGCGCAGCGTCCGGATCGGTAGCGGCAATGCCGTCGCACAAGCCGCTACGCATGGGGTTGCTTGCCGTTGATGGCTGCATGCTGTCGAGCTTGGCGGCGCCGATCGATACCCTGCGCGTGGCGCAGATTCTGTCCAGCATCCGTTCGCCGGCACGCGGCGTCCAATTCGAGAGTGTGTTGATCGGTGCGCGCGGCGAGCCTAGCGTGCGCACCTCCGAGGGCCTGGTGCTGTCGGGTGTGGTGTCGCCGGATCGGCCGCTGGATATTGTTCTGGTGCCTGGCCTGGGCTTCAACGCTACGCAGAAGCTCGAAGAGACTATGGCGGCGTTGGGGCCGGAGATTGAATTACTGCGTTCGTTGCATCTGCGCGGTGTGCGTCTGGCCGGATGCTGCACCGGAACGTTCCTGCTGGCGCAGACCGGGCTGCTGGATGGCCGTCGCGCGACCACGGCGTGGTGGATGGCTTCGGCGTTCCGCAGGTATTTCCCGCGTGTCCAGCTCGAAGCCGAATCCATGGTGGTCGACGATGGCGATATCACCACCACGGGCGCGTCGACCGCGGTATTTGGTCTGCTCAGTCGCCTGATCGCCGAAACCGGTGGTGAGGATCTCGCCATGCAGACCAGCCGCATGCTGCTGGTCGATGCCGAGCGCCAGAGCCAGGCGCCGTATATCACCCAGGCGCTGATGGAGAAGCCCAGGCATTCATTGTCCGAACGCGCGCAGCGCTTTCTCGACAAGCAATTGCACGAGGACATCAGCGTATCGCTGCTTGCCGATCACTGTGGTGTCAGCGAGCGCAGCCTGTTGCGGCACTTCAAGGAACACTACGGCCAGAGCCCGCTTGCCTATATCCAGCATCTGCGTGTCGAGCGCGCCAAGGCCCTGCTGGAAGCGACGCACCTGAGCTTCGAGGAAGTGGTCGAGCGTTGCGGCTATTCGGATGTGCCCAGTTTTCGCAAGCTGTTCAAGCGCGAGACCACGTTGACGCCAGCGGATTATCGCGAGCGTTTCAGATTGCGTGCGCGGTAATCAGCTCCTACATTTTCTTGGGCATTGCCGAGCGCAGCCGCTACGCGCAGAATCCACGACACCACGCCGACCAAGGATTTGCAACGATGCGCAGCCCCATTCTGCTCCCCCAATCCCTGCTGCTGGCCGCAGCGTCAACTGCATTGCCGGGTTGCGCGCATGATCCCAAGCCCGCCGTCGCCTTGCTCGACACCGAATGGCAGTTGATCGAGATTCTCGGCAAGCCGCCTGCGGCAACCGCCGAGGACAAACGCCCCACTCTCAAGCTGTCGGCTCAGACCGATGATGCCGAGGGATCGGGTGGCTGCAATCGCTTCGGCACCAATTATCGCCACGACGGCGCCAACATGGAATTCGATCGCGCCATGGCCACCAAGATGGGCTGCGCCGCCGAGATCAATCAGCTGGAGATGGCATTCTTCGATGCGTTGCAGGCGGTGGCCACGCAACGCGTCGATGGTGATCACCTGGAGTTGCTGGATGCCGGGGGCAGGGTTGTGTTGAAGTTGCAGGCGAAGTTGTAGGAGCGGCGTCCCGCCGCGAAGCTCTTGCCTTTGACTTTGTTCCAAGGGATGACCAGCTGCGCTGTTGAAAGCCCCTTCGGACAAAGTCAAAGGCGGAGC
>JANMUE010000399.1:0-4886 GCA_031391205.1 Lysobacterales bacterium | reverse complement strand
GCTCCGCTGCTTTCGATCTGACCTGAACGTTGACGAAAGACAAGAGCAGCGGAGCAAGCCCCGCTCTACAAAATCAAGAGCATCGCGGCTCACGCCGCTCCTGCATCGCTCCTACATACCCTAATTCGCCGCCATTTTTCCGGTATTGATACCGATGGCGATCCACACGCCGATTGAGGTGCCGAAGCTGGTGAGGAGGAACACCAGAAAGACGCGCGTCACCGAGTTTCGCCACCAGCCGCGCCAGTGCATCACATCGTCGCGCAGGCGTGCGAAGTCATTTACCGTAGGCTTGCGTACCCAGGCTTCGACAGCACCGCTGATCATGCCCGAGGCCAGGGCTGGGTGCAGTGGCGTGATCGGCGAAGCTATCGCTGCTGCGATGATCGAGAATGGATGCGCCGCGGCCAGCAACGCGCCAAGCGCCCCCATACCAGCGGTGATTGCGACCCAGTTGATCAGGAGGTCCAGACCCAGGCGTTCGCTGCGCGCGAAGCCCCAGGCAAATCCGCCCAGTACCAAGGCGATCAACGCATAGCCGAACCATTTGCCGAAATTCGACGGCTTGGGTTCGGCACTCACATCAAGCAATAGTTCTGCGGGCGCCTGTTGGTCGCCGGCGAGATGACGTTCTATGCCTTCCAGATGGCCTGCACCGAGCACGGCCAGCACCTTGCGTGGCGGCTTGCTCGCGGATTCCTCGCGCAGCCGCGCCGACATGAACTGGTCGCGTTCGGCGATCAGGCTGCGATAAAGCGGCGCACTCTGGCGTGCGAACTCTGCGAAGGTGCTTTGCAGCATGTCACCTTCCTTGAGTTTTTCGATATCTTCCTCGGATATCTCATCCGACGAAATCATGCTGCCGATCATGCCGGCAGTGAGGGTGGACTTGTCCCAGAAACCCAATGCCGCACGCGCACGGCGCAGCGTCAGTCCGACATCGCGATCGATCAGCCAGCAAGGCAGTCCGCGTGCATCGGCTTCGTCCATCGCGGCGCGCATCTCGGCGCCTGGCTCGATACCGAATTGTTCGGCAAGACGCCGCTGAAATGCACCCAGCGCCAACCCTGCTGCGATCACGCCGACCTTGCCCTCGCGGATGACCTTGAACAAATCCAGACTCGCAATCGCGTCGGGATTGCGCATGGCACGGGCGCGATGATCGCAAAGCTCGACCGCCACCGCATCGAATTCTTCCGCGGCCAGCATTTCGCGGACTGCCTCGGCACTGCGCCGGGAAACATGGGCAGTGCCAAGCAATACGTACTCGGTGCCGTCGCGATGGATGCGGCGTACGGGTTGGTCGTACGCGGCTTCGATATTTTTTGGTTCGTTCGCTGGAGTCATGTGGATTCGAAAGAATGATGCGTCGTATATCGCGCGCGAACGCTGCAATCGGCCATTGTGCCAGGGATTGACGCGCCGCGAAGAGTCAATCGCGATAACGCTTGAGCAGATCCTGATACGCGTCGATGCGGCGGTCACGCAGGAATGGCCAGATGCGGCGCACATTTTCGCTGCGCTGCATATCGATCTCTGCGAGCAGCAGCGTAGGCGACTGGGTATCGGCCTCCGCGATCATTTCGCCCTGCGGCCCGGCTACAAAGCTGGTGCCCCAGAACTGGATGCCGGCGGCATCGGGCAGCGGGCTGGCCTCAAAGCCGATTCGGTTGCACGACAATACCGGCAGCCCATTGGCCACCGCATGCCCGCGCTGCGACAACACCCAGGCCTGACGTTGGCGGTCCTTTTCGGCCTGATCGTCGCGCGGATCCCAGCCGATCGCCGTCGGATACAGCAGCAGTTCGGCGCCCGCCAATGCCATCAGACGCGCGGCCTCGGGATACCACTGATCCCAGCACACCAGCACGCCAAGGCGTCCGACGGACGTCTGGATCGGCTCGAACCCCAGATCGCCTGGGGTGAAGTAGAACTTCTCCATAAAGCCCGGGTCGTCCGGGATATGCATCTTGCGGTATTTGCCGGCGATGCTGCCGTCGCTGTCATAGACCACGGCAGTGTTGTGATACAGCCCCGCGGCGCGGCGTTCGAACAGCGAGCTGACCACGACCAGTTTCAGATCCCGGGCCAGCCGCGACAGGCGCTCGGTGCTGGGGCCGGGGATCGCCTCGGCGCGATCGAACTCGTCGACCGATTCGTGCTGGCAGAAGTAAGGCCCGTTGTGCAGTTCCTGCAGCAGCACCAGACGCGCACCGTTCTGTGCGGCCTCGCGCAAACGCATTTCGATCACGCCGAGGTTCTGCTCCGGCGATCCATGATTGCGTTCCTGCACCAGGGCGACCGGCAAGGTCGATGACTTAGCCATTCAGCACTCCACGCGGCAACTGCATGGTGACGCAGTGCAGACTGCCGTTCTGTTCGATCAAGGACCGACAGGGTACTGGAACCACTTCGCGGTCCGGAAATGCAAGGCGCAACACTTTAGCCGCGCGTTCGTCGGCGACGTCGCCATACGCGGGCATCAGCACGGCGTCGTTGACGATCAGGAAGTTGGCATAGCTGGCCGCCAGCCGCCGGCCATCGGCGGCGTGAATGGGCTTGGCCCAGGGCAGCGGAAACAATCGATAAAGTTGGCCGTCAACGGTGCGTAGCCCAGCGATTTCCGAGCGCATGGCTGCAAGCGGCGCGAAGTGCGGATCGGCTTGGTCGTCGCAGGCCTGGAAGACGATGGCATCGACACTGGCGAAACGCGCCAGTGTGTCGATATGCGCGTCGGTATCATCGCCTTGCAGTTCACCATGCTCCAGGATCATCACACGCTCGGCATGCAGCATGTTGGCGAGACGCTGCGCCAGTTGATCACGGCTGAGCGCGGGATGGCGGTGATGCAGGCAGTTGTAGGTGGTCAGCACGCTGCCCGCGCCATCGCCGTCGATAGCGCCGCCTTCGAGGGCGAAATCCCAAGGTTGCAGCTCTGCATTATGGAACCGGCCCGCAGCGAACAGCGCGCTCACCAGCAGATCATCCTGCGTTGCAGAGAATTTGCCGCCCCAGCCAGTGAAACGAAAATCATTCAGCAGGAAGCGACTATCGGCGGTCAGCGTCACCGGTCCGGAATCGCGCAGCCAGGTATCGTCATAGGCTGCGTGTACGAAACGCAGCCGGCGTGCGCAGTCCGCATTGTGCTGAAAATGCGTGCGCACTTCGGATTCGGTAGCGGCATCGGGAACGATCAGCACGGCAATCTGGAAACGACAGATCGCACTGATCAGTGCAATATAGCTCTGCTGCACATCGCCGAGGTTGGCGGCCCAATCGGTGTCAGCGTGTGGCCAGGCCAGCAGAATGGCATCCTGCGGTTCCCATTCAGCCGGCCATCGCCACTTAGGAAGCTCTGAATAGGTCATCAGCTCGACTTCGCTACACAGCTTATTGTTTGCCAGACCCCGAAAAACCTGCGGTTTTTCGCCCCCTGACTCACGGGGCTATCGCGGCTTCGGACTTGTTCAGGGGTTCCGTTATTCGCTGTCGTCATTCACCGGCCTCGGACCTTTCTCTTCCGAGTGCGCCTTGTTGACCACGGTAGTGATCACGTGCGAATGCTCGAAGTACACCGTAAAATTCTCATAGACCCAGCGCGTAATGGGCGGATTGCCCACCGGGCCGACACGATGCAGGGGCGGACCGAAACCGGACTCGACTGCGCTCATCAAGTCACCGCGGGACGGATGCGGCGCTGCCTCGCCAGCTTCCCGTCGCTCGATCAGCAGCGTGTCGGCGTGGGCTGCGACTGCGGCTATACCCAGTACTACGGCTAAAGCAACCGAACGAATCTTGGTGTGCATAGTGGTCTCCAGGAGCTGCATGCGCCCGCGAGGTTACTTTGTAGCAAAAGCGCGGCTTCAGTTCCATGACCGCCGTCAAGGCTTGCCGCGGGGCGGCAGCGCGAGGGCAGGAAATCGGGCCTCAAAAACGACGAAGCCGGCTTGCGCCGGCATCAATCTCCCAGCCCAACAGGCTTCAAATCAGCGCTGGCGCGCCTTGAAACGCGGGTTGGACTTGCAGATCACGAATACTTTGCCGCGGCGACGCACGATCTTGCAATCGCGGTGGCGGGTTTTGGCAGACTTCAGCGAGGAAAGGACTTTCATGGCGGTTCCGAGTTTGGTAGTTATGCGGAAAGCCGGCGAGTGTAGCGATGTAGGGGTGCGAGCGCAAGCGCAGCAATTGTAGGCAGGTGGTGAGCGCAGCGAACGCCAGCGTGCCGGCGAGTCTGCTGGGGTTCGCTGCGCTCACCGCCAGCCTACCGCGCTCTGTTAAAATGCCGCTCCTTATTTTCCTGTTGAAGACACCCATGAGTTCAGCCAAGGCCCGCACCATGCCCGGCGTGATGGAGCTGTTGCCGCTCGATCAGATCGCCTTTCAGGGCATGATGGACACGATCCGTCGCAATTTCGAGCGCTTCGGCTTTCTGCCGATCGAAACGCCGGCAATCGAGTTCAGCAATGTGCTGCTGACCAAATCGGGTGGCGAGACCGAGCGCCAGGTTTATTTCGTGCAGTCGACGGGCAGCCTGAAGCAGGGCGACGAACCGGATCTGGCCTTGCGCTTCGATCTGACCGTGCCGTTGGCGCGCTATGTGGCCGAGCACGAACCCAGCCTGACATTCCCGTTCCGGCGCTACCAGATGCAGCGCGTTTACCGCGGTGAATCCGCGCAGCGCGGTCGCTTCCGCGAATTCTATCAGTGCGATATCGACGTCATCGGCAAGGATGCGCTCTCGGTGCGCTTCGATGCCGAGTTGCCGGCGGTGATCTACGCGATTTTCCGCGAGTTGAAGATCGGGCCGTTCTGCATCCAGATGAACAACCGCAAGCTGATGCGCGGCTTCTTCCAGGCCTTGGGTGTGGCCGAGGGCGAGCAGC
>JANMUE010000395.1:0-31000 GCA_031391205.1 Lysobacterales bacterium | reverse complement strand
CGTCCCGCCGCGATTCCGTGGCATTCCAGAGAATCGCGGCGGGACGCCGCTCCCACAAAGACAGTTGCTCCCACGTTGCGAGCTACAATGCCCGCCTTCACGCCCGCATCTGCAGCTACCATCAATGAACAACGAAATTCGCGCCGAACCCGGCATTGTCATCATCGGTGCGGGGCAGGCGGGCTGCGAGACGGCGTTTGCGCTGCGCGCCTCTGGTTATACCGGCTGCATCGATCTGGTTGGGCGTGAGGCCTGGGCGCCTTATCGCCGTCCGCCGTTGTCCAAGCAGTTCATCGCCAACGACGCCGCGCCGGACAGCCTGGCAATCAAGCAATTGCCCGCCTATGAGAAAGCGGCGATCACTTTGCATCTCGGTATAGCCGCTGCCGCGATCGATCGCGCTGCGCATCGCGTCGCATTGAGCGGCGGTGGCGAACTGGCCTATAGCACTTTGGTGCTGGCTACCGGCGGCAGCGCGCGGCAGTTGCGTCTGCCGGGGCACGATCTGCATGGCGTGCTTACGCTGCGCAGTGTCGACGATGCCATCGCCATGCGTGCAAACTTTGTGGCCGGCAAACGTCTGGTGATTGTTGGCGGCGGTTTTGTCGGGCTGGAAGTGGCAGCGCTGGCGATTCAGCACGGTATGCAGGTCTGCGTATTGGAAGCGGCGCCCAGGCTGCTGGCTCGGGTCACGTCGGCGTTCATGTCCGATTTCTACGCGGCCGCGCATCGTGCAGCCGGTGTGCGACTGCTATTGAATGCCCAGGTGCAGCGTTTCGAAGGACGCGCAGGGATCGTCGATTCCGTCGTCTGCGGCGATGAACACATCTCTGCCGATATGGTGCTGGTCGGCGTGGGTATGCAGGCTGCGGATGATCTGGCCATGGCTGCTGGCTTGGCGGTCGACCAAGGCGTGCTGACCGATGCCTATGGACGCACCGAAGACCCTGACGTATTGGCGATCGGCGATTGCGCACGCAGCTGGCGTCCGGCGCTGGATCAGCATCTGCGTATTGAATCCGTGCCCAATGCGATCGAGCAGGCACGTGTGGTCGCGCATATCCTGTCCGGCAAGCCCGTACCGGAGTTGCAGGCGCCATGGTTCTGGTCCGATCAATACGACCTCAAGCTGCAGATGGTGGGCATTTCCGCCGGCCACGACGCCTTGGTGATCCGCGGCGTTCCCGAGTCCAGATCGTTCGTGGTGTTCTATCTGCGTGACGGCAGGGTGATTGCCGCCGACGCCGTCAATCGCGTGGCTGATTTCAACGTTGCGAAGAAACTGGTGGTCGAGCGGCGTGCGTTGGATGTCGCGGATTTGGCCGACGAATCGAGGCCATTGAAGGATTTGGCGGCGTAAAGCTGCGAACGTAGGGTGGGTGGAGCGCAGCGCAACCCACCGTTTCCGCAAGATTGAGATTGGTGGGTTGCACCCACCCTACCGAATAAACCAAAGTGTCACCGCCCCATGGTGCATTGCAGCAGGCGACGATTAGGGCCAGAATCGGGCTTCGGTCGTGGCTTGGTTCACGGCCCCGACACTACGGGGTGAAGCGTGCTCTATCAGATGGTCGAACTGCAACGGGCGCTGGCAGCGCCAATGACGGCTGCGGCCGGAAGCTTCGCTAAGGCATTCAGCAACCCCGCCAATCCGTTCTCGCATTGGCCGGGTGTCGCGCGCATGGCGGCAGGCATGGAGCTGGCCTATCGCCTCGGCAAGCACTACGAGAAGCCGGAGTTCGGCATCGATTCCATCCACGCGCATGGGCGCGAGATTCCGGTACTGCAACGCACCGAGCTGGAAAAACCTTTTTGCCGTTTGATCCGCTTTGATCGCTTTGCCAATGACAGTGCCACCATCGCCAGCTTGAACGCCGATCCAGTGGTGCTGGTGGTTGCACCTCTGTCCGGGCACCACGCGACCCTGCTGCGCGACACCGTGCGCACCCTGCTGCCCGAGCACAAGGTTTATCTCACCGACTGGGTCGACGCACGCATGGTGCCGGTGGACCAGGGTCGTTTCGGTCTCGCCGACTACGTACGCTATATAGAAGAGTTCATTCGTCATCTCGGTGCCGAGCAACTGCATGTGATTTCGGTATGCCAACCTACGGTGCCAGTGCTGGGTGCGATTTCGCTGATGGCCTCGCGCGGCGAAAAAACGCCGGCGACGATGACCATGATGGGCGGCCCGATCGACGCACGAAAGAGCCCAACGTCGGTCAACTCGCTGGCAACACAGCGCCCCTTCGAATGGTTCGAGTCCAGCCTGATCTACACCGTGCCCGGCAGTTATCCAGGTTCGGGTCGGCGCGTGTACCCCGGTTTTCTGCAGCACAGCGGGTTTGTCGCGATGAATCCCAATCGCCACTTCAAGGCGCACTGGGACTATTTCCTCGACCTGGTTCGTGGCGACAAGGAAGACGCTGCCGCGCACGTCGCGTTCTATGACGAATACAACGCCGTGCTCGATATGGACGCAGATTTCTATCTCGACACGATCAGTAGCGTGTTTCAGCAATTCGATCTGCCCAATGGCACCTGGAACGTCAACGGCGAACTGGTGCGTCCGCAGGACATCAAGACGACAGCCCTGCTCAGCATCGAAGGTGAGCTTGACGACATCTCGGGCAGTGGCCAGACCGAAGCGGCGCATGCGCTGTGTTCGGGCATCCCCGCCAAACGCCGCCAGCATTATGTTGCGCAGGGTGCAGGGCACTATGGTGTGTTTTCCGGCAGGCGCTGGCGCGAGAAGGTCTATCCGGAATTGCGTGCTTTCATCCGGAAGTTCGGCAAGCGCTGAGCACATTCCTGTAGGGCAAGCCCGTGGCTTGCCTGCTCGATCAAGTCGAATCTTCGAGAAGGCGACCACAGGCTTGCCCAACAGGCGCGCCGGCAATCAATTGTCGGATATCCGCACGGGAATACGCCTGCATACCGGTAGTCCGCCGTCGCGCTGACCCGCGCGCGGTGCCAATCTATGCCGCCGGGGAGTGAATTCGAATGTGCGCAGACCTTCAGCCGTTGTCATCACGCCGTGGTACTTGGTGGCGTCAGGCCACAATCAGCATCGGACTTGCGATCAGTGCTTTCGTGTCAACGAGCGCCTCCGCCGCACAACTCCAAATTCCCGCCGCGCATCCCCGATTGTTTTACGCCAACACTGCACGGTTGACGCAGACGCAAACCTATCTCACCACGCATCCGCTCAACCCCAGCGGCACCAGCAGCACCGCGATGATGCAGCGCGCACTGCGTGGTCTGCTCACTGGCAGCAATGCCGATTGCGATCAAGCCGTGACCTTCCTGGTGGGATGGGAAGCTTCGGCCCAGGGCAGTGGCGTGCGCGACGCGCTGCGCCAGCAGGGCGAGGATGTGCTGCTCATCTATGACTGGTGCCACCACCGCCTCAGCGCCCCGCAGATCACCACGCTGGTTGCGCGCTGGAACGGATACATGGATTCCGAGTTCGCCGATGGCTTCGCCAATCAGGGTTCCGAGGCCAACAACTACTGGTGGGGCCGCACCCGCAACAGCCTGCTCTGGGGCATCGCCAGCTTCAACGACAACGTCCGCGCGCAGTTCTTCATCGACCAGGCGCTGGATGTGCGCATGGATGACTGGTTCGCCGATTGGTATCAGGACTTCGGCCGTGGGGGCGTGTTTGCGGAAGGCACCGACTACGGCGTCACCATGCTGGCCTATCCGCTGATCGCGTACGCCAGCGCGGCGGACTTCGGTCATGACGCGTTTGCGCTGTCGCCGTTCTTCCGCGAAGCGATCTATGCGCTGATCTACGGCACCACGCCCGGGCCGACCACAACCGTCGGCGGCAGCAGCGGCGCGCCACTGGTTTTCCCGTTCAACGACGACGAACATTTCTTCGAAGGCGGCGTGATCAATGCGCGCGACTATCTCGGCGACTTTGCCGCCTACTTCGGCCAGCGCGATCCGGGCAGCGGCAATGCCCGCCATATGCGTACCTGGCTGGCCGCCACCAATGCCGGCAGACGCTGGATGTTCGACGCGATCAAGTCCACGGCCGCCACCGGTCAGAGCGATTTGCCTCTGGATTACTTCGCGCCGGGGGCCGCGGTTTTCGACATGCGCAGCGCGCACAGTGCCGACGCCATGCAGGTGCATCTGCAGCTCAATAGTCCCGGCGGCATCGAGCATCGCCATTACGATGCCGGCAGCTTTCAGATCTGGCGCAGCGGCCGTTGGCTCAGTCGCGAAAGCGTCGGCTATTCGGACATGCTGGTGGGATTGGCGGGAGTAGGCGAAACCTCGACGGATTCGGCGCTGGCGCACAACACATTGATGTTCGAAGGCAAGACCACCGGCCTCTGGATCGGCAGCGGTCCGCGCGTGATTCCGCCAGGACAGGGCCGCGACGACAATCCGAATGGACTGCCAGAAGTCGTGCGACTGCAGCATCACCCCGACTTCGCCTACGTAGCAATCGATTACTCGGATGCCTACCGCAACACCGACGGGCCGCGCGTCGACTGGCCCTACGCCGATCGCGCCATGCGCGAGTTCATTTTTCTGCGTTCGCTGCAGGCGCTGGTGGTGCTCGATCGCATGCGTACCAGCAGTGATTCGCTGTTGCCGTTCTATCAGACACCGGATTGGTTGATCCCCGGTCCGCACCTCAGTGCCGAACAAGTACGACGCACCTTCGCCATGCATTTCGAAACCAACCCCACCGTCAGCGGTGCCCGCGTTCAGGCCGTGAACGGAACGCAGACAACGGAGCTGATCACGCTGGTGCCCGCAGCGCCCGTATATCGGGTCATCAACGAAGATCGCCCCAACGACGAGCAGGCCGGCCAGTTCCGGCTCGAACTCGATTCCATCGGCACCGCCGACAGCTACTTTCTGCAGATTATCCACGGCCGCGACAACGGCGCGCCGGCATTACTCACCAACCTCGCCGACAACCCGGGCAACTGGGTCGTCCAGATCGTCGGCCCCAACCTGCAAAGTGCGACGTTGACTATCAACAAAGGCATGACCAGCACCGGCGGAACCGTCGTCGTCAATGGCGGCAGCGCCGAGCCACTGCGCGCCAACGTGCAAGGCATCAGCGTCACCAGCGAACGGCCGGTGTGGGAGCCTGGAGACAGGTTCTTTGCGAACGGCTTCGAGGTCCCCTAAAGACAACGGTGTGGGGCGTCGAACGATAGAAATCGGAGCGTAAACAATCAGCGCATGAATTGGTGGCTATAGGTGGGCTCGAACCACCGACCCCGGCATTATGAGTGCCGTGCTCTAACCGGCTGAGCTACATAGCCACGCGAGGGACCGGCATTTTTGTCATTGAGGGTGGAAAAGTCAAGCTAATCCGCTGAATGGTAATGATCCAATTTGAAAGCAGGTGGGCAGCGAGCGTCGCGAACCCCAGCAACAACGCGCTTCTGCTGGGGTTCGCCACGATTGCCGCCAGCCTTCAATGCACCTTCGTCAATCAGGTTTCAAACTGGACCGCCATTGCGCGGAATCATATTGAGTGGGGAAGGCCTTCCGTTGCAGGTCTTCGTCGCCTGTGTGGGGCTTTTTACGGCCAGGACGGCGGCAACAAGCCACGCGCCAATCTCAGTCCAGCGGCCGCCCTCGCCAGTTCACGGCTGTGGCGCCTTGCTGTGCGAGGTAGTCGGCGAGTTTTTCGTGTACTTGTGCATAGGCGAAGAAGGGTACGCGCGGCCACAGGTGGTGGATGTGGTGGTAGTTCTGATGCAGCAGTGTGAGCGTAAGCAGCGGCTGCAGCGCGGCTGGGAAGACGACGCGGAAGGTGTCGCGGAAGCGTCCGCGCTCTGTATGCGGCGTATGTGGCATCCAGTCGAAGGTGATCGCCAGCAGCGCCGAACCCAGCCACGCGGTGAGCACGGTGGCGAGAAGGACGGCGACGGCGTCGAGCGTGAGCGCAAGCCTGGCGACGATGGCGAGCCAGAGCAGATTCTGCAGCAGGCCGACGAGCCTGCGCCTCCTGCCGTCGGGGCGTGCCGCGCAAAGTCGCCATTCGTTCGCGTAGTGCACAAACATCAACGTGTGCGCGCGCCATGTGACCGGCCATGCGCCGCGCACGGCCATCCAATGGTCGGGATCGCGCTCGGGATCGTTGGTGTGCACGTGGTGCGCTAGATGCGAAACCTGGTGCATCGGGAAACTGTGCAGCAGCGGTGCGGATGCGATGAACCCGATCGCGTCGTTGAACCGGCTGCCCTGCGACTGTCCACGGCCAGGCACTTGATGCACGTTGCCATGCACGGCTTCATGCAGCGGCGTGTAGGCCGCATAGGCGACGAAAGTATTGACGATGATCGCTGCCCAAACGGGTAATGCGCTGGTTCCGGCGGCCCATGCAATGCCCCAGAACGCTGCGAATAAAACCAGCGCCAGCGCTACGGTCGGCCAGGAGATCGGGCGTTCGTGCGCGCGTGCGCGTTGCGTGGCTTGCTGGAAAGTCAGGTTCGATTCGGTCATGGCGGCGCGTATTCCGGGTCGACGGCTAGGCTTTGGTCATCAAGGCAGCAGCTTGCCGGGGTTGAGGATGCCGTCGGGATCAAACTGCGTCTTGATGGCGTGCATCATTGCCAATGTGGCGGGGCTGATGGCTTTGCTCATGAAGGGGCGTTTGGCGATGCCGATGCCGTGTTCGCCGCTGAGTGTGCCGCCGAGGGCAATGACGCGGTCAAAGACGTCGGCGAGGGCGGTTGGCGCCGCAGCGGCTTGCGCGGCGTTGGCGGGATCGAACATCAGGTTGACGTGCAGGTTGCCGTTGCCGGCATGGCCGAAGGTGACGATGGGGATGCCGGAACGCTTCGAGATATCGGCGACGGCGGCGACCAGGTCGGGTACGCGCGAGACGGGCACTACAACGTCTTCGTTGATCTTGTGCGGCGCGATGCTGCGCAGCGCGGGCGAGAGGGCTTTGCGCGCGGCCCAGAGTTTCTGGACTTCGGCAGCATCGGCGGCGGCATCCAGGGCGATCAGGCCTTCGCCGCTGGCGGCGTACGTGACGGCATCGACAGACGCTTGAATCGACGCCGCGCTGCCGTCGACCTCGATCATCAGCAGCGCCCCGGCGTGCGGAATATCGGCGCCGCCGATTTCGCGGGCGAGACGCAGCGCTTCGCCATCCATGAATTCGAGTGCACACGGTGTTGCGGGTTGTCGCATGATGCGGGCGACGGCGGCGGCAGCGCTGGCGACATCGCGATACAGCACGCGTAGCGTGCGCACGGTTTCCGGGAGTGGTGTGAGCTTCAGCGTGGCCTGGGTGATGATGGCGAGCGTGCCTTCCGATCCAACCAGAAATCGCGTCAAGTCGTAACCGGTGGCGCCCTTGGTGGTGCGCGATCCGCAGCGCAGAAGCTCGCCGGTACCAGCAACTGCGCTCATTGCCAGCACGTTGTCGCGACAGGCACCGTATTTCACCGCGCGCGGGCCGCCGGCATTGCAGGCAAGATTGCCGCCGATGGAAGAGAACGCGGCACTGGTGGGATCGGGCGGCCAAAACAGACCGTGTGAGCGCAGCGCTTCCTGCAGATCACCGTTGAACACGCCCGGTTCGACCACGGCTGCACGATTGTCCGGATCGATCTCGATGATGCGATTCATGCGCTCCAGGCTCATCACGATGCCGCCGTGCACGGGCACCGTGGCGCCGGTGGTGTTGGTACCCTGGCCGCGTGCGATCAGCGGCACGCGATGCGCGCGGCAGGCGCGCACGATGGCGATCACATCGGCTTCGCTAGCGGCCCAGGCCACGCCCTGGGCCTGGCCCTCGAGTCGCGAGTTGTCGTAGCCGTAGCTGATCAAGTCGGCGCTGTCGATGCTGAATCCGTTGCGCCCGAGTGCATGCCGCAGTGCGTCGACAAGCGACTGCGGCAGTGGCGGGGCTGTGGTCATGCTTCCACCCGGAACGCATCGCGTATCCATTGGATCTGCGGTGCGCCGATATCGCCATCGATGGCGAACACATCGAAGCGACAGGGCGCGCGCGACAGTGCCGGGCGTGATTGCAGATAGAACTGCGCCGCAGCGATCATGCGCCGCTGCTTGCGCGGATCGACGGACGCCAATGCTCCGCCGAATCGTTGGCTGTCGCGGTAGCGCACCTCGGCGAACACCACGACATCACGCTCGCGCAGCACCAGATCGATCTCGCCGTAACGGCAACTGACATTGCGATCCAGCGTCTGCAGCCCCTGCGACTGGGCATGGCGCTCGGCGGCGATTTCATACGCATCCCCGGCAGCTCGTCGCAGCGTCATCTCATCACTGCTTCATTGCGCCATCGCTGGCGCATCATCGATCACCGGTGCGGCGGGAGCGGCAATCACTCCCGATGCCGGTATCAGTGCAGCCGAGAGTTCCGGCAATCCGTTGCGGAATCGATAGCCGCTGGAAATACGCCGCACCCGCCCAAAGGCATCGATCAGCAGTTGTCCGGTCGCGCCCTCCAGATAGGCGCCTGCGTTCTCGCGTAGAAAGTCCAGATAGGGCAGCAAACGACAAGCATCGATGCCGAAAGCGAACAGGCGCGGGCTGACGCTCGCAGCAGGCAATTTTGCGCCCAACTGTTCGCGGCTGACGCCGACTGCGGTATTGCTGTCGAACAGGAAAGGCGCATCCAGAAAACTGATACCTTCCAGATCGCGATCGATAATAGCGTTGCCGCTGCCAGTGGAAACGTGCGATGTCGCCAGCACGATGATGCTGTCCTGGCCGCGCACCCGCAGTTGCGGCATCAGCATGCGGCCCTGTGGTCCACGGATGGCGACAAACAATGCTTCGGGACCGTCCGCACGCACGACTGGCAGCAGCTTGGGCTTGGCCACGGGCACGGGATTACCGAGTTCATCGAACTTGGGCGCGGCCGTTGGCTCCAGCTCGAACTTGGGTTCGCCGAGCAATACATCGAGCTCGTCGACAAACTTCACCGCAGCGGGCGGGATCGTGCGCTCGCCCAGTACCTGTCCGCCGAGTGCGGTGAATTGCGCGGCGAACGCCTTGCCGGCGCGCTCGGCCCACTCTTCCTGAGAGAGCAGTATCGCGCTGCGCCGAACGCCGGCCGCGAACAACCGTTCTGCGGCCAGGGCGCCTTCTTCCTCGGGGGAAAGCCCGAATTGGAATTGGCCGGCTGGGGGCGCAGGATTCATGTCCGGATGATTGAGTGCAAGTACGCGCACATCCTGCGGCAGGTTGGTAAACAAGACGTCGACCTGATTGCGTTCCAGCGGCCCGACCAGGGTGGTGGCGCCGCCTTGAATCGCGGCATCGATCGCCAGCAACATGCTGGCACGGTCGGCTCCGCTGTCGAACACACGCACTGCGCCGCGCGCAGGTTGCTGCATGGCGAACCAGCCGGTGAGAAAGCCATCGCGCACAGCCTTGCCAGCAGTGGAGAACTCGCCGGTCAGGGGCAGCAGCAGTGCGATATTGCCGGGGTCCTTATAGCCTTCGGAAAAAAGCTGGCCATCGCTACCGGTTTGCCAGGCGCCCGCGGCACGGTTCGCCAACAGCGGTGCGCGCGCTGGGATCAGCGCACGCTCACGCATGGCCTTCTCCAGCCAGGGGCGGCGCAGATCCGAGGCGTTCAGGGTCTGCAGTTCGGCGCGCAGGAATTCGGGTTCGGCCGTCTTCAGCAGGGCCATTACCGCATCTTCGTTGTCGCGCCGCTCGGATTCGTCCAGCATCGTTTGCAGGCTCAGGCGTACTGACACCGCATCCGAGATGCGGCCGCTGCCGCCCAGTGCCTTGGCTTTGAGCTCAAGAAATCGGCTGCGATCGGATTCTGGAATGCTGCCGTCAGGCATGGTCAGCAACGCATCGGCCTGCTCGAATTCGCCCTCGATCAGCAGGGCTTCCGCCAGCAGCAGATCAAGCTGGACATTCTGCTCTGCGCCCAGATGCTTGCGTTTGATATCGGTCAGTACGCGCCGCACCTCGCCGAACTCGCCTTCGTCGCGCCATGCTTCGGCAGCCAGCAAGGTGTAATGCTCGCGCAACTTGCGATTGGCCTTGGCAAGACGCTCGTATTCCTGCGCGGCAAACACCAGGTTGCCCTGCGCGATCGCCATTTCTGCTGATTCGGATGCTGCCCTCTTAGGTTTCTGCGGCGTGGTTGCGCAGCCGGATATCAGCAAGGTCACGGCCAGCGGCAAACAGATGAAGCGCAGGGTCTTGGTCATTCCAGGCTCGCAATTCCGATCGATGGCCGCGATGATAGCGAAACCCATGTCAAATCCTCTTCCTCCACACCCTGGTTGTCTCTTCGTTGTCGCAACTCCCATCGGCAATCGCGAGGATCTCAGTACGCGTGCCGTCGAGACCCTGCGCCAGGTTGCTCTGATCGCCTGCGAAGACACGCGGCATAGTGCGCCGCTGCTCAACAGCATCGGTGCAGATGCCCGGCGCATTGCGTTGCACGACCATAACGAAGCCGAGGCAAGCGCCGGACTGGTGGCACAGATGCTGCGCGGCGAGTCGATCGCACTAATCTCCGATGCCGGCACGCCCCTGGTCAGCGATCCCGGTTTCCGGCTGGTGCAGGCGGCGGCCAGGGCAGGTTTGCGGGTGGTGCCTATTCCTGGCCCCAGCGCCTTGATTGCCGCGTTGTCGGTCGCAGGTCTGGCCACCGATCGTTTCAGCTTCGAGGGGTTCCTGCCAAGCAAATCAGCGGCGCGGCGCAGTGTTCTGGAATCACTTGCTCACGATGCACGCACTCTGGTGTTTTATGAGGCGCGGCATCGCATCGTCGAGTCGCTGGAGGATATGGTCACCATGCTGGGTGCCGAACGCGAAGCCGTGGTCGCACGAGAGCTGACCAAGACCTTTGAAACCCTGTTGCGTGGCACACTTGCCGGGATACTGGAACGCGTACGCGGCGACAGCGATCAGCAACTCGGAGAGTTCGTTGTGGTGGTGGCTGGTGCCGAGGCGACGGATGCCGATGCGCAGCGGCTGGCCGAGGGGCGGCGGGTGTTCGATCTGTTGAAGGATGAGCTGCCCCCGAGCCGCGCCGTGCGGTTGGCGGCGGAGATTTCCGGCGCGCCGAAGAATGCGTTGTACAAGCTGGTGGGCGCCTGATTTTGTAGGGTGAGTGCAACCCACCATTATATGGCGTTCGAAAACGGTGGGTTGCACCCACCCTACATTGAGGTCAGCAATTTTCTGATCGGTGCCGGCATGCCGTAGCGGTCGAACTGATCGGCGGCTACCCAGGCCATGTCTTCGCTGTCGCGAACTTGGTCAGTGGCAGTCTGCGCCGCTGCGGTGAAGGGATGAATGTGCAGCAGAAAATGCGTAAAGCGATGCTGCACGATGGGTAGTGTCCGCAGCGCCTCGATTGCAATTCCCGGCACAGAATTTGACGGCGTAGCGCCTGACGCAGCCGGTGGGGCATCAACTGCGTTCATCGGCGACAACTCCGGCAGGCTCCACAGCCCGCCCCAGATACCGACCGGCGCGCGTCGCTGCAGAAGCACCTCGCCCGCAGGATTGGTCGCGATCAATACCTGCACGGATTTTTCCGGTACGGCGCGCGCGGTCTTGCGCGTCGGCAGTTCGGCTACCCGGTCATCGCGATACGCGATGCAATCGACACGCAGCGGACAGGCTTCGCAGCGCGGCCGGCTGCGCGCGCACAGGCTGGCGCCCAGATCCATCAGCGCCTGCGTGTAGTCGGGCATTCGCGAAGCCTGGGCCGAAGCCGGCAGCCGTGCCTCGGCTTCCTGCCACAGCTGTCGTTCGACCACCGGCAATCCCGGATAGCCTTCGATGCCGGCATGACGGCTGAGCACGCGCTTCACATTGCCATCCAGAATCGGCACGCGTTCACCATGCGCCTGCGACAGAATGGCCGCAGCCGTGGATCGGCCAATACCTGGCAAGGCGCACAAGTCATCAATGCTGCGCGGCAGGTCGCCACCATGCTGGTCGATGCATAAAGCTGCCGCGAGATGCAGATTGCGTGCACGGCTGTAGTAGCCAAGCCCTGCCCAATGTGCGAGCACATCGTCCAGTGGCGCGCGCGCGAGGACAGCGATACCCGGAAAAGCCTTGACGAAACGATCGAAGTAGCCGATGACAGTGGCGACCTGGGTCTGCTGCAGCATGATTTCGCTGATCCAGACCCGATAGGGCGTGCGTGGATGCTGCCAGGGCAGATCATGACGGCCATACTGGTCGAACCAGTTCAGCAGGCGCGTTGAAAACGCATCGTTCATCGGCGCTGTCCAAGATTGAAGCCGGCAGCGGGTGCGCCGGCCGACGGAAGCGACTCGGCGGCGGTTTCGTTACGCCACTCCAGTTTCTCCAGTTCGGCATTTGCAGTGCGCAGACGATCGATACGTGCGAATCCCGTGGTGCGCTCAGCCAGTGGGTTCCAGTTCTGCGCCAGTATCTGATCGATCCAGCCATACGGCATTACAACATCAGCCTCCAGATTCATATCGGCCAGTGGACCGCCGAGCTTGAGTTTGAGCGGACCGGCGAATGCACCGACGAGCTTCAATGTGATGTCGATGGGGCGTTCGGCGACGACAATGGGTGTCGCGTTGATCCATTCCGGGAGCCGCGCGGATTCGATCCGCAGCTGCGCTTCCAGCCTGGCGAAATCGTCATGACGTAGGTACCCGCGCAGCGCCAACGGCACGCTGCCGTCACGTTCCAGGGTTGCGGAACAGGGCTCGATCGCCAGGCTGTTTCGCGACTGCCGCGGCGTGCACGAGAGCTCAGCGCGGAACGGCTGCGGCCCCAGCGCCGCTAATTGGAAAGACGCATTAAGGCGCGCCGGCTGGTTGATCCGCCAACGATCCAGCTGCAAGGTGTGTAATACGAATGTATCGAGCACGCCGCCGTTCGCATCCTGCTGCTGATAGCGCAGGGCACGGATGTTCAGTGCCGCATCCAGTTGCGGCCAGCGCAGTGCAGGCGTAGGCCCCAGATCGCGACGGTAGGCGAGCCACGCATTGATCGCCTCTGCGTCGAGCACGACATCATCGATATCGATCGCGCTGACGCGAAGTTCGCGCCCGAATACACTGGCCCACGGCACTTGCACGCGCATCGAGCCGATACGCGCGGGGGTGCCGGCGTCAGCGGCTGCGGTCAGCTGTACACCGTCGAGTGCGATCGAGAGTCGTGGCCAGAATCCGAAGCGGCCGCTGCCCTGTGTACGCATTTTCAGGCCGGTCGCCGACTCGACCGAATCGACCAGCCAACGTGTCAGACGTTCGTCATCGCGGCTCAGACGCCACAGGCCAAACGCCAGCAACAGGACGCCCAGCAACAACACGATCAGCAGATAGCGCCAGCCACGTCGCAGGCGCACCGCGTCACCCACCGATGGCAGGAGGCAGCAAGCCGTCGACGAATTCTTCGGCGTCGAAGCTGCGCAGATCGAATATGCCTTCACCGACACCGATGAAGCGGATTGGAATCTTGAACTCGCGTGCCAATGCAAACACCACACCGCCCTTGGCAGTGCCATCGAGTTTGGTGACGATCAGTCCGGTCAGGCCCACTGCCTGTTTGAACAGACGCGTCTGCGAAATGGCGTTCTGGCCGGTGTTGCCGTCGATCACCAGCAGGGTTTCGTGTGGCGCTGTGGCATCGAGCTTGGACAGTACGCGGGTGATCTTGGACAGCTCATCCATCAAGCCTGCCTGAGTATGCAGGCGCCCTGCGGTATCGGCGATCAACACATCGACTCCGCGTGCGCGTGCCGCCTGCAGGGCGTCAAAGATGACCGATGCCGAATCCGCGCCCGAGGTCTGTGCGATCACCGGGACGTCGTTGCGCTCACCCCAGGTCCTGAGTTGCTCCACTGCAGCGGCGCGGAAGGTGTCGCCAGCGGCCAGCATTACATTCATTCCCTCGCGTTTCATCCATTTGGCGAGTTTGCCGATGCTGGTGGTCTTGCCGACGCCGTTGACGCCAACCACCAGCAATACAAAGGGTTCGCTGCGCTCGGGGATTTCCAGTGCCCGCTGCACCGGACGCAGCATCGCAATCATCTCGGCACGCAGATGCGCGAGCAGGGCATTGGCATCAGCAAACTCGCGCGCCTGCAGACGTTTGCGCAGGTCGTCGATCAGCACCGCGGTGGCGGTAACACCGACATCAGATGCCAGCAAAGTGGTTTCCAGCTCGTCCAGCAGGTCTTCATCCAGTTTGGGGTTGCCAGAAAACAAGGCGCTGACACTGCGACCTAGCGCGCTGGAGCGCAGGCGATCGCGCCACGTGCGGGATGCGGTCGCGGCATCGTCGGGCGCCACCGAAGCGGGCAGAGCCGGTGTGGTCGCCACTTCGGTTGTCGCAGCTGCGACAGCGTCGGCCTGGACCTCCTGCTTCTTTTTCCAGAACTTGAACATGTAGGGTCGGGACTCGTGCAAACCAGCGCGCAGTATGCCAGAGCGACGTAAAACCCTTGTTGGTGGCCTGCCGCGGCGGTTGTCAGTGCGGGTCTTGTACCCATAGTCGTTAACCTAAAATTGAAATTCGCCGGCTGCATTCGGTAGGATTGCCGAATGAACGCGATATCAAACGACGAGTGGGGCGTGGTGAGGGACCTGCTGCCTACGGGTTGGGAGCAGGCGGCGCGGGATTGTGGTGCGTTTCGTCGCGCTCGATATTTGCAGGAGCCTGGTGCTCTGCTGCGCTTGCTGCTGTTTCACGCGGTGACTGATTGCGGGCTGCGCGAGAGTGTTGCCCAGGCGCGTGCCAGCGGCATCGCGGAGATGTCGCCGGTGGCGTTGTTCAAGCGAATGAAGACTTCGGGAGCTTGGCTCGCGTGGATTGGCGCACAGTTGTGTCGTTCGTGGCGTGACACGCCAAGGCTTCCTGAGGCGATGCGGCTGCGTGCGGTGGATAGCACCACGGTGCAAGGGCCTGCGAGCAAGAGCAGCGAATGGCGGGTGCATTACGCGCTGGATTTGCATTCATTGAACTGCGATTGGTTTGAGCTGACTGACGCGCAGGGCGCTGAGCAGTTGGAGCGCACGCCGATGCAGGCAGGTGACGTGATATTGGCCGACCGCAACTATCTGCGCGCACAAGGCGTGGCAGCGGCCCGTGCGCGCGATGCGCACGTAGTGATTCGCATGCGTTGGAGGGCGAAGCTGCAGGACCATCGCGGCCAGCCGTTTGATACCTTGAGGCATGCGCGCAGGCTGAAGGTAGGCAAGGTCGGTGCGTGGTCCGTGCAGCTTCCGGTCAAGGGAGCGGAGGCGATTGCTGGGCGGGTCATTGCACTGCGTCTCCCCGCGCCTCTGGCGGCCAAGGCGGCACAGCGCGCCGAGCGCCGTTCAATCCGGCATGGTTCGAAACCTGACCCACGCAGCATTGAAGCGGCAAAGTACGTCCTGCTGTTCACGACTTTGCCCGAATCTGTGCTGCAGCCGAGCGAGGTGATGGAACTGTACCGCTATCGTTGGCAGATCGAGCTTGCATTCAAGCGCATGAAGCAACTGCTCAAACTGGGTCGTTTACCGCATCAGGACAGGCTTGCGGCTCAAGCATGGATACACGCAAAACTCGTCATAGCGATGCTGCTAGAAACACTCTTCCGGAATGCCCGGACACTTTCCCCCTGGGGATACCGCATCACGCACAACTGAATTGCCGTACATGTGGCAATGGACAGCGGTATTCACCCACGCGTTGCGTCAAGGCCTTTGCCCTAGCCCAGGAATGCGTGCATTGACCGCCGCTATCACAAGTGGCGAACTCAACAAACTTCTGTGCGATGGCCAGGCAAAACGCCGCAGGCAGCTACATGGGCTCGGTAAAATGCTAAGCGGCTGGATTTTAGGTTAACGCTTATGGGTCTTGTACCCGCACGCTCTTGATCCTATGCGTTCGGGACGAAGATCAAATGCGTGCGGGTACTAGACCCGCACCTACGACCGAAGGAAGTCCCTTGCGCACAACGGGCGATCGCTCTGCCGACAGAGCGGCAAAAGTTTGCTTTCGTCTTGCGCTGCCCGCCGTTTGTACCGACCTATACTGCCCGCGCTTCGAGGGGGATTCTCCGAACACTATCGGAGCCGCGATAGCCCCCTGAGTCAGGGGGCGAAAAAACCGAAGGTTTTTTGGGGTGTGGCGACAATACGCTGTGTAGCGAAGACGATGTGTTGATTTATTCCGAGGTTCTCAAGGGGGTAGAGATGAAACTCAAGTATGCGATGTTGCTGAGTGTTGCTTTCGCTGGATCAGCCTGGGCTGCAAAGTACGATTCGGCGGTTACGATCGAGAACGATTCCAGCTGGGACATTCATCAGATGTATCTGTCGTCGACCGAAGACGAAAACTGGGGCCCGGATCAGTTGGGCGAGCATGTCATCGGCAGCAGCCAGGCGTTCAAGTTGAATGGCATCCCCTGCGACGACTACGATGTGAAGCTGGTAGACGAGGACGGCGACGAATGCGTGGTCGGTGCCGTGGCCCTGTGCGGAAAGAGTGACGCGTGGGTAATCAGTGACGATGATCTGTTGACTTGCCAGGTGTTGACCGAAGAGTGAAGCCATCGCAACACAAGGAGCCGGGCCGCATCCGCATCATTGGCGGGCGTCTGCGCGGTTCCAGGTTGGAGGTGCCGGCTGTGGCGGGGCTGCGGCCGACACCGGATCGATTGCGCGAGACCTTATTCAACTGGCTGGCGCCGTGGATCGACGGCGCGCGCTGCCTGGACCTGTTTGCCGGCACCGGGGCACTGGGCATCGAGGCCTGGTCGCGCCAGGCCTCTGCGGTGACTTTCGTCGAACGCGACGCTGCGCTCGCCAGTGCGTTGCGGGCAAATCTGCAGCGACTGAAAGTAGACTGTGACGTGGCACAGAGCGACGCCGCAAGCTGGCTTCAAGGTGCCCCCCGGCCCTACGACATAGTATTTCTGGACCCGCCCTTTGACGCCGACCTGTGGCATGCGGCTGCGTCCGGGCTTGATCAGGGCGGCTGGTTGGCGCCCAACGCGTTGATCTATGTGGAATCACCGCGAGAAATTGCGCCGACCATGCCGGCTGCCTGGACGCTATGGCGCGAGTCTCCGGTGGGCGGGGTGCGCGGCGCCGTGTACCGTCGCTCCGAGTGACGCCGGTGGGCAACGGTGAAATCCCGCTTCGCGTCGGTGCGGCGACATTGAACGTACGCAATTCTGGTTCCCTAGGTTAAGCTAGGCTAATCGTCACATACGGTTCACTTGGATGAATGTCACCCAGCGCATCGCCTCGCCGCGTATCGCGGTCTATCCAGGTACGTTTGATCCGCTGACCAATGGTCACATCGATCTGGTGCAGCGGGCGGCGCCGTTGTTCGAGAAACTGGTGGTGGCGATTGCGGAAAGCCCGGTCAAGGGGCCTTCGTTCCCGCTGGCGCAGCGTATCGAGCTGGCACGGGGTGCGATGAGCCAGATACCAAACGTCGAAATACGCGGTTTTGCCACCTTGCTGGCGGATTTTGTCCATGAAATCGGTGCTGGCGTCATCATCCGCGGGCTGCGTGCCGTGTCTGATTTCGAGTATGAATTCCAGCTGGCCAGCATGAATCGCCACTTGATTCCGCACGTGGAGACGCTATTTCTGACTCCGGCGGAGCAGTACAGCTTCATTTCTTCGTCTTTGGTGCGTGAAATTGCGCGCCTGGGCGGTGATGTGTCGGGCTTTGTCCACCCGGCAGTAGCGCTCGCGCTCAAGCAACGCTTCGGCTTTGCCTGAGTCGAGCCAGCATTCCACAGCGAACGATCCAGATTACCGCACCAATTCAAACCCCGGGGAAGCCGAATATGAAGAAGATCTTGCGCAACGTCCTGATTATGCTGGCCTGTCTGGTGGCGGTAGCCGCCTGCAAGAAGGAGGAAGCGGCCAAGCCGGTCGCAGCCCCCGTTGTGTTGAGCGTGCCGGCCGATCCGGCTGATCTGGAGGGCTGGAAAAAATACCTGGGCGCGACGGTCAAGGCCAATATGGAAGGCATACGCCAGCGTCCCTACATGTACTTTGTGCCGTTGGTCGTTGATGAGGAAACCCAGCGCCAGTACGACGCCCAATTGACCAATGTCGAAGACACCCTGTCGCGTGGCGTGCTGCCGGGCAATATGATCGCGTTTGGCTCTCCGGATTCGGCCAAGCTGGCTGACCTGGTGATACAGGCATTCAAACTTGCCGGCGATGGTTCGCTGAAGGGCGTGCGTGTGCTTTTCATCGGCGCGCGTGCCGATGAGCAGCGTGTACGTGACGCGGTGACTCCATCCTCCGGCGATTTCGTTTTCGTCGAAGCCAAATAGGTTTCGAGTCAGGGACCCTCTGAAAAAGTTCGAGCCGCGATAGCCCCCTGAATAAGGGGGCAAGAACCGCAATTTTTTAGGGTGTGGCAAACGATAGACTGCATCGTGAAGCCGATGTGGTGACGTATTCAGAGGTACTCTTAGTGATGCGGCACCGGCCAACGGCCGGTGCCGTTTTCGTCTTGGTGAAGGTATGGCCCTGCTGATCAATGACCTTTGCGTCAACTGCGATGTCTGCGAGCCGGTGTGCCCGAACAAGGCGATCTATCAGGGCGAGACGATTTACGAAATCGCACGCGACCGCTGCACCGAGTGCGTCGGCCATTTCGACGAACCGCAATGCGTGGCAGTCTGTCCGGTCGAATGCATCGATGTGGACGTCGCGCTGTCCGAGTCCCGGGAACAGTTGCAGTTGAAATATCGTGGCCTCATGGCCCAGGAGAAAGCGGCATGAAGTCTGGTCTTGGATTTTTCGTTGCGGTCTTGCTGTTGCCGCTGGCAATCGCAGCCGCCGAAGCGCCACGCAAACCTCCTGGAAAGGCCGCTATCGCCAGCGCGCATCATCTGGCCACCGATGCTGGCTTCGAAGTGTTGGCGAAAGGCGGTAATGCGTTCGATGCCGCAGTCGCAGTCACCGCCGCGCTGGCCGTGGTCGAGTCCAGCAGTTCGGGCATTGGTGGTGGTGGCTTCTGGTTGCTGCATCGCGCCGAAGACAGCATGCAGGTCATGGTGGACGGGCGCGAAACCGCGCCGGCTGCGGTCGATGCCAAGGTATATCTGGACGCGGCAGGCAAGCTGGATCGCGACAAAAGCGTCAACGGTGCGCTGGCTGCCGGCATTCCCGGCGAGCCTGCAGCCCTGGTGCATATCGCTCAGAAGTATGGCCGGCTTCCGCTCAAGGATTCGCTAGCACCTGCAATCCGGCTGGCGCGCGGTGGCTACGCTTTGGAAGCCCGAATGCAGGGCATGCTGACCATTCGTCAGGATGTGATGAAACGATATCCGGCGTCGCGCGCGGTGTTTTTCCCCAAAGGTGAAATGCCTGCGCTCGGCAAGATCATCAAGCAGCCCGATCTGGCGCGCACGCTGGAGCGTTTGGCGGCCAGTGGATTCGATGGCTTCTACCGCGGCAAGACCGCGCAGCTGCTGGTGGATGGTGTGCGCGCGCAGGGCGGCAACTGGAGCCTGGACGATCTCGCCGGATATCGCATCAAGGAACGCGCGCCTTTGCGCTTCCATTATCGCGATTATGAGTTGATCAGTGCGGCTCCACCTTCGTCGGGCGGTGTGCTGCTCGCGACTATTTTGAACGTGCTGGAAGGCTACGATTTCACCGCCATGGGCCGCGTCGATCGCGTGCATCTGATGGTCGAAGCGATGCGCCGCGCCTATCGCGATCGAAGCTACATTCTGGGTGATCCGGATTTCGTGCAGATGCCGATCGCACTATTGAGCAGCAAGGCTTATGCAGCGGGTCTGCGTTCCAGCATCCGGCTGGATCGGGCGACGCCGTCCAGCAGCCTGCCCGAAGGCGCGGTCATCGATGGCGGCACCGACACCACGCATTTTTCGATCATCGATGCCGACGGCAACATGGCCGCAGTGACGGCGAGCGTGAATCTGCCGATGGGCTCGGGGTTGATCATTCCCGGCACGGGCGTGCTGCTCAACAACGAGATGGATGATTTTGCGCTGGCCGCCAACCAGGCCAATGCCTATGGCCTGATCGGCACCGATGCCAATTCGCCGCAGGCGGGCAAGCGCATGTTGTCGACGATGTCGCCGACGATCGTGTTTGGCAAGGACCGTATCGCGGTGATCGGCACCCCTGGCGGCAGCCGCATTGCGACCATGGTGCTGCTCGGTCTGGTCGAGTTCTTCGAGGGCAGGAGCCCCGAAGAATTTGTCGCCAGGCAACGCATCCATCACCAATATCTGCCAGACGCCATCTCGACCGAACCCGGTGCTCTGACTGCCGACGAAGCCGCGCAGTTGCGCGCGCGTGGCCACACCGTGAACGAAGGCGAACGCCCCTGGGGCAATATGCAGGCCGTGGTCTGGGACCTGCGCGACAATACGCTGCACGGTGGTTCCGATCCGCGTGGATTGGTTGGAAAGGCCGCTGTCAAATAGAACCTGTGGGTCCGACCGGTGGTCGGACGCGTCTGCCATGGCGAATTGATTCGGCGAGAAACGAAACAGAGCATCGCGGCGGGACGCCGCTCCCTCACAGATGGCCATCGCATGAAACTCTGGTCGCTTCTCGGAAATTCGCAAAAACTCGACGGCGGTGCCATGTTCGGCAATGCGCCCAAGGCGGTGTGGTCGAAGTGGCTGCCGACGGACGAGCAGAATCGCGTGCCGTTGGCGTGCCGCGCGTTGCTGGTCGATGATCTGAACGGCAGGTGCGTGTTGTTCGAAACCGGCATCGGCGTTTTTTTCGAACCGAAGATGCGCGAGCGTTATGGTGTCGTCGAGGAACAGCATGTATTGCTCGAATCTCTCGCTGCCATCGGTTTCAGCGATGCCGATATCGATGCTGTGGTGCTGTCGCATCTGCATTTCGATCATGTCGGTGGATTGCTGGCGCCGTGGCAGGAAGGCGCGGCGCCGCGGCTGTTGTTTCCCAATGCCACCTTCATCGTCGGCGAGGAGTGCTGGCAGCGGGCTTTGAATCCGCATCCGCGCGATCGCGCTTCATTCATTCCAGATCTGACCGATTTGCTGCTGGCCAGCGGCCGGCTCGAACGCGTCCAGGGAGCGCACTCACAAACTCTGGGCATTAGCGTGCGTTTCCACTACAGCCATGGGCATACGCCGGGTCTGATGCTTGCCGAAGTCGGCGGCGATGGCGGCGTGGTGTTCTGCGCCGATCTGATTCCCGGCCGACCCTGGGTGCATCTGCCGATCACCATGGGCTACGACCGTTTTCCCGAGCTATTAATCGACGAAAAACGCATGTTTCTGGAAGATAAACTCGCACGTGGCGTGCGCCTGTTCTTCACCCATGATCCTGCCTGCGCGATGGCCGATGTGAGCCGCGATGCGGCGGGGCGTTTTGGCACCGTCAACGACCGTGCCGAAGTGGCCGGCTTGACGATATAGTCGCAGCACGGGTCGGCTCCGAATGGCGCGACCGAGGCACTGCATGCAGGGGAAAACATGGCACGCAAATCCTACACGGAAGTCACCAGGAAGGGCTTTGGCAAGCGGCTTTCCGAGTCGATCTCGGGCGCGATCATCGGCGGCATCATGTTCATCGGCGCGTTCCCCTTGCTGTGGTGGAACGAAGGTCGTGCCATCGGCGAATATCGGGCGTTGAAGGAAGGCGCCGGCGCCGTTGTGGATGTTGCCGCAGACAGTGTCGATGCTGCCAATGACGGCAAGCTGGTGCATGTCTCGGGCCTGGTCGACGGTGTGCCGGCACTGGATGACACCGAGCTTGGCGTGACTGTCGATGCGCTGGCATTACGCCGCGTGGTCGAGATGTATCAATGGAAGGAATCGCGCGAATCGAAGGAACAGAAAAAAATTGGCGGCGGCAGTGAGACCGTTACCGAATACAAATACAGCACCGAGTGGAACGATGATGCCATCGACTCATCGGATTTCCGCCATAGCGGCACGCACGAAAATCCGACCGAATGGCCGGTCAGGTCGGATGAATTTTCTGCGCAGAAGACCATGCTCGGTGCGTTTACACTGAGTGAGTCGGCGCGCGGTTCGGTAGGGACCTGGAAGAAGCTGCAATCCAGCAGCGCCCAGGTGTTTCCAAAGGCATTCCGAGAATTCCGACAGGTCGGTGAGAGCACACTTTATCTCGGCGGCGATCCCGTCAAGCCGGAAGTGGGCGATGTCCGCATACGTTTCGAATACCAGCCTGAGGAAGTGTTCAGCATCGTCGCGCGTCAGGCCGGCGCCGAGCTTGCCGAATATGTTGCCAGCAATGGACGCAGGGTGCTTCTGGCTGAATCGGGCGAAGTGCCTGCTGCCACAATGTTCGAAGGCGCGCAGCGCCGCAACACGATCTTTACCTGGGTGCTGCGCGGCGTCGGCACGCTGGGCATGTGGTTCGGGCTGTCCATGGTGTTTGCGCCGATCACACGTGTGCTCGATATCCTGCCCATGCTTGGCACCATCGGCAGCTGGGGCATTGGCCTGGTGACCGGACTGATCTCGTTGCTGCTGTCGCTGCTGACTGTCGGTCTGGCCTGGGTCTTTTATCGCCCTCTGCTTGGCGGCACCATTATTGCGCTGGTGATCGCGTTGTTCTTCTGGTCGCGCAGCGGCAAATCGGTGGCGGTGAAATCTGCACATCCACCGGGCCCGCCGCCGCCGCCGCAACCACCACTGCCACCCTCCGCCGCGCCGTTGTAATCGGTTCGTGGCACTATTGCGGGCTCAAGGGTTGCCATACAGGGGAATTGCATGAAATGTCTCAAGCTCTCGTTGATGTTCGTCGCCGCAATCGTCTTCATCGGTGTGGTCGATGCCGATGTGCCGGCAGCTGCTGCAGACGCGCGTCAGTTTGGCGATGAAGCGCCGGCCGATGCCACCGCCAGCTCGCTCACTGATGCGGTTTCAGCTTACTCGGCTGACGCCGGTGAGCAAGTGATCAGCGGCCGCGTCGGGCAGGTCTGCCAGAAGGCGGGTTGCTGGATGACGCTTACCGATGGTGATGCCATGGCGCGGGTGATGACTGATCACAAATTTGCGCTGCCCAAGGAACTGAGCGGTGAGGTCGTGGTTTTTGGCAAGCTCGAAGCCATCGATCTGGACGAAAAGGAAGTAGCGCATATGGCCAAGGACTCGGGCAAGCCGGTTGCCGAGATCGCGCTGCGCGAATACCGTATCGCAGCGCGTGGCGTGGCACTACGCTGATACGACCATGGATACCAAGCTCGCGGCATCGCGCCGCCGTTTTCTGGCTGGTGCGGCACGCGCCGGTCTCGGCGCCAGCCTGCCCCTGGGCAGTTTGCTCGGTCTGGTGGCTTGCCGCGAGCGTGGCCGCAAGAATGGCGCCGAAGTGGTGTCGCCGCGCGTTGGCTATGGCCCTCTACAGCCAACAGCCGACGAAACCACCGGCAAGAATCTGCTGGCGCTGCCGGCGGGGTTTCGTTACCGCACGCTTGGCTGGACCGGTTCAATCCTCGCCGATGGCAGCCGCACGCCGATTGCGCATGACGGTATGGGCATTGTGGCGGTCAATGGTTCGCGGCTTACGCTGATCCGAAACCACGAATTGGTCACCGAAGACGGCGCCATGGGCGCTGCCAACCTGCACTACGACACAGTCGCTTCCGGCGGCTGCGTGGCATTCGAATTCGATGTTGATAGTGGCGAGGCCAGCGGTTTTCGCGTGGTACTCGGCGGCACCATGCAGAACTGTGCCGGCGGCATCACGCCCTGGGGCACCTGGCTATCCTGCGAAGAGATGGTGTTTGATCCGGAGACCAGAAGTGACGATGCCGGTGTTCGCCGCAGCAGATTGACCAAAGCGCACGGATTCGTGTTTGAGGTGCATCCGTCCGCAACCGTGGCGCCCAAACGGATCGACGGCATGGGGGTCTTCAAGCACGAAGCGGCAGCAGTTCATGCCGAGTCTGGAATCGTGTATCAGACCGAGGACTTGACTCAGCAGTCGGGTTTCTACCGCTACGTCCCGCATTCACCTGGCGATCTGGTCAGGGGCGGACGCCTGCAGATGCTGGCTTGTCGCGAACACGCGGATCTGCGGCGCGGCCTGCGCGTAGGTCAGTCGTTTGCGACGACCTGGGTTGATATCGGCGATCCTCTGCGCATGCGTCACAGCAACGGTCGCGTCGGCGGCGGTGTGTTCGAACAGGGCGTGTTGGCCGGCGGAGCGGTGTTCACACGTCTCGAGGGCTGTTTCGCGCACGGCGATGCGATCTTCTTTACCTCCACCAATGGTGGAGATTTCGGTCACGGGCAAGTGTTTGTCTACTATCCCAAGGAAGAGCGCCTGGTCTTGCTGTACGAATCACAAACGCTGCAGGCGGTCGATTATCCGGACAACGTCTGCGTGTCGCCACGTGGCGGGATGATCCTCTGCGAAGACGGTGACCGCGACGTGCCGCAGAGATTGATAGGCATGACGAGCGCTGGCGACGCGTTCGCGTTTGCCGAGAATTCGACACTATGGCCCGATGCATCCGGCGAACTTGAAGATTGTAGCGAAGAGGAATGGTGCGGCGCCTGCTTCTCTCCGGACGGAAAATGGCTGTTCGCCAATGTCTACAAGCCGGGATTCACGGTGGCGATCACCGGGCCCTGGGGTAGCGAGTTGATCTGACAACCGTTGCGCGACGACAGCCATCGCCTGCCGTGGATCTGATGAGCGTCCAGTAGTAGGCATGCCATGAACCCCGGCCGGATCCGGGTTTTTTGTATTGCGGACAGATATCCGTCCGCCTTGATTGCGGCGACGGTAACGGCGCGCCCGCTGCAAGAAATGTTTACCGCTCCTGCTTGGCGGGACTAGGGGAAAGTACGGATGCGATGGCGTTACCGCCTGCATACTCTATGTCTCAAGCCGGCATTACCACGCCGTGCTTCGTGATCGTCGATGCAGTGTCCGGCGGTCTCGTTCAATCCATTGGGGGAGAGTATGAGCATCGTTCTTCTTGTAATGACTTCGGACCTCCGGTCCGGCAAACGGGATGGGGCTGGCGCGGTTCTCGCGTACGGGAAAGACAGGGCCCTCAGCAGATGCACATAGCGCATTTGCGGCGGCGCGATACCGCCGCCTGAGCTGTCGCCTCCCACAACCGCAGAGCAGGCTGGGATTCCCTTGTCGAGCCCTGAATCTGCTGCGAGACCATCGCCGGCATGCGGCGATCATCATCGGAGTTTTCATGAAGAACCGATTGAGAAACCATATTTCCGGGCTACTTGCAGGCATGCTCCTGATGCCGGTTTTCCCGCTACAGGCGGCGAGTGGATTACCATTTCCCGCGTCCCGGGATTTTGACAATGCCATGATCGCCGGCGCCGCGTATTTCCCCGGCGATCGAGCGGGTCTGCGCTGTTGGGCAGCTGCCTACACCACTTACATGCGAATGGAAGCGATGGTCGCCGGCTGGGGTGACGTCTGGCTCGCGCCGTTCCAGCAAGGGGAATGGAATTTCAAGTGTTCCGGGCTCGGCAAGAGCGCAGCCGACACCTATCACTTCGGCATCGCATGTCCGAACGAAAGCTGTCCCGAGGGCAGCGGCCCCTACGTCAGCATTGGCATTACCGGCAGGAAGAATGCGTTGCGCGACGACAGTACCCTGTATTACGTAGTGGCACACGAGTTCGCTCATGCCTTCCATTTCTATTACGGTTATGCCAACGATGCGGTGGACGAATGCGTCGCCGACGATGTCGCCATCGCCCTTGGCGCCCGCGACTATTTCGGTCATTGCCGGTAAGCGGATTGTCGGAATGCGATGTCTGGCCGTGTGCAGAGTGCGGCGGCTTGCTGCCGCTGTTTTCTCTACCCACTATGCCGCATGCGTGACGAAGAACAGCGGCAGCGCTGCCGCACTCCACAAGACGAACCGTTAAGTCCAGGGCTGCCCGTTGGCATCGCGCTCGGCGAAGTACAGTCCCGCCCAGAGTTTGGGGTCCAGCGGATACCCTTCGCGACCCTTTTCCATCAACCAGCGGCCCGCGTCCACCAGCGCAATCCGGTGCACGGTAATGTTCTCCGATTCATCACCACCACCCGAACCCACTTCGCGCAATCCGGTCGCGCGTACAAAATGTGCGATTTCTGTGCTCATTCCTGAGGACACCGGTCCGCCCACTATGTAGTCGATGCGGTCCGCAGAAAAACCGGTTTCCTCGATCAGTTCGCGGTGTGCGGTGGACACGGCATCCTCGTTCTCGCTGCCCGCCAAGTCGCCGATCAGGCCAGCCGGCATCTCGATGGTGCGGGCCTGAACCGGTTGGCGGTACTGCTCGACCAACAGAAGTTCGCGTTGTGGCGTAATTGCCACGATAATGACCGCCCCTGCTGGATGGGTGCGCTCGGCGTACTCCCAGCCTGCGCGTCGTTTCAGATTCAGCCAGCGGCCTGCATACAGTGTCTCGGTGTCGCTCACGTCTGGAGTCTCCTGTGGTCGTGTCTGCAGGCTGTTCTGGAACTCGGCGGCTGCATTGGGGTCTGAGGTCACTTATCCACCCACCTACTTTCGGATGTTTGCATGAATCGCCTTTTGCTTTCGATGTCGCTGATCTGCGCGTTGTTCGGTTTGAACCTGGCCCAGGCACAGGTTCGGCCGGCCCATTCTCCGGCGCCACCGCCCAGCGCCGAGGTGGCCGAAAAAATCGCGGGTACTGAGGATGTGCCTGTGCTGCTGTCCCTGGCCGCGGGATTTGAGGCCAAAGGCGAATACAACAACCTGATCGCCACCTTGCAGCGCGTGCTGGTGTTGCGGCCGATGGCCGGCAATATCCAGTACGAGTTGGCTGCCGCCTACGCCCTGGTCAATGACAAGCGCCATTGCTATGACCAGCTGCTCAAGATGCAGACCACAGGCTATGCCTATGATCCGAGTACCGACGAACGCTTCGCCAACGCGCATGGCACCGAAGCCTGGGACTACATCATTCTCAATCTGCAGGCCAACGCCCGGCCCTTCGGCGAAGGCAAAGTCGCGGTGACGCTGCCGGCAGACGACACCCTGATCGATGCCATCGCCTACGACAGTACGCGCAGACAGATTCTTGCCGGCTCGATGCGCGAAGGTGCGGTGTATCGCGTTTCGGCAGATGGCAAGACGTTGACGCCGTTCATCACCACCGACGCGAAAAATCAGCTGCGCTCGGTCATCGCCATGCAGGCCGACAGCAAGCGCGGCCACCTCTGGGTCACCGCGACCGGGCTGCCGCATTTCAAATACATCGCCGATACCGATTTCGGCAAAACCGCGATCTATCAATTCGATCTGAAGACTGGCGCGCTGATCAAGCGTATCGACATGCCGGCAGCCACCGGCCCGCACCGTCTCGACTATATCCACGTTGCGGCGGATGGCAGTGTGTTTGCTTCCGATTCCGCCCAGAAACGGATTCACCAGGTGCAGGGCAATACCACCAAGCTGTTGGTACAGAATCCCAAGCTTACGCATCTGCGCGGATTGGCCACCAGTGCTGATGGCAAGCTGCTTTATTTTGCCGACACCGAATACGGGCTGTTTGTTCTGAGTCTGGAGAAAGGCAAAGTTCTGCCGGTTACCGGGCCGGAGACGCTGACACTGTTCGGCATCGATGGTGTGTACTTCTGGAAGGGCCATCTGGTTGCGATTCAGAACGCCTTTCCGCCGGCGCGTGTGATGCGCTTGAAGCTCGATGCAAGCGGCGCCCGCATCGTCGCTTCGATGCCCCTTGATGCCGGACATCCCGAGTTCGAAGCGCCGACCACGGGTGCTCTCGACGGCGATTCGCTATTGCTGATTGCCAATTCGCAGCGACCCAACTACGACCGCTTCGGTCTGCCGATCGACAAGAGCAAGCTTCAGGGCGTCACCGTCTGGAGGAGCGATCTGAAATTTGCGTTGGACAAGGTGATATCGAACACGCCCATTGAAGTGAAGAAGGCGAAGGAGTAAACGTGTTTTTTGTGTCGGGTGGGTGCAACCCACCATTCTCGAATATCCGGCAATGGTGGGTTGCACCCACCCTACGTGCTGATGGCTAGACGACAGCCTTCAGGAATTCCAGACACCGCCTTCGGGTGATGGGCCCGAAGCGCAGGCGATCGAGCAAAGCCTCCAGCGCCGCGGGCTCAGGCCGGTTGATGCGATATCCGTTGGGCTCGCCTGGCACCGGCGCATAGGTGGCGATGGTGCTGAGCTGACGATACAGCCGCGCATCCTCGCGACTGGCCTTGAGCTTCTCGGCGACCTGCGCGGCACCACGCATGCGCAGAAATCCGACTTCGTCGACGCGTTCCAGCAAGGCGTCGAGCGAACCAAAATGCCCGATCAAGGTGGCCGCGGTCTTGGGGCCGATGCCGTGGATTCCGGGAATGTTGTCGACACTGTCGCCCATCAGCGCCAGGTAATCGGCAAATTGTTCCGGGCGCACGCCATGCTTGCGCTTGACGCCGGCAGCATCGGTGCGCTCGCGGCGCGAGACGTCGAAGATCTCATCATGCTCGCCCACCAGCTGCGAAAAATCCTTGTCGCCGGTCACCATAACGCCGCGAAACCCATGTGGGCGCAGCGCATGCAACGCACTGCCGACCAGATCGTCGGCCTCGAACTCGCCATCCACCAGAACGCACAGCCCCAATGCGCGGCACAGTTGCTGGCAGTAATCAAATTGCAACGCCAGATCGGCAGGAGGCAGTTCGCGATTGGCCTTGTAGGGCGGATACAGGCGATTGCGGAACGAAGTGGTCAGTGACTCATCGAAACAGATCGCGATATGCGAAGGTTGTGCATCGGCGAGCAAGCCCATCAGCGTATTGAGAAACCCGAACACCGCATGCACCGGCGCATCGTCCTGATCGCGGAACTCAGTGGCCACAGAATAGTAGGAGCGAAAAACATAGATGCTGGCGTCGATCAGATGGATGCTGTTCATGCGCGCACTTTAGCGCCGACACCGGCCACTGTGGCGCGTCCTTCCAGGAACGCGCACCGCAAGGACTCAATAGCCCGCCAGTAGCTGGCGACTTGCAATGACCACATCACTGAGCACACCTGCAGCGGTAACGGTGGGGCCGGCTCCAGGACCGCTGATGCAGATTGGAATGGCATCGTGGTATTCGGTGCGGATGCGCACGATGTTCTCGCCGCCAGCAAGTCGTGCCAGCGGCGAATCCAGCGGTTCGGCGCGCACACCGATGCGCGCCTGACCGGCCTGTTGCCATTCGGCCACCACCACCAATCTGCGTCCATCCGCCTTTGCCGACTGCGCGCGCTGGCGCCATGCGTCGTCGCATTGGCCGGACAGAAGACCGGCCAATGAAACGTTCTCGGGTATCAAGGAATCCACCCGTATCTGCTCGGGCTCGAGTCTTTGCCCCGCCTCACGGGTGAGGATCAGCAGCTTGCGGCGCAGGTCGATGAAGTCCAGGTCTTCGAGTGGATCGGGTTCGGTATAGCCCAGTTGAATCGCTTCAGCGACGGCTTCGCTCAGCGCGATGCCTTGTTGCAGGCGTGACAGGATGAACGATAGTGAGCCCGAGAGCACGCCCTCAATGCCGATGACGCGCTCGCCACGTTGGCTCAGGCTATGCAGCGTGCTGATGACCGGCAGCGCTGCGCCAACCGTGGTCTCGTACTGGATGGGCGCGCGTCCGCTGCGTGCTGCCTCGCGCAGTGTCTGCCATTGCGCATAACACCCGGCATGCGCGCGCTTGTTCGGCGTGGCGATGCCGATGCCGGCGCGCAGCAGATGCGGATACTCGGCTGCCCATTCGGCGCTGCCGGTGGCGTCGATCAGCAGGGTGGGGCCTTGCAATGCATGGATGCGGTCCAGCAATTGCGCCAGCCCTGGTGCCTCGCTCGCCGCGATCGGCCGCGCAACGTCGAGCGGTGCCAGGCCCTCTGCGTTGAATATCGCACCACGGCGATCGAACGCGGCGGCGAGCACCAGATCGATACCGGTGCGCTGTCTGATGCTTGCTTGCTCGCGCGCCAGTTGTGCGCGCAATGCCGACGCGACGCGTCCACGTGCGCCAGCCAGTACCAACTGTACGCGCTGGGTATCGGGCTTGCGCCTGGCGGTGTTGTCGGTCGCGGTTTGCGCCTTCGGGCGCGATAAGAGTTGTGCGCTCATTGTTTCCCCCGACTACCGTGCAAAGCGCCGCACGCCGGCGCAGCGACGTGATCACTGAGGCAATCAATGGAACGAGTGGAATGGTTCATCGCGGGCTCCGGCTGGCAGGAATCGGTTTGCCGCGACATGCACCAGAAACGAAAAACCCGCTTCGGTGCTGCCGTCGCGGGTTTCGGGGGTGACTGAAGAAACTCAGCTCAACTTGCACCTCGATCCACACGACGACACATGCGCATAGACATGCGCATGGAGGAGGTAATGGAACGCGTGGTGCGGATTGAGCGGCTCATGGCTTCGATTAGAAACGTGGGGCCGATCCGCGTCAAGCGAAATGTGCTTTGCTGCATATGAAGATTCGGCATGATTCCGTGGGACCGCGAAGCTCCTGCTCCGAAGATGTGGGGCAATTGTCTTTTTTACTTACCGGATGTGCTGATTTTCGCGGCTTACTTTCCGATGCCGATCCAGTCCCCTGGGGTTCAGGGGACGGTCGCCGCGTAGCGGCGAGGATGGGGTGTGGCAAGCACGCTTGATCGCGTACCGGGTGATGCATATGCGATCTATTCCGGGGCGCCAACGGCATTACGAAGTCAGCGCACGCAACCGCGATCGGGCGCTAGAATGCCGGTGCGGAGTCGGCCAGGCGATCGCGGTGCGCGTGAGTGCATCGAGGAAAGTCCGGGCTCCATAGGGCAGAGTGCCAGATAACGTCTGGGCGGCGCGAGTCGACGGAAAGTGCAACAGAGAACAAACCGCCGAACGGCATCGCAAGATGCGCGTGGCAAGGGTGAAACGGTGCGGTAAGAGCGCACCGCGTGCGGGGCTAACGCCGCACGGCATGGCAAACCCCACTCGGAGCAAGATCAAATAGGGGGACGATACGGCGGCCCGTCGTGTTCCCGGGTAGATTGCTTGAGG
>JANMUE010000361.1:0-5344 GCA_031391205.1 Lysobacterales bacterium | reverse complement strand
GCAATCGCGGCTGACGCCGCTCCTACATTTGCCGTCCCTACATGCTTGCCGTAATTCTCGGCTATGCTCGGGCTCCAGTAGCCACAGGCTTTCTGGCGGAGGTTTTGGATGCGTTGGGAATCGAAGAGCGGCCATGACGTGCACAGCACGCGTGTTTTGTCGTTGGATGCCAATGGGCGCATCCTCGACTGGATGAGCTGGCAGGATGCGGTTTGCCTGTATGCGCGCGACGCCGTCGCGTGGACGCTGGGCGATCCCTGTTTGACGATCCATGGCGGCCATAACCGCTTTACCGGCGTGCAGAGTGTGATCGAACTGCATCCGATCGTCGCCGGCAAAGGTCGCGCCCGACCCGGACTGATCGAGCCAGCACCGGCGCTGACCAATGCCGCACTCTTTGCGCGCGACCGCAATCTGTGCATGTATTGCGGCCAACACTATCATCGCCAGGCGTTGACGCGGGACCATGTGCTGCCGCTGTCCAAGGGCGGGCGCGACACCTGGGTCAATGTGGTCAGTGCCTGCGTACCGTGCAATGTACGCAAGGGCAGCCGCACCCCGCAGCAGGTAGCGATGCCGCTGCTGGCGGTCCCCTATCGGCCAAGCTGGGTGGAACACCTGATCCTGAGCAACCGCAACATCCTTACCGATCAGATGCAGTTCCTGGTCAGCCATCTGCCGCGCAATCGTCGCGTGGCCTGAGGTCGCAGCACTGCTCGCCAGCCGCCTGTAGCTCGGTCACAATGGCGGCCTGGAACCCAGGAGCCGCCCGCATGCTTGCCGCCTTTCCCCTGCTCTCGATCGCACTGCTGATCGCCAATGTCATCGCGTTCGGAGGCGATGCGGGTTTCTCGCATGCGTTGCTGACCTGGACGCTGCCGTCCGAAGGCAAGCTGATTTTGACCGCCGGCGACAGCGTGATCCTTCTGGGTCTGGTCCTGCTGTATTTCGAAATTTTCAAGGCGACGCGCACCGGCTCGGCGACCATCGTCGATCACGCACTTTCGCTGTTGGTGTTCGTAGTCGCGCTGGTGGAGTTCCTGATCATGCCCCGATTTGCACACTCGGCGTTTCTGGCGCTGCTGCTGATGACGCTGATCGATGTTGTCGCCGGTTTTACGGTGACCATCTCCGGCGCACGCCGCGACTTTGCGACCCAGCCCCGATCGGAGTAAGCATGAGCCCGACACGCTCCACCGAAGCGCTGGAAGCGCAAGCGTTATCGCGCCCTTGGTTCTATCCGTTCCATCTGCCCAGCGGTGCCATCACACCCAGCTACGACGGCGGCTGGCTCGACAGCATTCATCACACCCGCAGCCGGATGCTCGATGAAGTGCTGGATCGTGACTTCAAAGGCCGCGAATCTGCGGCGACTGCGATCGATCTGGCCTGTCATCAGGGCTGGTTCTCGTGCCAGTTGGCGCAACGCGGCTTCGCAAAAATAGTCGCCGTTGACACGCGGCCCGAGCACATCGCAGATGCAACCCTGATTCGCGACACACTGAGCCTGAGCCAGATCGAACTGCGTCATAGCGACGTGCACGCCATTGATACCCAGGCCTGGGGCCAATTCGATGTCTGCCTGATTCTGGGGCTGATCTACCACCTGGAAAATCCCGTTGGCGCGCTGCGCGTTGCGCGCGCGCTCACCCGCAAAGTCTGCATTGTCGAAACCCAGGTCGTGCCCAATATGAGCGGCATGGTCGACTACGGCAGCTACAAGTTCGTGCGACCTTTGAAAGGTTCGTTCGGCATTATCGATGAGATCGACGACACCCATGGTCCAGAGGCCAGCACCACTGGCATCTGCCTGGTGCCCAGCACCGAGGCGTTGATCTGGATCCTGCGCAAGATCGGATTCGCCCGCGTCGAACTACTGACGCCGCCACCCGATGCCTACGAGCAACTGCTGCATGGCAAGCGTGTAATGGTGGCGGCCTGGGTGGATTGATTGGAAATGTGGGAGCGGCGTGAGCCGCGATGCTCTTGCTCTACCATCAAGAGCAGAGCAAGTGCATCGCGGCTCGCGCCGTTCCTACAAAAGGTGCTTCCATTCAGCGAGCACGCCATCGAACAACGCACGTTGATCGCCCAGATCGCGAATCAGCGAAAACCCCTGATATTCGAATCCGGGCGCTACCACGCAGGTGCATAACGCGTACTCGCCGATTTCGATGACGGCCTGCCAGCAGCCCCGCGGCACCACCAGGAACGGCGTCGCGTGATCGTCGAAAGGGCCCAGACGATGCCGCTGCACTTCGCCCGTCTCCGGCTGATAGACCAGCACGCTGACTGTCTCCCCTTCGATGTGATGCCAGATTTCGTCGGCATCGACCACATGCCATAGGCTGCGCTCACCACTGCTGAGCAGATACCAGATCGCGGTGCTGGCCGGGCGTCCGCGTGCACCAGCCAGAACGGTGGCGTCGGAAGTGAAATGACGGACATAACTGCCGCCTTCGGCGTGCGGTATCAGTTGCAGACGCGCCTTGAGCTGCTCGATGCGCAGGCGTGCCATGGTCTCGCCATCTTGCATCCGATTACTCCCAGTCTATCCAGCTTCGGAACGAAACGATGCGGTTACGACTGCGTCTGCGATTTGGCACGCGCCATCACCAGCAGAATCTCGTGCAGGCGAGCGGTCATGCGCTGTAGTGTCGGTAAATCCGCATCATTGATCAACACATCGCTGGCGATCATCAGGCGCTCGCGACGCCCCGCTTGTGCCGCCAGGATGGAACGCGCGAGCGGCTCGCTCGCAGCGTCGCGCTGCATCAGGCGTCGTATCTGCGTAGCTTCGTCGACATCCACGGCGATAATCCGATCGACCCAGTGGTAGTGACCCGACTCGATCAACAAGGGGATCGCCAATACCGCATACGCGCAGTCGGCAGCGTCGGCACGTTCGCGCAGCTGCACGCGCACCCGCGGATGCAGGATGGCTTCCAGTCGCTGACGTGCTTCAGGATCGGAAAAAATGCGCTCACGCAGCAAGCGGCGTTTGAGCGCCCCTTGCGCGTCGATCACCTCGGCGCCGAAACTTGCGACGATTTCCTGCAGGGCCGGCTCGCCCGGCGCCACCAAGTCACGCGACACGATATCGGCATCGATGACAATAGCACCGTGCGTCGCGAGTCGATCGCATACCGCAGACTTGCCGGATGCAATGCCTCCGGTCACCGCGACCAGAAATCCTGCCATGGCCGTCAGCCCATACCCATGGCACGGAAATAGGCATCGGCGATATCGCCGCCAAACACGAACTGGATCCAGCCGGCGATGGCGAGGAAGGGCCCGAACGGAATCTGCGTCTGGCTGTCCTTGTTGCGCAACGCCAAGTACAGACCACCGATCACCGCGCCCACCAGAGACGACAGCAGCACAATCGGAAGCAATCCCTGCCAGCCGCAGAACGCTCCAAGCGCAGCAAGCAGTTTAAAGTCGCCATAACCCATGCCCTCCTTGCCGGTCAGCAATTTGAAGGCCCAATAGACACTCCATAGCGACAGGTAACCTGCGGCAGCACCCCAGATTGCCGACACCGGATCGACGTAAACGCCATAGACCGAAGCAAGCAGACCCAGCCAAATCAGCGGCAAGGTGAATTGGTCAGGTAGCAGCGTGGTACGAAAATCGATGCCGGCTGCTGCAATCAGCATCCATGTCAGGATCAGACCGATCACGCCTTCGGCACCCACGCCGAATTTCCAGACGATCAGGCAGGATGCCGCTCCGGTTAGTGCCTCGATGATCGGATACTGGATCGAGATCGATGTCTTGCACGAGCGGCACCGACCGCGCAGCGCCAACCAGGACAGCAATGGAATGTTTTCGTACCAGCTCAGCGCGTGCTTGCACTTTGGGCAGTGTGAGCCTTGCACCACGATTCCTGGAGGCGCGGTTTCGTCCGGCTGGGGAAGCTCGAGAATTTCCCGCGCGTCACGTTTCCAGCCGAATTCCAGGCGTGGTGGCAGGCGCAGAATGACCACGTTGAGAAAACTGCCCACCAACAGCCCCAGTATCGAGGCGACCCAGGGGGCGAACATCAACAAATCTTCCATTCCGATTTCCAAGGGACCCTCCGAACAGGTCGCATGACCGCATCGTCTTGCATCCATCGAATGGATACAAGGCATCGCGCATCAGCGTACGAATCGATCGGTCGCCTCGATCAGGGCCGAGCGCGTTCCCGCCTCGAAGCCGGAATGCCCGGCATCGGCCACGAAAGTCAGTTCCGAGCCGGGCACCGCACGATGCAGCTCCCAGGCGTTGGTGGGCGGACACAGCAAATCGTAGCGACCGTGCACGATGGCCAAAGGAATACCTTGCAGGCGATGGGCATCGCGCAGCAGCTGATCATCGTGTTCGAAAAATCCGCCGTGGACAAAGTAATGACATTCGATACGCGCCACCGCTTCTGCCACCAGATCTGACCCGAAATCCGCCGCAAAAGTTTCGTTGACGCGCAGGTACGAAGTGCGCCCTTCCCATAGCGCCCAGGCACGCGCTGCAAGCATGCGCATCTCGCGATCGGGGTCGTTCAGTTGGCGATGGTAGGCACTGATCATGTCGGCGCGCTGTCCAACGGGGATCGGCGCGATGTAGTCCTGCCAGAACTCAGGCCAGATCATGCTGAGGCCGCTTTGATACATCCATTCCAGCTCGAAGCGGCGCAGCAGATAAACGCCGCGCACAATCAGTTCGCTGACGCACTCGGGATGCGTCTGGGCATAGGCCAGCGCCAGCGTGGAACCCCAGGAGCCACCGAATACCTGCCAACGCGAGATCCCCAGATGGATGCGCAGGCGCTCGATATCGGCAACCAGATCCCATGTCGTGTTGGCCGCAGTCTCGGCAAACGGCAGGGACCGGCCAGACCCACGTTGATCGAACAGAATGATGTGGTATCGCGCAGGATCGAAGAATCGACGGTGATCAGCGCCACACCCGGCACCCGGACCGCCGTGCAGAAACACCACTGGCTTGCCGTCTGGGTTGCCGCATTGTTCGAAATACAGGGTATGCAACGCCGAGACCGGCAACATGCTGCTGGCGTAAGGTTCGATGGCGGGATAAAGGTCGCGCATCATGAGGGCAGGATGGCCGCGTTCGTGTGCGCTGAGGTCATTGTGGAACGGTGCTGCGTCGATTGGTCGGGACGGCGAGATTTGAACTCGCGACCCCTTGCCCCCCAGGCAAGTGCGCTACCAGGCTGCGCTACGCCCCGACATTCGACGAAGGGCGCGAATTGTGACGGTATGGGCGGCAATACACAACCGTTGGGTTGCGAATACCCGTGGGAGCGGCGTCCCGCCGCGATGCTTTTGCTCTTTCTTTCAAGAGT
>JANMUE010000308.1:0-3769 GCA_031391205.1 Lysobacterales bacterium | reverse complement strand
CCCAGCAGGCGCGCAGGTCTGCTGGGGTTTACTGCGTTCACCGCCAGCCTACATACTCCATCTTTTTAGCGGTTGCGCAGATCCAGCCACACCATATGGTGATCGCTCGCGGTAGCGAGTTCGGCGTCGGGATTGCCCGGTGCCGGCCAGAACACGCCGCCATCGACGACTTCGAATTCGTTCGAGGGGAGCACGTAGTCGATACGCAGATTGCCCGACGCGGGCTCAAAAAAGTCTCCGGTATCGTCTGCCGCATCGCCGCGATGCGCGGCATTGGGTCCGCGATCAGCAGAAGACTTCGCGACAGCGCCCAGGCTTTTCGGAACGAACCCGGCATTGATGCGCGGATGCAGCAGCAACTGTTGAATAGCGCCGCGCGCGCTTTCGCCGTCTACCGGATCGGCATTGAGATCGCCCAGCACGACGAATCCGGCATCGGCATTGATGCCGCCGCGACGTCCCTGATCGTCGATCAGATACTGCGCGCGCTGCGGATCAAGATAATCAGCGAATAACCGAATCTCATCGTGATTGCGGCGCCCGTGGCGATCCTCGGGCCCGTCGAACACCGGCGGTGTCGGATGCATCGCGAGCACATGCAGACGCCCCAGCGGCGTGGCGATGGGCAGATCCCAGTGGCTCTTGCTCGACAGTCTCAGCAGCGCCCAGATCGAGTCTTCATCGAACCAGCCTTCGCCCAGCGCGCTGGGTGGACGCAACGCTCCGGGCATATCCTGCCAGCGAAAGTTGCGAAAGCTGCGCAGTGCCGCGGCGTCGATCGGATAGCGCGACAGCACCAGCATGCCGTACTGGCCTGGATAGGCGCCGAAACCCCAGGCATCGCTGGCGTCGCCGGTCTTGCCATTACGGTTCAGGTCGTGGCCGCTTTGCACGCCGGTATTCACCTCGGCATGAAAATAGTGTGGATAGTCGACACCGGTAGAGCCTGGCTGATCCTGCCTGAGTATTTCGCGGAACAGATCGACACTGCTGGAGTCGGCTTCGTAGTCGAACTCGTTGAGCAGCAGAATGTCCGGGCGCACGCGCTGGATCACCGACACGACCTTGAGCTTGTCGGCATCGCCATCGCGCAGGGCCTGGCCCAGCTTTCCGGAACCGCCGGCATAGAATGAGACGTTGAATGTGGCGATGCGCAGCGTAGCGGCGGAGTTCTCAGGCAAGTCTGGTGACGGCCGTGTCGAGTAGCAGGCGGTGATCAGCATCGTGATGAAGGCGAGCGACAGCAGACGAATCATGACGATACCTGGTCCCGGAAGGACGGTATTGTTGCAGTATTGCATTGCCATCGCGCTACGCGAGCGATCTATGCGGCAGCGTCGCTACGCCCGACGAAGTGGCAACCCCGCTGGGGTTCACTGCGCTCACCTCCGGCCTACGAGGTCGGGTCGCTGCGCCCGACGAAATCGGGATAATCCTGTTTGGGCTTGAACGGCATCATCGTCTGCGCGATGAAGCCTGTCGGCACGGTTTCCAGCTTCATCACACCGTATTCTTCCGGCCAGATGCCCGAAGGCGGGCGCTTGAACGTGCCCATGATCATGTCGACCAGGGGCAGGTGGATGGCGTAGTTCACATCGATGTAGTCGCGCTCGCGGGCATGGTGCCAGTGGTGATAGCGCGGCGTGACCAGGACGTATTCGAGCCAGCCGAAATTGACGCGCAGATTGGCATGCGCCAACACCGCCTGGATGCCGACCAGAATGACGTAGGCGTTCACTGCCGCCGGTGCAAAGCCCAGGATCACCAGCGGCAGCAGCACGGCGCTGCGCGTCAGCAGGATTTCGACCAGGTGCACACGCGAGCCGGCCAGCCAGTCCATGTGCCGACTGGAATGATGCACGGCATGGAATTTCCATAGCCAGGGAATGTTGTGATAAATCCGGTGCAGCACGGCCTGCGCCAGATCCGCGAAAAACACTGCGAGCAGGAACTGCAGCCACACCGGCAGACCCTGGATGGTGCCGGTCACGGCGGGGAAGGCGGCAAACTTCGCGACCGTGGACGTCGATGCGGTAACGGCGATCAGCACGAACTGCACCAGCACATGGCTCATGAAAAAATATGCCATATCGGTGCGCCACTCCGGGCGTAGCGGCGATTGCTGACGTACCGCCAGCATGCGTTCGATCGGCACGAAGACGATGGCCGAAAAGAACAGCGCGATCACGAACCAGTCGAGTCCCAGCGAGAATGGCGTCTGTTCGATTGCGCCGAACTCAACCTTGGCGCCGCCGAGCAACACCGCCAACGCCGCGCTGCAGACTCCGATCATCGCCACGCGTGGATCGCGACCGCGCAGGATCGCCAGCGTGCCCAGGATGAAGGCGGCGATCAGACCGATCAGCAAAGTGTTGCGCGCGAATTCTTCGGTATACACCGCGCGGAAATCGCGGCTGGTAAGCAGGTCGGGAAAGTGGAAACACAACACGCCCATCAGCGACAGCAGGCCGAGGCCAGCGGACATGTAGGCGAACCAGGAGCGTTTGGGTTGGGTCATGGGAGCGGCACTTTCGTAGGGTGGGTGCAACCCACCATTGCGTGGGAATTCGAGGATGGTTGGTTGCACCCACCCTACATTTCTGAAAATAACGCACGGCTTTCGGAATGCACGGTATCGATCAACGCACCCAGGCGTTCTGGATCAATGCCGGGATGGATGCCATGCCCGAGATTGAACACATGTCCAGGATGCCGACCGAACTCATGCACGCAGCGCTTCGCTTCGGCGCGCACAGCAAGCTGCGACGCATACAGCACCACCGGGTCGACATTGCCCTGCAGTGCCACGCGAGCGCCGATACGAGTGCGCGCATCGGCGAGCGAACTCGTCCAGTCGAGTCCGACGCCATCTGCTCCGGTGTCGGCCTGCTGCTCCAGTGAATGTCCGCAGCCTTTGCTGAACACGATCAGCGGCACGCGGGTCTCGCCTTCGCCACGCTTCAATCCCTGTGCGATGTGGCTGATGTAGCGCAGCGAGAATTCACGGTAGTGGCCGACCGCGAGCGCACCGCCCCAGGTATCGAAAATCATCAGCGCCTGCGCGCCGGCGTCGATCTGTGCCTGCAGATACGCAGTGACTGTGCGCGCCAGCACATCGAGCAGACGATGTGCGCTGTCCGGGTCGTCCCATAGCAGCGCTTTGGCGAGTGCGAAATGCTCAGAGCCACCGCCTTCGATCATGTAGCAGGCGAGTGTCCACGGGCTGCCAGTAAATCCGATCAGCGGCACGCGGCCATTCAACTCGCGGCGGATCAGCGCGACTGCATCGGTGACATAACGGAGCTCCGCGGCGATGTCAGGCACTGCGAGTTTGTCGATATCGGAACGTGAGCGCAGCGGTCGCGCCAGGCGCGGCCCCTCGCCCTCGGCAAATGACAGACCAAGGCCCATAGCATCGGGGACGGTGAGGATGTCAGAGAACAGGATCGCCGCGTCAAGCGGGAAACGCGCCAGCGGCTGCAAGGTGACTTCGCAGGCGAGCTCGGGCGTCTTGCAAAGCGTCAGGAAGGAACCAGCTCGGGCGCGCGTGGCGCGGTACTCCGGTAGATAGCGCCCGGCCTGACGCATGATCCAGACCGGAGTCTGATCCACCGGCTGACGGCGGAGCGCGCGCAGGAAACGGTCATTGCTCAGTGGGGCGAAGGCAGAACTCATCAAAAAATCCTTGCGTAACTTCGGGTGATGAATGTGGGAGCGGCCTCCGGCCGCGAATCTCCGCGCGACCGCGGACAGAATTCGCGGCCGGAGG
>JANMUE010000226.1:0-3150 GCA_031391205.1 Lysobacterales bacterium | reverse complement strand
ATCGGCGAAAAACTCACCGTGATTGCGGGAGATAAGCAGGAGGGTGGGAATTCATGACACTGCACAGCATACCGCTGAACCCTTCTTCTGTAGGGGCAGACCCAAGTGTCTGCCCGTTCCGATGTCTGTTCCCCTCTCCCTCAGGGAGAGGGCAGGGTGAGGATGATCAGCCATGACTAACCAAACCATCGCCACCACCCCGGCAGCGACACAATCAATTTCCCTAGCCCCCCGCATCCGCTCCGCTCTGTTTGAAATCGCCATGAACCAGCCCGAGCAAGCACCACGCTGGACCATGTGGACGATCACCACCTTGTTCACCTTGCTGGTCCTGTGGGCCATCTTCGCCAAGCTCGACATCGTCGCAGTGGCGCAAGGCCGATTAGTGCCACAAACCTACGTCAAGATCGTGCAGCCGAGTAGCGCCGGCATCGTGCGCGAGATTCTGGTGAAGGAAGGCGATGAAGTCAGCGAAGGTCAAGTGCTCGCCCGGCTCGACCCCACCGAAAACACTGCCGACCGTACCGCCATCACCCGCGAGCTGGCCATTCAAAAGCTGCAAGTGCGGCGCATTGATGCCGAGCTGAGCAACCGGTCTCTTGTCAAAGAAGCCAGCGACGATTCACTGCTATTCACCCAGGCCGAAGCGCAGCGAAAATCTCATCGTCAAGCTTATCTCGATTCTGTTGACCAACACCAAGCCGTCAAAGATCGTGCGATCAAAGAACTCGCCGCCGCCAATGAAGTGCTGCGCAAGCTGGAACGCACGCTGCCCAGTTATCAACGCTCGGCCGACGCCTATGAAAAACTCGCCAAACAAAAAATGGTCGGCGAACTACAAGCCGAAGAAATGCGTCGAGCCGCCATTGAGAACCAACAAGACCTCGAAGCCCAGCGCGCTACGGTGCTCAGCCTCGAAGCTACCGTCACCGAAGCCAACAAAAGCCTCGCGCAACTGAGGAGCACGTACGAGAGCGACCTGCATACCTTGCGCATGCAGGCCGTCAGTCAGAGTAGCCAACTCGAACAACAGCAAACCAAGGCCCAGTTTCAGCAAGCCAATCTCGAACTCAAAGCCCCGCAAGCCGGCATCGTCAAAGAACTCGCCACCACCACCATTGGCGCCGTAGTGCAACCCGGCACGGTACTCGTCAGCCTCGTGCCCAAGAACGAACCCTTGCTCGCCGAAGTGATGATCAACAATCAGGACATTGGCTTTGTTAAACCTGGCCAACACGTCAGGCTCAAGCTCGCTGCCTATCCGTTTCAACGCTACGGCATGGTCGATGGTGTGGTGAAGACCGTGATTGCGGATTCGCAAGCCCAGGACAGCAATCAAGCCAGCAATCAACAAGCGGAAGACAACGAAACCGAAAGCGGTGTGGCTTCCACCATGACCTTCAAAGCCACAATTGAACTCAAGCAGCAAGTGCTGATGGTGAATGAATCACCGCTGCCGCTTGCAGCAGGTATGCAGCTTAGTGCTGAGATTGTCGAAGGTAAGCGTACGGTATTGCAGTACTTGTTATCGCCGGTGCAGCGTGTAGCGAGTGAGGCGGGGATGGAGCGGTAATGAACACGTATCGTCATCAAGCTGCGCTTGACGCTGTAACGAAAACCAATTCACACTTAGACAAAGCATTAGGGAGTAGGACGATGATGCAACAACGAACAACAGTGACGATGGGAGGCGGGGAAGGAATGCATATTCAACTTACGCAAATACCCCCGAACCCTCGGACCGGCACCGTTCCGCGCGTTCGTTACCTGTTGGGCATTTTTGGAGTAAGTGGATGCGTGTTTTTACAGTGAGTTGTCTGGCGGTATTGACCGCTTGCTCGGCCCGCGCCGGGGATTTGTTTGTGGGTGTATTTGAGTCAGAAACTCGAGCCAACTTCGGGAGGGACATACCGGGTGAGTACCGTATAGAGGTCGCCGCCGTATCACAGAACAAATATGAGGCTACGATCTATCATCAAGGCAAGCTTCTTGAAAAGAAGTCGCTAATTTCTTGTCCCGTGGAAAAAGACGATTACTTGAATAAGCGGGCGCCTGGTCGCGCAGAGGTGATTTGCTATGACAGCGGTTATGGCTTCCTCCATGGGTTCCTCTCTTATTCGGAGAATGGCATCTACGTACCTGCCGTAAAAGAAAAGTATGTAAAGAACCCGGAACTGGTGAAACAGGAGGGATTGAAACCTGGTGACCCTTCACTGTTCGAGCTGCGTCACCACAAGGCCTTGTACTACGCACACGTCCAATGGGGCGTTTATGGTTTCCGAAAGATCAACCCATAGGCAATCGCTATCTTGAATATTTCCAATTGCCCAACCAGGAACGAGGACAGCCAGGAACGGTGCCCGGCACCGAGCGCCATAATCAGCTGCGTGTTTCTTAGCTGTTGCCTTGCCCTGATTGGTTGTACAAAGGTGGCGCCAGATAGCGGACCGATGAACTTGGCCACGGTCGTAGAGGCGGGCTCCCCGGTTTTACGTTCTGTTGCTCAAGAAGTCCCCGTTGAGCACATCGTGACGCCTGAATTTCAGGCACTGGTCGCCAAGATGATTGAGACGATGCGCAAGGCGCCGGGAGTCGGACTGTCTGCACCGCAAATTGGCGTGCCATTACGTGTGCTGGTGTATGAGGACAATGAAGCGCTAATGGGCCAGCTTCAGCCGGCTGTTCGTACCGAGCAGGAGCGGCAGCCTATAACGCTAAGAGTACTTGTAAACCCGATTCTTGCGCCGACAAGTTCTGTCAGAAAGCTGTTCTTCGAGGGGTGTTTGTCAGTTAGTGGGTTTACTGCATTGGTAGAGCGATGGCACGAGATAGATGTGCGTGGGTTTGACGAGAATGGAAGGCCGCTTCAATGGCGAGCTCGCGGCTGGGAAGCGCGCATTTTACAACACGAAGTAGATCACCTTGATGGCAAGCTCTTTGTCGACAGCATGGTTCCTAAAAGTTTTGGCACGAAGCGGCAGAATGGGGCGCGGTTCGGCAGCCTGTTGATGGCTGATGTACAGCGTGAGCTGCGGTTGTAGGTGAAATGTTCAGATTGCTGGGTTTCTGAATGGTGAGGGGTACTACTGTGATAGTCAGAACGATGGTTTTGGTAACGGTGTTGGCAATACTGTCCGCCTGTGGCCAAAC
>JANMUE010000506.1:0-1172 GCA_031391205.1 Lysobacterales bacterium | reverse complement strand
TGATCGGCGCGATAACCGTTCTGCTTCAACCACAACGCCAAGTCCAGCATGTCTTGATCGGTGGTGCCGGGATGCGCGGCGATGAAGTAGGGGATCAAGTACTGTTCCTTGCCCGCTTCCTTGGAAAACTTCTCGAACAGTTCTTTGAACTTGTAGTACGAGCCCACGCCGGGCTTCATCATCTTGGACAGCGGACCTTCGCCGATGGCTTCTGGCGCAATCTTCAAGTAGCCGCCGACGTGATGCTGCACCAGCTCTTTCACATAGGCAGGCGATTCAACCGCCAAGTCGTAACGCACGCCGGAGCCGATCAATACTTTCTTGATGCCCGGCAACGTGCGCGCACGTTGATACAGTTTGATCAGCGGCGTGTGGTCGGTGTTGAGGTTCGGGCAAATGCCCGGATACACACACGAAGGTTTGCGACAGGCCGATTCAATTTCCTTCGACTTGCAGGCCAGGCGATACATGTTCGCGGTTGGTCCGCCGAGGTCGGACACCACGCCAGTAAAGCCGGGCACGGTATCGCGAATCACTTCAATCTCGCGAATGATCGAGTCTTCCGAACGATTCTGGATGATGCGGCCTTCGTGTTCGGTAATCGAACAGAAGGTGCAGCCGCCAAAACAACCGCGCTGAATCGCGATTGAGAAGCGAATCATTTCATACGCAGGAATCTTGGCCTTGCCATACGCAGGATGCGGCACGCGCTGGAAGGGCAGCTCGTATAGCGAATCCATTTCCTTCATCGCCAAGGGAATGGGCGGCGGATTGATCCACAGCTCCGATTTGCCATGACGCTGCACCAACGCACGCGCATTACCCGGGTTGGCTTCCAGATGCAGGATGCGCGAAGCATGCGCATACAGAATTGCATCGTCACGCACCTGTTCATACGACGGCATGCGAATGTACGACTGACCGCGATTCTTGTTGGGCACTTCGCGGTAGAACTTCACCACATGGGCTTTCGGAATTGCCTGATTCGCGATTTCCGTTCGCTCTGAGCCTGTCCCACTGGGATGACCGACGGCCCTCGAAGGGTTCTGCACAGAGACACTGAGTGGTTCGACAAGCTCACCACGAACGGAATCCTTGGCCTGTGGTGTTGCACAGGGCGCTGTATCTGCACCCTTGTCTTTGCTCTGGGGCTTCTCCGGCTCCATCGCATA
>JANMUE010000169.1:0-2006 GCA_031391205.1 Lysobacterales bacterium | reverse complement strand
CTGGCGTATTCGACCATCTCGCATGTGGGCTTCATTTTGCTCGGCATCCTGGCCGGTACGGCGCAGGGTTATCAAGCGGCAATGTTCTACACCATTACTTACGTGCTCACTGCCGTAGGCTCCTTCGGTGTGATTCTGTTGTTGTCTCGCCAAGGCTTTGAGGCCGATGAACTGGACGACTTCAAGGGGCTGGCCAAGAAGAGCCCCTGGTTTGCCGCAGTGATGGCGATGCTGATTTTCAGCACTGCCGGTGTGCCGCCGTTCGTTGGCTTCACTGCCAAGCTGGCAGTCATCCAAGCCGTGATCGGCATCGGTGACACCTGGCTCGCTGGTGTCGCCGTGTTCTTTTCGGTGATCGGCGCGTACTACTACATCCGCATCGTCAAGCTGATGTACTTCGATGCGCCCACCGACAGTGGCGTCATTGAAGCCAGCGGTTCCCTGCGTACTGTGCTCAGCGCCAATGGACTGGCGGTCTTGGTGCTGGGATTGTTGCCCGGTACCTTGCTGGAAATCTGCGCGCGGGTGATTGGCTGATTGATAGTGTCACCGCCTCGCCAATAAAAGGCAGATCGCATTAAGGTCAGCAACGGATCGATTTCAGGAACGGCATGAACATGTTGGTGGTGGAGCGCCTTAGTAGAAACTGATTCCGCCGTAGTATTGGTAATGCCCTTTCCCAGGATCTCTTGAGTGACTTGGCCTCTGGAGTTCGTGGTGTTGTCTTTTACTTGGCTCAACAGGCCGTTCTGGTACAGGTATTTCAGCACTAGGCGATAGCTACTGGTGCTGGTGGGATACGTCATGGTATCCAGCAACCCGGTGCCCGGCGATGTTCAGCAGCGCATGCTTGTTCCTATTGCGTAACGATTGAACCGGAAATCAATATAAGGGAATCTGTTGCAGAGGACGTCGTAAATGCTAGCCCGTCGTTGCCCCAGCGTGTTAGGTATCTAGAAAAGTTTTGCGAAGGAAACCTAGCCAGCCATAGAGGCTTGCGTGTTGATAGCTCGAATCCATGGAGCGTAACAACGCGAGACGTGGCGTATATCGGCTGTTCCGTGGTTAAGAAGTACGCTCGATTGTGTAGGTTATCGAGGGTTAACTTGGAAGGTGTCGTTATACTAAATGGAGTGCTGAGTGCGTTTGTCGTAGTGTCGAAGAAGCCACCCCCGTCCCAATAGAGAAAACCATTCGAGAATTGCATGTCACCCGACAGAGAGGAGTCTGGCGACGTGTTCGCCACTGAAGTTTGTGTGATCGATAATCCGAAACTTGAAGCAGTTGTCGTTACGACTGTGCTGCGCAGTATGGCATTCATATGGACGAACATGTTGCTGCTGGTTGAGCCCCATGAAAATGAGCTAAGTAATTCTGTGTTCGTGTCTGTGATGGATTGACCGCGAGGTATGGCGTTATCAAAAATGGTTAATGAACTAGGCGGATTTGAGAATTTTACTGCAATGGTTTGGGGTGCTCCAGGCGCTACTTTTATAACTTCAACACTCTGATTGCCACTCAGCGGAATGATTAAGTCAGTGACAAGGTCCGATGTACGCATTCTCTGTACTGAATCTCGGGTCGCTACGTACAGGTATTGACCGTTTTCAGACGCTACCAACGTACCGCCGATAGCATTGTGTAATGGCGCAGTTGCATCGATCATTCCATTATAAGGATCAATCTGAGCAATCGTATTGGGGCTCAATGGCGAATAGCTGGGAACTACGACATAGATTCTTTGGGTGAAGGCACTCCACGCCATACCTATGACATTAATGGGTATTGCTTTTTGTTGGAAATCAACGCCACTGGTTGACTCAACGATATAAACAACATTCACAGTCCATGGACTGCCTCTCGCTGGATTCGAGCAGGAGACATCGAAGCACACATTGACCGTCAACGTATCCATGTACACACCATTGCCGATGCCTGATGGATTGGCTAGTGTCGCGGTGATAGTTCCGTCAGCTACACCATCAGTTCGGGTGGCCGCAGATTGA
>JANMUE010000093.1:0-48124 GCA_031391205.1 Lysobacterales bacterium | reverse complement strand
GTCTGGAGCAACTGAGCACGATAGGACTCACGCAGCAACTGATCATAGATCTGGTCACCGGCGCTGCGCGGCGCGTAGCGATTGCGAACAATGCTCAGCCCACGCAGTTGGGGATTCACGCGCTGCGCCTGCCCAACCGAGCTCTTGCTCTGATTCTAGATCAGAGCAAGAGCTTCGCGGCTCACGCCGCTCCCACATTTCTTGATTACCGCATATCAAAGCCACCCGTCGCCGTCGTGACGAAACGTTCGACCCGATTGCGGCCGAGGCGCTTGGCGCTGTACAGCGCGTCGTCGGCAGCGGAAATCAACGCGCTCACCGACGGTACCCGCAGCTGCCCGACGCGGGCCACGCCGATGCTGGTGGTGATATCCAGGCGTCGGCCATCGAGGGCGCCCATGCGTTGTTGAAGGGTAATCCGCAGGCGTTCGGCGATGCCCAGCGACTGGTCCTCGTCGTGGCCCAGCAGACCTACGATGAACTCTTCGCCGCCGTAGCGGCCGAGCAACTCCGAACCACGCAGTTCTTCGCGGAATACACCGGCCGCAGCAGCCAGAACCCGATCGCCGAACTGGTGGCCGTAGTTGTCATTGACGGGTTTGAAACGATCCAGGTCGATCAGCAGCAGGGTCATCTCTCGACCATTCTTGACCGACTCATCGAACATCTGGTTCAACATGTGCATCAGATGACCGCGGTTGAATAACTGGGTCAGTGGATCGACGGTGGCGGCGCGATACAGCTCGCTGGCCTGTGCGGTGAGGCGGGCGTTGACGGCCCGCAGCGCCGAGTCCTGCGACGAAATCGCGTTGTTCTTCCGCGCCAGCTCGGCATTGAGGCGGCGCACCTCGTTCAAGCGCCAGATCAGGAACGCGACCATGCTGAGCAGGGCGACCAGGGCGCCAATGGCAATGCGCTGGCGCAGGCTCTCGGTGCGCAGGCCGAGCTCCTTGACCTGGTTGTCCATGCGCAGGATTTCCATCTGGCGATCGGTGCGCTCGCGTTCCTGCTTGAGTTCAAGAATCGCCAGGCGCCGTGCAGATGTGAGCCCGAGCAGCTCTTCGCGCAAGGCGGCGCGCTGGCGTGAATAGAGCAGGGCCTCGCGCACCGCGCCACGGCCTTCGAGCAGGCGCTCGATGGCGAGGTAGGCAGCATGCAGCTGTGGCTTCAGTTGCGCGCGCGTCAGGTGCTCCAGCGACTGCGCATAAGCGCTTTCTGCAGCCACTTGATTGCCTTCGGCGGCAAACAGATCGCCGCGATACAACAGTGCCCGACCGATGACATCGGCCTGGCTCATCTCCTGGCCCAGGCGCAGTGCCTGGTCGACGTGCTCGGAAGCTTTGCCAAAACGGCGCAGGCCGATCTGGGCGCGGGCCAGTTCCAGATACTCGAGCGCTGTCGCCTGCTTGTTGCCAAGCGGCAGATCCACTTCCAGCGCGCGCTGCGCAAGTGCCAGCGCCTGATCCCATTCACCCAGATCGTTGAGCAGCGTGGCGTAGCTGCCCAGCGCCGAGGACAGCGCAAACGGATCGAATTCGAGCTTGGCTGCTTCGATGGCGTTTTGCAGGTTTTCACGCGCCGACTGCGTGTCTTCGATCTCGCGATAGAGCAGGCCGATATTGCGATACGGGATGTCGACACGATGGCCCGGACCCAGTTGCTTGCGCAACTCCAGCGACTGCATCTGCCGATCCAGGGCTTCGGAGTAGCGCCCCATATCGCGGTACACCGTGCCCAGGTTGGTCAGCGCCTGCGCCATCGCCGCATCGCGTTCGAACTTGCGGCCGACATTGAGTGCATTCTGGTGGTGCTCCAGTGCATCGTCGAGGCGGCCGCGTCGGCGCGCTATCGTGCCAAGGCGGGTTTCTGCTTCGCTCTCATAGCCGGGTGCATCGTGCGTTCGCGCCAGTACCAGCAGTTGCTCGGCGCTTTCGGTACCGGCATCGTAATCACCAGCGACGATCTGACTGAGCGCCAGGGAATTGAGCGCAAACATTTCCCTGTGCGGTTTGCCTTGTGCCGCCGCCGCCAGCAATGCGCGTCGCCAGCGCTGCACAGCCAGCTCATATTCGCTGTTCATCTGATGCCAGGTGGCGACGGCGCATTGCATCTGGAAGTCACCCTGGCCGCCAAGGGCCAGGGTCTGCAGTCCGGCGATATCAGCCAGAACCGATTGGTTGCTGCCGACACTCTGATCGATCGGCGCCCGCGTATCCTGCGCCGACGCCGGCATTGCCACCGAGGTGACAAGGAGCAGGGCGGGCAGACACAGGCGCAGGCGTTTCACAGAAGATCCGGAGGTTCGAAAGCGCGCATCGTAGCGGCCTGTTTCGCTTTCAAACGCCCGCGGAACAGTTGTTTTCGCGCTTGCGGGGCCAAACTGAATGAGGCTGAACACGGATTGGTTGGATGACTGTACGGTGCCGGGCCTATACTCCGCGGCTTTGCCGTCATCACGCCTCCAGGATTCCCCCATGTCGCGCGCCTCCCCCAAAGTCGGATTCGTCAGCCTGGGCTGCCCCAAGGCTCTGGTGGACTCCGAGCGGATTCTTACGCAACTTCGTGCGGAAGGCTATGCCGTGGTGCCGAGCTACAACGATGCCGACGTGGTGGTGATCAATACCTGCGGCTTCATCGATGCTGCTGTTGAGGAATCGCTGGATGCGATCGGGGAGGCCATGGCCGAGAACGGCAAGGTGGTCGTCACCGGCTGTCTGGGCGCCCGCGCCGGTCTGATAAAGGAAAAATACCCGGACGTGTTGTCGATCTCCGGTCCCCAGGATTATCAAAGCGTGATGCGGGCCGTGCACGCCCAGGTGCCGCCCAAACACGATCCGTTCCTGGATCTGCTGCCACCACAGGGCATCAAGCTGACGCCGCGTCATTACGCTTATCTGAAGATTTCCGAGGGCTGCAATCACCGCTGCACCTTCTGCATCATTCCGTCGATGCGCGGTGATCTGGTCTCGCGGCCAGTGGATGAAGTGCTGATCGAAGCCGAGAAGCTGGTCAAGAGCGGCGTGCGCGAACTGCTGGTGGTGTCGCAGGACACCAGCGCTTATGGCGTCGACGTCAAATACGCCGAGCGCAGCTGGCGCGGGCGTCAGTATCAGACGCGCATGCAGGCGCTGTGCGAGGGCCTGGGCGAGCTTGGCGCGTGGACACGGCTGCACTACGTCTATCCGTATCCGCATGTGGATCATGTGGTGCCATTGATGGCGGAAGGGAAAATCCTGCCGTATCTGGATATTCCGATGCAGCACGCCAGTCCGCGCATTCTCAAGCTGATGAAACGTCCGGCCAGCGGCGAGAAGAATCTCGATCGCATCCAGGCCTGGCGCTCGGTATGCCCGGACATCACGTTGCGCAGCACGTTTATCGTCGGCTTTCCCGGCGAGACAGAGGCCGAGTTCGATGAGCTGCTGGATTTCCTGAAGGCGGCCGAGCTGGATCGCGTCGGCGCATTCGCCTACTCACCGGTGGATGGTGCCAAGGCCAATGACTTGCCCGGCGCGGTGCCCGAAGACGTCAAGCAGGATCGCCTCGAGCGCTTCATGAAAACCCAGGCCAAGATCAGCAAGAAACGTCTGAAGAAAAAAGTCGGGACGCAGCAACAGGTATTGGTCGACGAAGTCGGGCCGACGGTGGCTGTCGGCCGTTCGCGCGCCGATGCGCCGGAGATCGATGGCAAGGTCTATGTCACTTCGAACGCGGTCAAGACCAAACTCAAGCCCGGCGACATGGTGATGGTGCAGATCGAGTCCTGCGATCAGCACGACCTGCACGGCAGCATCGTCGTCTGAGCCTATGCGTTATCAGGCGCCGCTGCGCGATGCCGTAGACCCGCAGGTGTGGCGGCGACCGCCGCTGGATCGAATTGCCGCGGCATATCCGTGGATCGCGGGCTCCGGATGGCCGTCGATTGACGAGCTCAATGTCCAACTGGGCGCACGTTCGCATGCGATCACCGGTCTGCCGTTGCGCTTTGCGGCGCAGACGCCTGAGTTGCTGCGTGACGGACTGCACTACGAACAGCGCAGCTTCGAACGTGGCGCCATCAGCACCCGTGCCGACAACTGGCATGACCTGCTCAATGCGCTGATCTGGATCGAATACACGGCGCTGAAATCCGCGATCAATGCGCGCTATGCCGCTGAGTTGAACGATCGTCAAGGCAGCGAGCGTTCGCGCGCGCAGATGGCGATCACGCATTTCGATGAAGGCGGAGCGATCGTGTTGCTGCGAGACCCGGCACTGGTTCGGTATTGGGACCGTCACGATTGGCATGACCTGTTCTGTACCGAGCGTACGGCCTGGCAGGATGGTCGCATCCGGGTCATCATCTTTGGTCATGCCATGCTGGAGCACGCGCTGATGCCGCACCAGGTGGTGACGGCAAAATGCGTTCTGGCCAACGTTGCGAAAGACGAGTCGGCAGCCGATGCGGAACGGCGCGTCATCAGCCAGATGGCAGACCGCGTTCGCAGCGGTGCCTGCCTCAACGATCCGCAGGAACTCAGACCCTTGCCACTGTCGGGCATTCCGGGATGGCACGACGCCAATCGCGACGAATCGTTCTATCGAACTGCGGAATGTTTTCGGCCGTTGCGGCCGGGTCGCGTGTATCCCGCGCCGTTGTAGGTCCGGGGCTTGCTCCGGACGCTCTTTGTCTGTCCTTGTGGGTCCGACCTGTGGTCGGACGCTTTTGCCAGGGTGGACTTGGTCGGCAAAAAGCGTCCGACCGCAGGTCGGACCCACAAGAGCCGCTGCCACATCGCCGGACCTACACCAGAATCATCTCGCTCGCCTTCTCCGCGATCGCCACCGTCGGCGCATTGGTATTGCCGGACACGATCCTGGGCATGATCGATGCATCGACCACGCGCAGGCCATCGACACCATGCACGCGCAACTGCGCGTCGACCACGGCCATAGCGTCGTTACCCATGCGGCAGGTGCCGACCGGGTGATAGACAGTCTCGCATTTGCGTCGCAGGAAGGCGCCGATGGCCGCGTCGGAATCGTCGTTGTCGCCGGGGAATATTTCCTTGCCGCGGTATGCGTCGAAGGCACGCGTGTTGAAAATACGGCGCGACGTGCGCACGGCTTCGATCAGGCTCAAACGATCGAAGCCCTCAGCATCGCTCAGATAGTTGGCGAAAATTTTTGCCGGTGCCACCGGATCGGCCGAGGCCAGTTCCAGATGGCCGCGGCTGCGTGGCTGCAGATGGCAGGCGTGCAGGGTGATGCCGTCGCCAGCGATGCGATTGCGGCCGTGGTCATCGAGGAGGGCCGGCACGAAATGAAACTGCAGGTCGGGGCGTTCGTCGGGCGCGAGCTCGGAGCGCACGAATCCACCCGCCTCGGCGACGTTCGATGTGCCGGGGCCATTCTTGAACAACAGATACTGCAGACCCGTGATCACCTCACTGATGCGGTCGTAGGTGATCGGCTGAGTGCAGCGATACACCGTGCATGAGTCCAGATGATCGTGCAGATTCCGACCCACACCAGGCGCCGCATGCTTGACCGCGATACCGTGCTTGTCGAGCTGATCCACCGGACCGATGCCGGACAGCATCAGCAGCTGCGGCGAATTGATCGCGCCGCCGGAGAGAATCACTTCGCGCGCGCATTCGGCGCGCTGCTTCCTGCGGCCGACGCGATATTCAACGGCTACCGCGCGTCCGTTTTCGATCTGCACGCGCTCGACCATGGCGCGCGTGACTACGGTGAGATTGCTGCGATCGCTGGCGGCGTTCAAGTAACCGGCGGCGGTGCTCCAGCGCTGACCATTCTTCTGCGTGACCTGGTAGAAGCCGAAGCCCTGCATGTCGGCATCGTTGAAATCGTCATCGCGTGTGTATCCGGCTTCGACGGCAGCGTCGAGAAAAACGGTCGACAACGGGTTGCGATAGCGGTGGTCGGCGACGTTCAAATAACCGCCCGTGCCATGAAACGCGTCGGCGCCACGCTCGTTGTTTTCGCTGCGCTTGAACATCGGCAGCAGATCGTCATAGCCCCAGCCGGGGTTGCCGGCGGCGGCCCAATCGTCGTAGTCGCGACGATGGCCGCGGATGTAGCACATGGCATTGATCGAGCTGGAGCCCCCGAGCACCTTGCCGCGCGGCCACCACAGACGACGGTTATCCAGATGCGGTTCCGGTTCGGTGTCGTAGCTCCAATTCACCCCCTTGCTGCCCACCAACTTGGAAATGCCGGCGGGCATATGGATGAAGGGATGCCAGTCGCGCGGCCCGGCTTCGAGCAACAATACCCGGTGCTGCGGATTGGCCGACAAACGATTGGCCAGCACACAGCCGGCAGAACCCGCACCCACGATGATGAAGTCGAACATTTTGCTGCAGTTCCCTGTCGTCGCGCTTCGCGTGATCGGGCCACGCCATCGTGGCCCAAGAGAAGCGCGTGCACACGCATCTCATCGCTGAAATTGTGCGGGACACTAGGCTTCTGACTTAGAGCAATTGCTCGGGGTTGGGCGATGGCTGCTTTTGTAGGGTGGGTGCAACCCACCATCATCAAATACTGCGAAATGGCGGGTTGACCAGCTCCGCTGTTGAGAGCCACCCACTCTACACGCCGCGTTACGGAACCATGACCTCGTCACCCGCGCTCAATACACCGGCTCCACGCGGAATCAGGTTCTGCCCGAAGGTGACGCCGATGTCGAAACGACGAAAAGTTTTCAGCGTGGTCAGGGGTTCGCCTTCGGCGTCCTTGATGCCGGTGACCGGATCAACGGTGGTGAGTATGCAGCGTGTACACGGCTTGCAGACGTCAAACTCGACGGTACCGATACGTATGTGCTTCCATTGATCTTCGACGAAAGGCTCATCGGTGTGGACGATGAGGTTGGGGCGGAAGTTTGTCATCGTCACGGGTCGTGACAGGCGACGGTTGAGGTCGATCAGCGACGCGGTGCCGATCAGCAGCAACGGGAAACCATCCGCGAAACTGACGATATCGCCGTCCCTGGACCAGCCGTCGGACACAGGACGCAGACAGTCATCGGCCATATGCACGAGTCGATAGTCACCGCCCAGCACGTGGGCGATCCACGCATTTGCCGCAGCATCGGCCTCGCGTGCCGGGCAGGGCGCCTGCCAGACCTCGACGCCGACTTTGGGCATGGCCGCATCGGGAACTGCGACGCGAATTGGCGCCTGGTGAGGCGCGCTCAGTGTCAATGCGCCATCGTCCACATCAATCATCGCGTCAATCAGCACCATGGCCGGAATCTTGCGCGCGCTGACAAAGCGCCCCTGGGTATCGACCACCATCCAGCGCCGGTCATCGACCAGGCCGCGTGGCTGGACTTCGGCGCTGTCCAGCTCCAGTCCGCGTGCCGATTTCACCGGATAGATTCGAGGTTTATCGATATGCATGTCTATTCTGCCCAGAGGATCAGTGCGGCGACACCCGCTGCGATCAGTAAAAACAGCGCGATGGCGCGTCCGTTGCCCGAGAGTTCCGGCGCAGCGACTTCGATCGCGCGCCGGCCATGCCACATGCTACCAACCAGAGCGTCGCGCTTCAGCAGGCGATAAAGCGCGATCGCGATGATGTGGAACGCGACGACCATCAGGATGACTGGTTCCAGTCGATGATGCAGCCAGGTGGCGAAGGCGATCCAGCGGTCCGGCAACTTATTGCACAGCGGTCCGAACCATTCGATGTCATCGCTGGTGGCGAGGCCGCTGAGCGCCTGGGCCGACAGAACCGCAAGGATGATCAGTGTGGCCCAACCGCCTGCCGGGTTATGGCCGGCGAAGCGTGACATCGGCGTGGTGGACCATCTGCGAAGATAATCCAGCAGTCGCCGCGGGCCGACGATGAAATGAACAAAACGCGCGCTGTCGCTGCCGACAAAGCCCCAGATCACTCGAAACAGCAGCAGCACCAGCAGGCCATAGCCGATCCAGAAATGCCATTGCATGTCGAGCCAGCCGTACTTCGCGGTGCCGAACTGCAGCACCACGCCGATCACCAACAGCCAGTGAAAAACGCGGATCGGCAGATCCCAGATGCGCTGGGATGCAACACTGTCGGTCATGCGATGCCCAATCCTTTGATACCGGAGATGGCCTCCGGATCGAATCCGGCGAGGCGGGCAAACAGCTTGCCGCGTTCCACATAGTCGCGAAACTGACCAAAGCTAGGGGCGCCGGGTGAAAGCAACAACACTCCCGAATCGCCGAGTGCTGCGCGTGCCGCTGCAAAGGCGCTGTCGAAGGCCTCGCTGCGGTGCAGGCGCTCGCGCAGTGCCGGCACGGCGCCAAGCAGCGGCAGCACGCGTTCGGTGGTCGCCCCGGTGCAGACCACTGCACGCGGCGGATGCGCGATCAGATAATGACGCAATGGGGTCCAGTCCAGGCCGCGGTCCTGACCGCCCAGGATCAGTGCAATATCGCGGCCAGAAAAATGTTCCAGAGCGGCAATCGTCGCCTGCGGCGTGGTGGCGATGCTGTCGTTGACGAATTCGATGCCCTGCTGCACGCCCAGCGTCTGCAGCCGATGCGGCAGCGGTACGAAGCTACGCAACGCCGGAACGGCCGCCATAGCGTCGTAGCCGGCAGCCGCGATGGCGGTCAGTGCAGCACAGGCATTCGCAGCATTGTGCGCGCCAGCAAGTGCAAGTTCAGATCGCGGGATGATCGCAGCATCTCGCCAGTAAAGATGTGTGGCGCCGACATGCCAGCCATCGTCGCGATTGAACCAGTCGGCGTCGGCTGTGCCGATGCGCGCCAGTGTCTGCGCATCCTGCGCGTTCAGTACACGCCGTGTGCGCGGCTCAGTGCCGAGGATGCGCAGCTTGTCGTCGACATAGCGTTCAACGCTGCCGTGCCAATCGAGATGTTCCTCGATCAGGTTGGTGACCACGGCCACCGTCGGTGTGCCATCGAAGTCGCGTGTCTGGAAACTCGACAGCTCGATCACCCAGCATTCCGGGGGGGGCTCGGGATGCAGCAATTCCAGCAGCGGCAGGCCGATATTGCCGCAGAGTGCAGTGCGCACGCCGAGCGAACGCAGCAGATACGCAGCCAGTGCGCTGGTCGTGCTTTTCCCCTTGGTGCCGGTGATGCAGATGGTCTTTGCATCGGAGTGCTCGGCGAACCAGATCGCGCTTCCTGAAACAAAGTGCACACCGGCGGCAATGGCCTCGGCCACTGGTGCACGATAGGGGCTGATACCGGGCGACTTGATGACTACGTCGAACGTTTTGAGCGCATCCACGCTCACCGGCTCGACGATGATGTGCAATGCCGGATCTTGAAGTTGCAAGGCTTCATCGTGTTCACCGGGCGAGCAAAACAGCGTGAGCGACGGGCCCGGAAAACTGGACCGCAAAACCTGCCAGGCGGCACGGCCTTCGCGGCCAAAGCCGAGAATCGCGACGCGCTGCGATGCCAGTTCAGCCAGACGCATGCAGGATCGACAACAGGCGATCGGGCAGATGATGCGCGCCCTGTGGGCGCAACTGTGCATCCATATCCAGGTCGGCTGCGTTGAGCAGCGGTCGGATCTGGCGTGCGAAACGCGCAACCAGCGCGTCTTCGCCCCACTCGGCGCGTGCCGCCAGCGCCGCCATCGCGGCGCGCGATTCCTGCCCCTCGCCAACGCACTCGAAGGGTTTGTGTGCATCCACTTCAAGCAGCGCATCAAAGGCGCCGGTCAGCCGTGCATCGTCGAGCAGATTGCGACCGAAGATCGACAATAGCCGCGCCTTGGGCAGGAAGGGCGCCAACGCCAGAAATACGAAATGGCATTTCGGACATTCCCCGCACCAGCGCGATGTGGGTCGATCGCCGAGGATCTTGAAGTTGCGATTGCAGCTGGAAAATACCGTGTGGTATTGCTCGAGCTTCGCGAAACGGCTGGTTACCGCCAGCTCCGAGAATGCGCGCAATGCCGAGAAGTAATCGAGGTCGGCAGCAACGTGCGTGCGCAGATGGGTGCGGAACAATTCTTCGAAGCGCAGGCCCTTGCTCCACTGATGATTGATCGCAAACCCATCGCGCACCAGATTGGCGCTGGATGCCGAGCGCTCATTGGAAAATGCGATCGCATCGAATCCGTAAAGAATGGCCGCACAGGCGAGAATCGCCGAATTGATCGCGGTGACGGGAATATGGCCGTTCCAGGCGCCGTTGAAATTCATCTCGAACAGCAGCGGCGAAATCTGGCGTTTCAGATTCAGCATGGGCAGGCCGCTGCGCTCCGCCGTGGCCTGGATCAGGGCCGAGCTGCCTACCCATACTGCGGTCATCGGCTCGATGCACTGGCGCAGCAGTTCCACCGTCACCAGCGAATCCTTGCCGCCGCCGATCGGTACCAGGGTTCGCCGTGGCAGGTCCAACGCTGACGCCAGATGGCGCCGGGCCTCGTTCTGTGCCGCCGGGAACGCGATGCGGCCGCGCAGATCCAGACCGTTCTGATGCGCGAATTCGCCCAGTCCGTGCAGATAGATTTCGTCGAGCATTGCCGCGGTATCGATATCGATGCCGGCACCATCGATGTGTATCGACGGTGGCGCCGCGGCTTTGTAGTAGCTGATGCCGGCGATCAGATGCAGGGTGGTCAACGCACGCCTGAATGCCGCCTCGCGATCGGCACCCAGATGGCTGGGCGCGTCCGGAAAGGTGATTTTCTCGATCAGTTCGGGGCCGTCGTCGAAGGCATAGACGAGCGAAGCCACGCCACTGGCCGCATCGAACTCGCTGCGAATGAAACGGAACTGCTTTGCAGCTTTCGGGTGGGACAGACTCACAGCATGACCTCGTCGGCACTGGCGCGTCGGTTGTAGTTTGACGCCATTACCGCCCCATAGGCACCGGCCTGTGCGATCAGCACGACATCGCTTTCGGCGCTTTTCGGGAAACGCCGATCGATACCGAGCACATCGCTGGACTCGCAGATCGGCCCCACCACGCGTACGGTCTCGGTGCAAGGCTCATTGATCCGGCTGAGGTTGACGATCGGATGCCAGGCGTCGTACAGCGCCGGACGTAAAAGATTGTGCATGCCCGCATCCAGGCCGACGAAATGAGTGTCGCCCTTGGATTTGGTCTGCGTCACTTTTGCGAGCAGCACGCCGGCTTCGGCGACCAGATAACGGCCCGGTTCCATCCACAACTGGAATTGCGGATATAGCGCCTTGACCTCGGCTAGTGCGCGCGCCAATTCACCCAGATCGATGGCCGTGTCCTCGGCGCGCGCTGGTACGCCGATGCCGCCACCGATGTTGAGTATCGAGACGCTGGGAATCGACTCGCCGATTGCCGCCAGCTCCGCATAGACCTCGCGGAAATGCGCGACCGACAGAATGCCTGAACCCAGATGCGCGTGCAGTCCGATTACGCGGGCGCCAGCGCTGCCTGCAGCGCGCCGCGCCTCGGCCAGATCGGAAAGGGCGATTCCGAACTTGCTGCCGGCGCCGCCGGTCTTGACCTTGTCGTGATGGCCGCGGCCCACACCCAGATCAACGCGCAGCAGCAGATCGCGTCCCTGGAAAATTTCCGGATGGCCTTGCAGCAGGCTGACATTGTCGATGGTGATCGCGGTGCGTTCAGTCACGATGCGGCGCAGTTCATCGCTGGCTGCGAAGTTAGAGGTGTACAGCTTGGGCGCCGCCGGCGAGATCGCATGCGCATGTGCCAGCTCGCCCTCCGACACGCATTCCAGTCCGAAGCCGAGATGGGCGAGCTCGCTGAGGATTGCCGGATACGCGTTCGCCTTGGTCGCATAGAACCACTGATCCACTGCGGTGACCGCCAACAGCGATTGTGCGCGGGCACGCAGCGTTTCACGGTCATAGACGTAACGCGGCGTGCGTTCGTTGGCGAGGCCGAGCAACTCATCGCGCTTGGCCAACCACCAGGCATCGCCAGCATCGGCATCGACGGGCTGATACAGCGACTTCCAGCTCGGGCCGAATACCGAGTCGTCTTCGGCACGCAGCGCGCGTGTGCGGATGAGACTGTCGTGCACGCGTGCAATCAGACCCTCGGCGGCGCTCTCGTCGACGACGAACGTTAGGTTGAGATTGTTGGAACTCTGACTGAGCAGATGCACCGGCATCGGGCCGAATTCGCTCCAGACGCCGGAGAGCTTGGACAGCAGACCACGCATGCCACGACCCACCAGGGTGATCGCCGCGCAGGGCCCGATCAGCTTGACGCGACAGACCTCGGCGAGATCACCGCACAGCGCCTCCAGCACGTTGCTATTGACCAGGTTCTCGGTGGGATCAAGAGACACGGTAACGTTGGTTTCGGCCGAACTGATCAGATCCACCGACAGCCCGTGTTTCTTGAATGCGACGAACACATCGGCAAGGAAACCGACCTGCTGCCACATGCCCAGCGATTCCATCGCCACCAGCATGATGCCGCGGCGCGCGCTGATCGCCTTTACCGACGCCGTACCATCAGCGACGCGCGCCTCGATGATCGTGCCTTCGAGTTCCGGACGATTGGTGTCGCGTATCCACATGGGCACGCCGGCGTCGCGCACCGGCGCCAGCGAGCGTGGATGCAGCACCTTGGCGCCGGTGGTGGCGATTTCCTGTGCCTCTTCGAAATCCAGGCGTGCCAGCAGCCGGGCATTCGGTACCTGGCGCGGATCGGCGGAAAACATACCGGCGACATCGGTCCAGATTTCGACGCGTGCGGCGCCCAGGATGGCGCCCAGATACGCGGCGGAAGTGTCCGAGCCACCGCGGCCGAGAATCACGGTGGCACCTGCCGCATTGCGAGCCATGAATCCGGGCGCAACAAACGCGTCCGCCGTAGTCGCCAGTTCGGCGGAACGCCCGGGTGCCGCCTCTGTCGAACAATTCACCGACAGCCAGCGTGCCCAGTCGCTTTGATGCGCCTGTTCGAGCGCACACAGCCAGTCGCGTGAATCCAGCCAGGCTGCGTTCAATCCTTGCTGTCGAAACAATTCGGCACCCAGCGTACTGCTGCAGAGTTCGCCTATCGCCAGCACCTCGGCCTGCCAGTCCAGCGCGTTGCGTTCAGCCCTCGCGTCGATCGTCAATGCATCCAGCCGGTCCAGCCAACTCGCGGTTTGCGCGGGCAGGGCGATGCCCAGATCCTCCACAAGTACCAGATGCCGCGCGCGGATTTCATCGGCGATGGTTTTTGCTGCAGCGGCGTCGGCGCCGCTTTCGATGATCTTGAGCAGCAGATTGGTGACGCCACTCAGCGCCGACACCACCACCACCGGCCGGAAGCCCTCGTCCTTGCGTTTCTTCGCCAGCGCCACGATCGATTTCCAGCGCGCCGCCGTGGCGACACTGGTACCACCGAACTTCAACACCACCCAGGGGTGGGCCGACGCGGATTGCTGATCTGCAGATGGCATGAGCGGGGAGCCCGGTCTCTCGTAACGCCGCGCAGTCCGCGGCATCCCCGATCATGCGCAATTTGATGCGTCGCATCAAATGACTTTGAGTGATGCCCTGAAAAACGCCGCGTTGCTGGAGGTCCGTGCGCTCGGGCGCCCTTTTGACCATTCCGTGAGCAAATCATGATCCTTTGCTGAGGCATTTTCTTTTTTGCAACCGAGACTAGTCAACCCCGCAGAGTCCAACGCCGCGCAGACCCTGCTGCCCGATCCGGGCAGGGCAAGGCGAAGCGTCTCAGCACATCTGCAATCTCAATGATGCACCTTCCTCAGTTGCCAAGTGTCGATGCAGGGGAAGCGTGCCGCCCTTACCCAGGAGCTATTCTGATGTACAGAAATATCGTTCTTCCCGCCCTTGTTTTTGCCTCTCTTAGCTTGAGTGCGACAACCGGAGCTTTTGCCCAGGTGCCAGTGGTAGGTGCCACCGAGTTCATTGCAGCCGCGCAGCGCTCAAACGAATCCCCAGCTTCGCCTGCGGTGGTTATTCCTGCCACCACCGGCATGGTGACAATCTTCACCAGTCGCGCAACGTTTGAAGCCATCCATCCGGGGCTGCCAATGGAGACGTTCGAGGAAGGCAATGTGCCTGAAGGCAGTTTCGTGACCTGTGATGCGCCGCTGGATGCAACGGGTGACGAGGCCTGCGGATTTGCTTCGGGAACGATCATTCCTGGCGTGACCTTTCAGGATAGCCCGGGCCCCGAGCTTGGCGATCTGATCCTGCTCGGCGCCGGAACCGCGCTCAATCCGAGCAAGGCACTGATCACACGGACCTTCATCGATGGTTTTGAGGTCCTCTTCAGTCCGCCGGTGATGGCCGCAGGTATGGATCTGATCAGCAGCTCCAAGCCGGGCGTCGGCGATTCGGATCTGGTGTCGATTCAGCTTTTCGACGCCAACGGCACGCTCATCGACAGCGACCCAACTGCCGCCGCCAGTGGCCCAGGCAACTTCTGGGGCATCAGTTCGACTACTCCGATCGCCCGCATCATCATTGTCTCGTCCCGCGGTCGGGCCGAAGGCGTGGACAACATCTCGTTCTCAGCCGATCCGATCAGTGTTGCGGTGGTATTTGCCGATGGTTTCGAGAAATAACTCTGCTGGCGTAACTCGGACGACAGATTTATGCAGGGCATCGGCGTAGCTCGAAGCGCCCGGCATGGCTGTCTGGCACGTTTCGACGCGCTTACCGAACCGCTGCGATTGAATGGTCGCTGTGTCGTCTATCTGTATTACTTAATTGATTCCGTATGTTGCCGGACATTCTTCAGTGTTTTTCTAGGCGGTGATGTCGCACCAAGGGCGAATTGACCGGCGAAAGACTGTGCGCGAGCCGACATAGACAATGTGACTTGAATGTAAACAAAGTGTTTCCAATCGCGAACATTTGTTGCAATATCGATGACGCAGGGTGCGGTTTTCGAAGTCTCGTTGAACCAACGCGAATTGGATCAACCGGATCGAATGGCGGGGGCGCCAAACGCACTGGCGACACGATGCGAGAACATTCCGAGTTACCACACGCTGGCGAGGGGAACAACGCGCCGGCAATGATCCAGGAGCTGTTGCAATGCTCAGATACGCGATTTCTTCCACCGTTGTATTTGCTGCCCTTGGTCTGGGGCTTTCGTTCGACGCAGCCGCACAGAAACCTGCTGCGGGTATCACTTCGTATGTCGAAGCGGCGCAGCGACCGGGTGAATTGCCCGGACCGCGCGCCGTGATCACGCCAGCGCCGAATGGAACCGTGACCATTTTCACCAGTCGCGCAACGTTCCAAGCCGCCCATCCGGGTCTTCCGATGGAAGACTTCGAAGAAGGAAACGCGACAGCTGGTGGATTTTCGACGTGCGATGCACCGCTTGATGCGGCCGGTGATACGCCCTGCGGGTTTCCCGCTGGCTCTATCGTTGCCGGCGTCGCCTTCCAGGACAATCCGATAGGTCCTGCGGCTGGCTCCATGATTCTGCTTGGCGCCACCACCTCGTTGAACGCCACCAAAGTTCTGGTCTCTAATACCTTCGCCGACAGTTTCGATATCGTGTTCAGTCCGCCAGTGACAGCTGCCGGCATGGATTTGCACAGCACGCCAGCACCCGGACAAGGTCCGCCGGATGTCGTCGGCATCCAGATCTTTGATGCCGGTGGCACCTTGATCGATAGCGATCCCGATGCAGCCGCCAGCGGCCCCGGTAATTTCTGGGGTGTCAGCTCGTCCACGCCAATTGGCCGCATCAGCATATTGTCGATCAACAATCAGGCCGAAGGCGTCGACAATATCGAATTCGCCGGGCAGCCGGTGATCTCAATCGGCACCGTGACCTCGGCGGATGTTTGTGCGGCGACCCCGGCAAACAACAACTCCATCATCGAGCCGGGTGAAGTCGTCAATTTCACCATTCCGCTGAACGCCGTTGCCGGTGCGTTCACCAATGTCAGTGGCGTGCTCAGCAGCGGCAGTGCCGGCGTCACCGTGACCACGAGCATGGGCACCTACGGAAACATCGCCTCGGGTGGTTCGGCCTCGGCCAACTACAGCATCCTGCTGGATGCGACGGTGGCCTGTCAGAGCACAATCAGCCTCACCTTGAACGTGACCAGCACCGAGGGCAATTTCAGTTTCCCGATCACCCGCGGTGTCGGGCAATCAGGTGCCTTCGTCTACAACGGACTTCCGTTGACCATTCCCGATGCTAATCCAGTTGGTGCTTCCAGCACTGCCACCGTGGCGGGGGTGCCAGGCCCGCTGACTTCCGTACAGGTGCGCGTTGCCACCACGCATACCTGGGTCGGTGACCTGATCTATAGGCTGACCAGCCCGATGGGTACGGTCATCACGTTGCTGGACCGTCCCGGCGATCCGGCTGTTGCTGCCGGCTGCTCCGATGACAATGTCAATGTCACCTTCCAGGATGGACAGCCCGATCCTGAGGCCATCTGCGCAGGTTCCGGATCGTGGCCGGTCACCACAGCTGCCCCGGTGACCCCGCTGTCAGGCTTGAACGGCCAGAACGCCAATGGCACCTGGACGTTGACCATCAGCGACAACGCCGGTCAGGACCTGGGCACGCTGACGGATTGGGAACTCATCGTACTGCCCGCTGCGGTGGGTACCTGTAACGTTTGTGTGGGCGCTGATGCAGATGTTTCGCTGACCAAGACGGCGTCTGCTGCGGTTCCGCTGCCGGTTGGCGGCACCATCACCTACACGCTGACCGCGACCAATGCGGGCCCCGGCGCTGCGGCGGGCGTTGTGGTTACCGATACGCTTCCGGCCAGTGTCACCTATGTGTCCAACACCTGTGGTGCAACCTTCGCTGCACCGACGCTGACCTGGACCATTGGTGCCCTTGCCAACGCCGCCAGCGCGACCTGCAGTATCAACGTGACCGTGGCAACCGCTGGCAACATCGTCAACACCGCAAGCATCGTGACAACTTCGACTGACCCCAATGCCGCCAACAACGCGGGTACGGCATCCGTTGTGGGCGGAGTCGCGATTGCAGTGCCGTTGGTGAGTCAGCTCGGCCTATTGTTGATGATCGTGCTGGTGGGTGGCGTCGGAGTGTGGCTCTATCGACGCTGAATATTTGAACGGTGCGAGTTAAGGATCCTCTGAACAAGTCCGGAGCCGCAATAGCCCCTGAGTCAGGGGGCGAAAAACCGAAGGTTTTTCAGGGTGTGGCATGCACTAAGCTGTAGAGCGAAGTTGAAGTGATGACTTATTCAGAGCTTCCTTAAGTATCCTCTGGACAAGCCCGGAGCCGCGATAGCCCCCTGAGTCAGGGGGCAAAACCCGCGGGTTTTTTTTGGGTTCCTTATTTGAGGGCCGCCTTGGGGCGGCCCTTTTTTTATTATGCTGCTGCAGCGCATGAAATTCGAATCGACGTTAATGCGCCGTGAGAAAATACGCGCAAATAATGCGAGCTGAGTATTACTTCGCGGCAGTGGACTCGTGTACCGTGCGTTGGTCGCTCAGCTCTGAATTCAACCAGGCAGTCGCGGCAACAACCAACAAAATGACGTTCGAGTCCATCCCTTCCATGAGGATTGCCCCATGAAGTCCACTCGTATTGCAGTTTGTTTGAGTTTGACGTTTTCGCTTTTTGCTGGCGCCGCGGCTGCGGCCGAAAGCCTGTTCTCGGCGACCGGGAATCGCACGCAGATCTCTGCGCCTGGCCCGTTGCTGCGCGGTGCCGCGCTGGATCCGGCCAATCAGCGCATCGAAATCGTGTCGGCGCGGCCGAGTCTGATTTCGCAATCGACCGCTGAATTGGCTCTGAATCTTCCGGGTGGTATCAACGTCAACGCGAGGAACACCCACTACGAACGTATGGAAAGCGGCAATGAAGTCTGGATCGGTCGCATCGACATGGGGCACGCAAGCAGGCCACTGGTCAGCGGCTCGATTCCGCTCGATGCCGAACTCAACAACATTATCGCGGTACGTTCCGGCGACACCGTGCTTGCCAATATCCGTATCGAAGGGCAGTTGTACCGGTTGGTTCCCGTCGACGATGGTGCGCACGCACTGATCGAAGTCGATCAGAGCAAATTCCTGGTGGACGAAGACGAAATCGCCTATGCCGAGATGGTGCGTAATTCACCGCTGGGCAAATTGCTGATCATGGGTGACGAACCGGTGGCCAAGGCGATTTCCACCATTCGCGTCATGGTGGCGTTTGGTGCCGCTGCAACTTCCGCAGTGGGCAACGAACAGCAGGCTACTGACCTGGCTTTCACCGAGGCCAATCAGGCGCTGGCCGCTACGAATACGGATATCCGTTTTCAGCAAGCCGGTGCGATTCGCTTCTACTCCGAGTCGGAAACCACCAACTACTCGACGATGCTGAATCGTTTGACCAATGCAGCGGATGGTTTCTACGACGCGATTCAGGGCCAGCGCAACAGCAACACGGCTGACATCGTGGCCTATATCGGGCCGTCGAGTTCCACGCTCTGCGGTCAGGCCGCCGGCATCGCGACTTCGAATGCCAACGCCTACTTCGTGATGAACTATTCCTGCCTGTCAGGTAACTACACCTTTGTGCATGAGGCGGGCCATGTGGTGGGCACGCGACACGACAATGACCCGAATACGTCACCGTTCTCTTATGGCCATGGCTACGTCATGTCCAGCATCAGCCGACGCACGGTCATGGCGGTCAACAATGGGCCTTGCTCATCCTGCACACGCATCGGCGCGTTCTCGTCGCCGAATCACACGTTGAGCGGCGTCACGATTGGCACCGCGAACTTCAACGACAATACCCGCGTATGGCGCACGCGCGGGCCGACGGTAGCGGGATTCCGTTGAACGTCTCCTCTCCCGCTTGCGGGAGAGGACTAAGGGAACCTCTGAACAAGTCCGAATCCCCTCTCCCGCATGCGGGAGAGGGTTAGGGAAACGCGCGATGATGTCCGGCGTTTGCGCGCCTCTACACCGTACTACCCAACACCATCGCACGCTTCCCTCATCCGACCTTGATTCGCGCCATTCATGGCGCTCACCCTTCGGGCCAGCTCCGCTGTTCGCAATCGCTCCCGGTGATTGCAGTCGGGCCACCTTCTCCCGCATGCGGGAGAAGGACTTCATCGACAGCATTTCAATTAGGACTCTACCGTCCGGGCTTCAGTCCCGATCCGGCGCGCCGGGTGGAAAGAACCAGCGATATGGACGTGCCTCGTCCACCGCTCGTGCGAACGAAGGGCGAGCGAGCAGACGGCTACGATAGGCACGAACGTTGGCGTGTTCCGTGACCACCGGGTGCACCCAGTCGGCATAGAACAAAGCGGGAGCAGCTGCGCAGTCGGCCAGGCTGAAATCATTGCCGCAGGCCCAGGTACGTCCGTTGAGCGTGCGTTCAAGCCAGGCGTAGGCTTGATCCAGCAGGCGATGGGCTTCGGCGACTCCGCAGGCATCGCGATCACCGGCAGCACGGATATGATCCAACACGATCTTCTGCATCGGCGCCATGACGTAGTTGTCGAAGAAGCGATCCAGCATCCGGACATCAAGTGCAGCGCGGGCGTCTTCGGGGATCAGGCGCGCTGAACCGGGATGAAAAAGCCCCAGATGCTCGATGATGATGCTGGCCTCCAGCAATGTGCCCCCGCCATCGACCAGCACCGGCATCTTTTGCAATGGCCATAATGCGGCATGCTCTGCCGCCGTCTGTTTGTCGTCAGGAGTGAGCAGGCAGAATTCGAACGGCGTGGAATTTTCGTAGAGTGCGATCAACACCTTCTGACAGTAGGACGAAAATGGATGGGCATAGAGTTTCATCATGGCAATGATCTTCATGGCAGATGGTGAGACGGGTGCAGGTGAAGCAGTTGTGATCTTATTGGGCAACACCCGTTGCAGGGAAATTCTCAGGGTCGTTACGAATCGCCACCGCGAACGCGGCTACGGCATTCGCTGCTGCCATGGGCGCAGATTGAAGCAGGAGATGCGGTCCGGCAATAGGGATCAATTGAGCATGCGGGAGTGCCTGCAGGATGCGTTCGCCGGCACCGGGAAAAAGCAGGCGATCGTCGGTCGCGCGTAGGTACACGACGGGGACGTCGATTCTCGCCAGGCATCGGGTGACATTGGCGCGCAGTGCGGTCGTCACCCTGGCGCGCAACACATCCGTTGCGACGGATTGCAGCGCGTCGCGTAGTAGCGCTTCGAGCTTCGGTGTCGCCCACCGGCCGAGCAACCACCACGACAGTATCCGAAGCGGTATTGCCCGCACTGGGGCAAATCGAGAGAGTCCTGCCAATGGCCGCAGCAGGCCTACCGGGTTCTTCGCAAATGTCGTTGAAAGTACCAGGCCAACCAGACCAGGCGGCGGGCTGGCTGCGATCGAAAGTGCGACCGGTCCGGAAAAGGATTCGCCGAGCAGCACAAACGCAGTGTCTGTCGGCAGTGCCTCGCGCACAACGCGCTCAAGCTCGGCGTAGTTCAACGCTCTGTCATTAGGATAGGGGATTGCCGTAACCGAATCGAAGGCGGGCCGGACGCTGTCGATGAAGTCGGTCAGCAGCGCCGTCGTGCCGTCCATTCCGGGCAGTATCACCAGTGCGAGCGCGGCATTCATGATTCTTGAGGGGGTGGATCAGTTGCCGATTCTAACGATGAGTGATGGTCTGGCTCGACGTTCGACGCATCTATTTTTTGGAGTGCGGGAGCTTGCTCCCGCTTTTCCGAAGATGAATAGCGTGGGTCGGGCCCCGCGCCTGCATTTTTCGCTGAAGTCAGTTTCAGCCTGCTGATTCAAGCAGGGCGTCGGCTTCGCTGGAAGCGCGTTGCAGCCGATCACTGATCGCGCGCCACGCATCGCTATCCGGTGTGCGTTCGACCAGGATGCGATCGGCACCTTCGCTGTCGAGCGCACGCAATGCGGCGTACAGGTGACGGGCATAGTCGTCGGGGTTTTCCGACAGTGCCAGGCCTTCGGTATGTGCGGGCAGGGCGCCGATGCTGAGCACCAGCGCGGTCTCGCCGTCGTCATGGCATTGTCGCCAACGCGCGGCCAGTTTGCCGCGTGGCAGGCTTTCAGTGGGTGTGCGCGGTGCATAGTGCGAGGGGAGGGTGCCAGAGACACGCGGACTGGACGTGTGCTTTCCTTCGTTAATACTGCCGATCACTTCAGCGATGGCGTCGCGACTGATCTGGCCGGGACGCAGGATGCGCGGAACCTCCGCCGTGAGGTCGATGATCGTGGATTCGATGCCGATGCTGCACGGTCCGCCATCCAGCACGATGGGCACTGACTCGCCGAACTCGTCGCGAACATGTTGCGCCGTGGTCGGGCTGACATGACCGAAGCGATTGGCGCTGGGCGCCGCCAGGCCGCCGCCGAATATGCGCAGCAATTGCAGCGCGACCGGGTGTTCGGGAATGCGGATGCCGATGCTGTTCTGACCGCCGGTGACCAGCACATTCACGTTGTCTGCCTTCTTCAGAATCAGCGTCATCGGGCCGGGCCAGAACGCAGCAGCGAGTTTGCGTGCGGCATCCGGGATATCCGCGGCCCAGTCGCCGAGTTGCGCAACATCAGCGATGTGCACAATCAGCGGATGATCGGCCGGGCGGCCCTTGGTGGCGAAGATGCGCCGCACCGCAGTCGTGTTGCTGGCATCGCCGGCAAGGCCGTAGACGGTTTCGGTGGGCAGGCCAATCACTTCGCCACGCCGCAGTGCGGCCGCAGCGTCAGCGATATCGTGGTCGTCGGGCATCAGAAAGGTCATGGGGCATTGTAGGGTGGGGGCAACCCACCATTGTGTGTATTTCGAAACTGGTGGGTTGCACCCACCCTACAACAGCTGCAAACGCTTGCGCAGGCGCACGATTTCGTCCCGCTGCCACTGCGGCGTACCGCGCCACGGCAGCAGGATGGACTCGGCTTCGCTGAGCAGGCTATGCGCGCCAGCAGGGTCGCCACGCGCCAACGCCAACTCGGCCCTTGCCAACGCAATACTTCCAATGCGCGGATGACCCGAAGCAAGTCCGCTGTGCGCGCGTTCAGCCACATCGCCCAGCAGCTTTTCAGCTTCGTTCAGTCGCCCTAACCGTCGCCAGCAATCGGCTTGCATTTGCTCGATCCCGAGCCGATTCTGGTCGGTGGCCGGCAGCATCGCGGCGGCGGCGAAGCCACGTTCGAATTCGGTGCAGGCGGCAGCGGTGTCGCCGCGCAGTAGCAGTAACTGCCCGGCGATCGGAGCGACGACATAGGGCTCGACCGGCGGTGCCAATGCAGCCAACGCCTGACGTGATGTAGCGATGGCGGAGTCGGCGCGGTCCAGCTCGCCACGGTCCAGATACAAAGTGGCCAATGAGCGCATCAGAATGCCGTAGTTGATCGACTGCTGTTGACCAGCGCCATCGAATACTGCGCGCAGTGCGACAAGTTCCTTTTCGGCCAGCGCATAGTCACCGGCTGCGCGCGCAACGGTGCCCAGATCGCCGTGGGCGCGCAGTGTTTCCGGATGATCGGCACCGAGCAACTGCGTGCGCGTTGCGACGATGCGTTTGTAGATGGGCACTGCAAGATCGGGCCGGCCGCCATAGGCCGATTCGCGCGCGGCCAGCCAGCCGGCGATATCGGCGGACATCAGGTTAGGCTCGGGTGCGATGGCATCGGCAAGGGCCAATGCCTGCTGCAATGTGTCGCGTGCGGCGGGCGCGTTGGCGTGCACTTGTGCGATGCCGAGCACGCGCATCGCCTCGACGCTGTTCCAGTGCTGATCGCCATAGCGTGCCCGCGTCAACGCCAGACTTTCTTCCAGATCCACCAGGGCCGGAATCGTACGCTTGAGCTTGGCTAACAGAGAACCGCGACCCGACAAGGCGCCCGCCAGGATCTCCGGCGCAGTGTCGGCATCGGCACGCAGCATGGCGATGGCGCGATTGTAGTCCGCGAGACTGCGTTCGGTGTCGCCCGCGCGGTCATTGAGGTTGGCCATCGCCGCCAGCAGCCGGCCGGTATCGCGGTTGGTTGGCTGATTGCTGAAAGCCGCGAGCAATCCGCTGAGTCGTTGCGACTGTGCCGCACTCGGCTTGGGATCCCGGGCGAGTTCGGCCTCGGTCCATACCACCGCGGCATCGATGACCCGTGCATCGGTGGGCGGCAAATGCGCGCTGCGTAGCTCAAAGGCGCGCTGCAGCATGGGGATGCCGGCATCGAATCGCTCGTTGCGCACCAGCACGCGGCCGATCAGGCTCAGCATGCGTGCCTCACCTTCGGAATCCTCGGCGAACGCGATGGCCGTATCGCGGGCGCCGCGCTCCAGCAGCGTGGCGGTATCCGGTAGCTGGCCACGCGGTGCACCGCGGTCTTCGTTGAGCAGCAAGGCTTCGACGAAGCGCAGCGACTGCTCGGCGCGCTGCTTTTCGGTCTCGGCACGCGCTGCCTGACGCGATGCAATCCGTGCCTGCCAGAATGCCGCACTGGCGCCGATGACGATCGTCAGCAACAGCAAGGTACCCGCGATCGCAGCGCGACGATGCCGCGCCAGGAAGCGCCCGAAGCGATAGCCGGCACTGGGATTGCGTGCGCGCACCACGCGCTGGGTTTGCCAGCGCTCGATATCGTCGATCAACTCGCCGACGGTGGCATAGCGTTCAGCAGGCTTAGGCTGCAGACACTTGAGTACAATGGCGTCGAGATCGCCGCGCAGGGATTCACGCGCGCGCGTGTCCAGCGCCAGAGGCGCGGCATTGTCGAGCACCTGCGCGCGCGATGGTGCGGTCGGCACTTCATGCAATGCATCGTTGCCAGCACGCGGCGGGCGGCCCACCAGTAGATGATAGAGCAGGGCACCCAGTCCGTAGATGTCCATGCCGATCGCCGCCGGTGCACCGGAAAACTGCTCTGGCGCCGCGTAATGCGGCGACAACGCGCGCCATTCGGTGACCGTGGGTGCGTCGGCCGCGAGGTCGGCCTGCCGCGCGATGCCGAAGTCGAGCAGGCGCACATGACCTTCGCGATCGACCAGCACATTCGATGGCTTGAGATCCCGGTGAATGACCAGATTGGCGTGTGCATGCGCGACGGCGCGGCAGACATCCAGGAACAGCCGGATACGATCGCGCACACCGAGTTCGTGTTCGCGGCACCAGCGATCGATGCGCACGCCGTCGACCAGGGCCATGGCCAGCCATGGCGTGCCGTCATCGGCGATCCCAGCGTCGAACAACGGCGCGATATGTGGGTGATTGAGCCGGGCCAGAATGGCCTGCTCCTGACGAAAGCGCTCCATGCCACCACTGCCGAGTGCACCCAGCGTGAGCAACTTGATCGCCGCCACCCGGGTGCTGTCCGGAGTCGTGCATTCGCCACGGTAGACCACGGCCATGCCGCCGCGACCGAGTTCATCGGACAAGGTCCAGCGCCCGAAGCGGCGCCCGCTCAGGGGACTGCCGGCGGCTGCAGCGGTGGTCGGCAATTGCGCATCAAGGAATCCGCTGGTGTCGATGTCGGCTTGCAACAGCAGGTTTACTCGGGCTTTTACCGCGTCGGGCAAGGCCATCGCCTCCAACGCAGCACCGCGCTGTTCTGCCGGCAGATCGAGTATCCGGTCGAATACTGCATCGGCTTGGCGCCAGACGTCCAGCGCATCGGCATCCAGTCCGGGCTGGTTCATGGTTTCGGCGCGCCATGAGCTTCGGCTTCGCCGAGGCGGGCGTGCAGGAAGGCGCGGGCGCGTTGCCAGTCGCGGCGCACGGTGCGTTCCGAGCAATCGAACAGTGTCGCCAGTTCGACGAACTCGACGCCGCCGAAATAATGCATCTCGACGATCTGGTGCTGGTGCGGATTCAGCGCCTGCAATTCCGTCATCACCTGGTCCAGAGACAGCATATCGGCCGATAGTTGTTCGGCGGCAGGAACGCCGGTGTCCAGCGTAAGGTGAGCATCGCCACCGCCGCGCTTGGCCGCGGTCTCGGCACGCCAGTGATCAACCACAATCACGCGCATGGCGCGCGCAGCACAGGCCAGAAAATGGCGGCGACTTTCCAGCGTGAGGGTTTGATTTTGCCCCAGGCGCAGCCAGGCCTCGTGCACCAGCGAGGTGGGTGTCAGCGTACGTTCGCCCATGTTCAAGCGATTCTGCGCGATGGCGCGCAGTTCCGGATAAAGGTGGGTGAACACCGCGTCCAGGCTGTCGCGGTCGCCCGCGCTCGCCCGCTGCAGCAGCAAGGTGATATCGGAGATCGACAATCTCTGCGCTTCCCGGCTTGAGAGCCTGGATTCTAGTCCGTGCCGGCACAGCAATGCGTGAACGGCTTGGCTTCGGTTCGCGCTTAGCCGGCACTAGTGACCTGTAACAGACAAATCGCAAGCAGCTCGCTCGGTCTGGACACGTTGAGCTTGCTTCTCACTCGGCCTGTAGTCGCAACTACAGGCGTCGTTCCGAAGCGGCGCCCAACGCGCCCATCCCTTCGCGATCTTACTTGCGCTTTATCTGTTACAGGCCACTAGCCAGCGAATGCGACAGCCACATACCGCCCGCAAACGCGCCGACCATCAGCACCAGCCCGACCGCGATCGCCAATCCGAACCAGCGCGTGCCGTTGACGAAGGCCAGTACCATCTTGCTCAACGAATTGGTCGCCAGTGCCAGCGTAATCGCGATCATCGCGCTGCCCAGGGTCAGCGTGCCGGCGACGTTGAGTTGAGCCACCGATGCCGCTGGCGCGTGCGCATCGGCGAGGCCGCCTACAGCGGCCGCGACCATGGCGCCGTTCTGGCCAAAGTATTTGGACAATAGTGCCGAAATCAGCAGGATGCCGGCCACGATGGCAACGAACATCAAGGCGGCACGGATGTCGAATGCGCGCCCGCGTGGCGCTTGCTGGCTGGCATCGAGCGCACGCCAGGCATGCCAGCCGGCGAGGCCACCGGCGACGGCCATGATCGCTCCGGCGAAGGCGAGCGCATAGCGCGATGCGTTCAACAACGCCGGTGCCATCAGCGCGAGCACGATGGCGAGCTGGATGATCGTCGCGAGGTTGGCGAGCAGTGCGCCGGCGATGGCACCACTGACTTCCTTGGGGTTGTGGCGCGTATGCGTCGCCATCGCCGCAGTAGTGGCCGTCGCCGAAATGAAGCCACCGGCCAGGCCCGAGATCGGCAGACCGAGCCGTGGCCCGAGCGTGCGCTGCGCGATGTAGCCGAGCGCGTTGATCGCCATCACCAGCACCACCAGCCGCCACAGCTTCTGCAGATTGAACACGCCCCAGGGATCGAGCGCACGATCCGGCAACAGCGGCAGTACGATCAGCACCGCGCCGAGCAGCAGCAGTCCGTCATGCAGCTCCTGCTCGGACAGCGTCTCGCTCACGAAATCGTGCAGGCGCGATTTGGCCGACAGCAGCAGGGCGATGCCGGCGCCGAGCGCAGCGCTCAACCCTGGCTGCGACATCGCCAGCACGCCAATCAGGAAAGCCGCGAACATCGCGACTTCGGTGGTCAGTCCGGGCGCAACATCCTGGCTGCGGCGATAACTCATCAGCCCCGCAAGCCCTACAAAAACCGCACCCGCCACAATTGTCGGCATACCGATGATCGCGGACATCGCGCCGCTGAGGCTGATCAGCGTGAACGTGCGCACTCCGGCCACCATCGGGCCATCGTCGCCGCCCTTGCGACTCTCGCGCTCAACGCCAATCAAAAGGCCCACGCCGACGGCGGTGGCCAGTCCAGTCCATTGTGCGTCCATCGTGGCGTCCTTATGGGCTGGGTCGTGGCGGCAGGCTGGTGGGAGCGCAGTGAACGTAGGCTGGCGGTGAGTGCGGGAAGTAGGCTGGCGGTGAGTATGGCGAACCCCAGCAAACACACAGGTCTGCTGGGGTTCGCTACGCTCGCTCCAGCCTACAACAGCGGATCGTGTTCATCGCTCTATACCATCCATGCGCAGCTCCGTCTGCGCATCAAACCAGTGCACCTGTGTCGGATCGAACGCGAGCTGTATGCGGTCTCCTGGGTCGGGCAGCGTTTGTGGTGGCAATCGGGCCACCAGCTGTGCGGTTCCGACACTGAGATTCAGAAACACTTCGTTGCCAACGGGTTCGATGGTGTCGACCATGGCCTCGAAGCCTGCGTCTGCGATTGCTAAAGGTTGGGGTTTCAGGTGTTCGGGGCGCAGTCCCAGGATCAGTTCCTTTCCGATTGCATGGCGTACCGATTCGGGCAGGGCAGCGCTGGGCCCGAGCTTTATCACCTGGTCGCCCACAAGAAATTTCGCAGTGTCGCCAAGTGTCAGTGTGCCGCGCAGGAGGTTCATCGCCGGGCTGCCCAGAAAGCCGGCGACAAAGACATTGGCCGGGCGTGCATACAGCGCCATCGGTTTGTCGATCTGCTGAATCACGCCGTCCTTAAGCACGACGATGCGCTGCCCCAGCGTCATCGCCTCGATCTGATCGTGTGTCACATAGATCATCGTGGCACCCAGAGTGCGGTGCAGGCGCGAAATTTCGGTGCGCATCGACAGGCGCAGTCGCGCATCGAGATTGGACAGCGGCTCATCAAGCAGGAATACCTTGGGCTTGCGAACCAGGGCGCGTCCCAGCGCCACGCGCTGCCGCTGTCCGCCGGAAAGCTCCTTGGGAAATCGCTGCAGCATGGACTCCAGGCCCAGCATCTGCGCGGCGTTCTGGATGCGCTCGGCGACTTCGGATTTGGGCAGGCCGCGCAGCTTGAGGCCGAACGCCAGATTCTCGGCCACCGTCATATGCGGGTACAGCGCATAACTCTGAAACACCATGGCGATATCACGCGCCTTGGGCTCCAGGTCGTTGACGACCTCGCCATCGATACGCAGCGTGCCGGCGCTGATCGACTCCAGTCCGGCGATCATGCGTAGCAGCGTCGATTTGCCGCAGCCGGAAGGCCCGACCAGGACCAGCAACTCGCCGTCCGCGACGTCGAAAGTAGCCTCATGGACTGCCACATGGCCATTTTCGTAACTTTTTCTGAGTTGCTGCAGCGACACACCGGCCATGATTACGCTCACGATTCAGGTTGGACCGTGCCCAGAAGCAGCCGCCAGGGCCATTTGGGCCTATTCATAATTTGTCGACCGGATTTTGTGACGCTCTGCAACAAAAACGTCGTTGCTGCAATCCGCTCCAGGCTTAGGTATTCTGCCATGTAAACGTTTCCATGATATACCCCGCTCCCACGTCAAGGCGCTTCGACTATGCCCAAATTGCCTCCCTTTCCCAGTGATTTCCTCTGGGGAAGCGCTACTTCTGCTTATCAGATCGAAGGTTCGCCACTGGCCGACGGTGCTGGCCCCAGCATCTGGCAGCGGTTCGCACATACGCCGAAAATGATGAGCAATGGCGACACCGGTGACGTGGCCTGCGATCACTATCGCCGCTACAAGGAGGACGTCGCGCTGATGCGCGAGCTGGGCATGAAGGCCTATCGCTTCAGCATTTCCTGGAGCCGCATCTTCCCGGAGGGCAAGGGCCGGGTGAATCCCGGTGGCGTAGATTTCTACTCGCGGCTGGTTGACGAGCTGCTGCGCAATGGCATCGAACCGTTGGCGACGCTGTATCACTGGGATCTTCCGGCTGCCCTCGATGATCGCGGCGGCTGGCTGAATCCGGATATCGCCGACTGGTTTGCCGATTACGCCAGCGAGATGTATCGGCAGCTCGATGGTCGCGTGAAGTTCTGGGCAACGCTCAACGAGCCCTGGGTAGTCACCGATGGCGGCTATCTGCATGGTGCGCTCGCGCCGGGCCATCGCAATCGTTTCGAAGCGCCGATCGCCTCGCATCAGCTGATGCGCTCTCATGGGAAAGCCGTGCAGGCCTATCGGGCGATCGGTAAACATCAGATCGGCCTGGTGGTGAATCTGGAGCCGAAATATCCGGCGACCGATTCCGCCGAAGATCTCGCTGCCACACAGCGTGCCGATGCCTACATGAATCGGCAGTATCTCGACCCTGCGATCCACGGCCGCTATCCCGAAGAGCTGAAGGAAATCTTCGGCGAGGCCTGGCCGGATTGGCCGGCGGAGGATTTCGCGCTGATCAAGCAGCCGCTGGATTTCCTCGGTGTCAATTACTACACGCGCAACGTCACCCGGCACGACGAGCAATCCTGGCCGCTCAAGGCGTCGCCGGTGAAGCAGACGCAGTCGACTTACACCGAAACCGGCTGGGAGGTATATCCGCAGGGGTTGACCGATGTGCTGGTCTGGGTGAAAAAACTCTATGGCGATCTGCCGATCTACGTCACCGAAAACGGCTCGGCATTCTATGACCCGCCCAAGGCCGAGCAGGGTCGGATCGAGGATACGCTGCGCACAAATTACTTGCGAAGCCATTTGAATGCGATTCGCGCGGCGATCGCGCAGGGTGTAGATGTGCGCGGTTACATGGGTTGGTCGCTGCTCGACAATCTGGAATGGTCGCTGGGTTTCTCCAAACGTTTCGGCATGGTGCATGTCAACTTCGAAACCCAGGAGCGCACGCCCAAGGACAGCGTGCGTCTGTACTCGCGCGTCATCGCCAGCAATGGTGCAGTGCTGGATGAGCAGCCGTGAAATTCTGGTCAGGTACTGGAGTTCTGATAATGGCTGCGCTGATGCTGTCGACTGGGGTAACGGCGAAATCTGCGGCCGATTCCGTGGTTCCCGGTGCGTTGAACGCGCGCATTGTGCAGGTCGATGGCATCGACTATCCGGTGCAGATATTTGTACCGAAAAATTATCGACAGGAAAATGTCTATCCGCTGGTGCTGTTTCTGCATGGCTCCGGTGAACGCGGTAATGACGGGCTCAAGCAGGCGCAGGTCGGGTTGGGTCCGTATGTGCTGTCGCGCGCTGAGGATTTTCCCGCATTCGTGGTGATGCCGCAGTCTCCCGAGGGCAGCAGTTGGAATGGTGTGGTGGCGAAGGCCGCGTTGGCCGCGTTGGATCTTGCAGGGGCCGAATTTTCGATAGATCCCGATCGCGTTTATCTCACCGGCATGTCGCGGGGCGGCTATGGCGTCTGGGCGCTCGCTGTCATGGCACCGGATCGTTTTGCGGCACTGGTGCCGGTTTGCGGCGGCGTGGAACCGATCGCAGGCAGGGAACATGCAAATATGACCGTCGAAGCGGTGGGCGGTGCCTTTGACCCCTATCGCAGCCTGGCAAAGAAAATCGGCGCCACGCCGGTGTGGATTTTTCACGGCGCACTGGATGACGCGGTTCCCCTATCCGGTTCGCGCCAGATGTTCGCGGTGCTGCACGGGATTGGCGCCGACGTGCGTTACAGCGAGCTTGAAGACACCAATCACAATGCCTGGGATCCTGCGTATCAATCTGCGGAATTGTGGGATTGGTTGTTTGCGCAGCGACGTTCCGTACCGCGCGAATAGCTGGCAGCGCGTAGGGCGGATCCCGCGCAGCGGTATCCGCCGCGTTGTCTTCCCGATGGCCTCGGCGAACCGACCGCGCCAACCGTGTCCGCTATCCGAGCCACGGAACAGCCCTGCAGGAATTCGTTTCATCGCATTCCCGGTTGCTGCTGCAATCGGGGGGCGACGCGGCGGATACCGCTGCGCGGGATCCGCCCTACGCTCTCTCACCTCACCCGCCAGCCTACGTCGCGTCATTCGGCACGTCCAAGACGCAAGGTCTGCGGCAGCCGCGTGATCACCCACTCCCCACCATCACGGTTAACGCCCTCCTTCTCGCCATCAAGCAAACGCGCATTCGCTATCGGCCAGCGCAGACCACCCGGCGGAATGTTCAGGCCGGCATCGATCTCCATACGTATTTCGCCTTGCGCATTCTGCTGCAGCCGGTAGCTGAGTAGCCCGTAGGGTGTATGGACGCGCTGCACGGACACGCCGTTTCCACCGCGCCAGGATTCAGGCACACCGGCGGCGATCACCAGGCTGTTATCGGCATCTCGTTCGTAGACGAATAAATCCAACGTGCTGCGGATGAAGTCGGATGCGACCCAGCCATGCGGCATGTCACCGATGAATCGTGTCTCGCGCACATCACGACCGACGACCTCTGCCCATTGATTCCACGCTGCAGGCCGGCGGTCGGCCATGAAGAAGTCCATCGCCTGCAGTGCACGCTCGCGCCAGCCCAGCCGCACGAACGTGCCGACTACGCGCCACTCGTAGGGCGTATACACCGCAGCATCGACTGCGCCATCGCGACGTGCCTCGAAATTTTTCCAGTAGCGCTCGAACGTCGCCTGCAGAGCCGCAGCCGGCAACGCGGCCTGTTCACCTCCGGGTGCCAATGCAATGGTGGTCGACGTGGCGTCGAAGTCACCTCGGTCCGCAGCGCCGGGAAGATAGTCGATCCGGTAATGCGCCATCGCGTTGCGCAGCGACGCGTACAGATCGCCGCGGTACTCATCACGTGCCGCTGTCATGCGCTTTGCAGCCTCGGTATTGCCGAGTTCACCGGCGATGGCCACCGCGTCCTTGTAGCCCAGTAATCCCCAGAAGCCATCCCAGTAAGAATACGCGGGTCGATCGGAATACCCTTCATGACTGATCGATGGCGGCAGCAATCCGTAATACGCGCGGCGCGCATCGGTCTGATTCCTGGACGTGCGTTCGCTGGAGCGCAACGTATCCATGTAGGCCACTGCCGCGGCCACGGTCGGCCAGCGCCGACGCAGGGCGTCGATGTCGTGGTCGTAGCGATACAGCTCGTGAATCAGATGAATCAACTCGCCGTGGCTGTCGTTTTCAGGCACTGGATCGGCACCGCGCTTGTCCACGCAGCAGGGCACCTTGCCGCTGTCGAACTGATAGGGCAGATACCAGTCCAGGAATTCGCGCGCGACATCGGAATGCCCCACGCGCATCAGCGCACCCGAGGTCATCGCGCCGTCGCGGATCCAGGAGCGTGCATAGGATCGCGTGCCCGGCTGAATGGATGGCCCGTCGCGGTTGATCAGGATATGCGCGGCGGCGGTGCGCAGTGTGGCGCCCAATTCAGGTTGGGTGGCGACATCGACGCGCGTGCGGTCCAGCAGCTTGCGCCACTCTGTCGCCACTGCGGCTTGCCGCAACTGTAGCCACCGCGGCGACGCGGATTTCGCGAGCTCGGCCGACTCCGTGTCGGCGATCGTCATCGGCAGCATTGCACCGGTCTCCCAACTCTGGCCCGGCGCAAGCTTGACCCGATACAACAGTGCGCCGGAGGCCAGTGCAGCAGGGTCTTCAATCGCGACGGTGTCGCTGCCGGAAAATTTGCCGGACAGCATTGGCGTCAGCCAATCGAAAAGTGCACCCTGAGCAAACCCGCGCGCCGCCACAGCATCAGCTGGCCGCGCCGGAAAAATGGCGTCATTGGCATTGATGCGCACGCGCTGCGTCGCGATATCCAATGCCCGGATCGGGCTGACTCCGCCCGGTGTGTTCAGGAACTGGACCGGCGGATTGACCTGCAAAGGGCGTGTCGCCAGAACGAAAATCAGGTCTTGCTTTGTCTTGCCGGAATTACGCAACGTGTAGCGAGCGAGCAGCCTCGGCCGATCTACAGTTCCGTCCGCAAACGCAGTGATATCCAGCTTCAATTCATTGGGCAGCTGCCAGTGCACACTCGGAATCGGCAGATCGCCGTCCAGCAGCGAATGCGTAATGCTCGCGTCAGACCAGCTCAGGCGCTTGCCTCCCGCGAACACGAACGGCTCCAGCGTAAACGCCCCGCGATAGGGCTCGATCGCGCCGTCCTCGGACAACAGCGCCTGTGCACTGCCGCCGTTCAATCCCAATACAGTCCAGTACGTCTGTTCACCGGAAAATCCGCGGGGATAATCACCGCGCGGCGCTTCCTTGGCCAGCGCCATCAGCATCGCGTTGGGGTTGGCACCGAATGCAAGATCCTGCAGTTTAAGGTCCGCCAGCGCATAGTGTTTTCCCTGTGCACGCAATAGCTCGATGCGTAGATAGCGCGCCTCCGCTTCGGGCAGCGGAATCGGATCGATACCGCCATCGCTGTCGTTGATCACGCTGACGCTGCGCCAGGCATTGCCATCTTCGGAAGCACTGACGCGATAATCACGCGCCGCCAACCCTGGCAACCAGCGCAGCATCAGTCCGCCGAATTCACGCGATTGACCCAGGTCGAGTGTGAGCTGCTGCGGTTTGGAGTTGGTGCTTTCCCAGGCCGTTTTCTGCGAATCGTCCAGAGCCTCCGCCAATTCTGCGAGTGTACTGGGCACCCGTGAAGTCAACTTCGGATGGGGCGACGGTCCTTCTGCAATCCGCTCGATCAACCGGACCTGATCAATGCAGACACTGCCGCTGCCACCACCGCTGCCCGCCGCGACGGTCAGTTCGATAGAGGCACTTGTTCGCAGAGTCTTGTCGGTGCTGGGGCCCCAGGCGAAATCGATATGCCGCTTCTTGAAACGCTGCAGCTGCCATTCTGCCGGCGCCGAGAATTCGGGCCGGCTGACCCACCAGACGTTCTCGCCGCTGGCATCGATCAGCTTGAGCTGCAGATGATTCGGTGCGCCGGAACCACGCAGCGAAAACCGGAACTCGTAGTCGTCCGGAAAGTTCAGCGCCAATGTGCGCCTTGCCGATGCATAACCGGAGGCGCGGCTGAAGTCATAGTCCAGGCACATCGCCTGACCTTTTGGCCCGTCGATCCAACGCAGCCCGGCGCCGACTTCATCGGTGCCCTCGGCGCTCCAGACGTCTTTCGCGCTGAAGTCATCCAGCACCATTTCGCTCGGCTGTACTGGTGTCGACAGCGCAAACAGCGATGCACTCCATGACAGCAGAACGCAGACCAGAAAATATTGTCGACGCATCCTCATCCCTTGACGCTGCCGAGCAGCAGCCCTTGCAAGTAGTAGCGCTGCAGCGACAGAAACAGCAGTAGCACCGGAACCACGGTCAGCACCGAACCGGCCATCATCAATTCATTGTCCTGCACATGCTCGCGGGCGAGATTGGCCAGCGCCACCGGCAACGGGTGCAGCCCGCTGTCCGAGAGCACGATCAGCGGCCACATGAAATCGTTCCAGCTGCCCAGGAACGTAAAAGTAGCCAGCGTGACCAGGATGGGCTTGAGCAACGGCAGCACGATCTGCACAAAGATGCGCAGCTCGCCGGCACCATCCATGCGCGCGGCTTCAAGCAGGTCATCGGGGATGCCGCGGGCGTATTGGCGCACCAGAAAAATACCGAACACACTCGCCATCGCCGGCACGATCACGCCGCCGAAACTGTTGACCAGGCCCATCTGCTTGAGCATCAGGAACAGCGGCATCATCGCGATCTGCGCCGGGATCACCAGCGCGCCGAGCAACAGGCGGAACATCCGGTCGCGGCCGCGAAAACGCAGCTTCGCGAAGGCATAGCCGGCGAGCGTATTAAGCAGCAATGAAGCCGCAGTGATGGCCAAGGCCAGCAACAGGCTGTTGAACATGTAGCCGCCGATGCCCATCCGCGAAAACAGCAGGCGATAATTGTCGAATGTGGGTGCGCTCGGCAGCAGCGGCGGCGGCAGCGTACTGGCTTCGCCGGCGGGCATCAGCGACACCGACAGCATCCAGATCAGCGGCGCCAGGCTCAGTACTGCAAACCCGAGCAGCGCCCCGTTGACCAGGATGCCGATCCAGAGTTTCTTTCGCGCGGCCGGTGTCATAGCGCCTGACTCCTTCGGCCCAGCTGCACCAGGATCAGTGTCGACACCAGCATCAGCAGGAACAGCAGGAAGGCCACCGCTGAAGCGGCGCCGAGGTTCCACCATTTGAAACCATCTTCGAACATCAGATACAGCACGCTGGTGGTGCTCTGTACCGGACCGCCTTCGGTGATGACGTAGGGTTCGGCGAACAGCTGGAAATATCCGGACACCGTCAATATGGTGACCATCAACAGCGTCGGCATCAGCGAGGGCAGGGTGATATGACGCAGCTGTTGCCAGCGGCTGGCGCCATCCATTCGTGCGGCTTCGTAGATGTCGGCCGGAATCGCCTGCAGTCCGGCCAGCAGGATGATCATGTTGTAGCCGAAGTTCTTCCATACCGCGAACAGGATGATGGTCGGCATCGCCCAGGTCGGATCGCCCAGCCAATCGGTGGGCGCGATGCCCAGCGTTTCCAGGCCTGAGTTCACCAGGCCGTAGCGTGTATGAAACAGATAACGCCAGATCACGGCGACGGCGACCACGGTAGTGACCACAGGCGCAAACAATGCGGTGCGGAAAAATGGCGTGAAGCGCGCCGCGCTGGAATTGAGCAGCAAGGCGGTGCCCAGCGACACCAGCAGCGACAGCGGCACGCCGACGACAACGAAGTACAGCGTATTGCCCAGTGCCTGCCAGAACAGAGGTCGCTGCAGAAGTTCCAGATAATTGCCCAAACCCACCCAGCGCATCTGTGCAGGATCGGCCAGCGCGTACAGATCGAAATCGGTGAGACTCAGCAGCAACGACGCCATCGCCGGCAGCAGGAAAAATACGGCGATCACCAGCAGCGCGGGTGCGACGAACAGCCAGGCAGCGCGTGATGCCTTCATGGCTGCGCCGATTCGCGGGCGGAGGCATGAAGCTCAGTGTGCTGCGCGCGACGATCCAGCAGCCAGCGGCGTTTTTCAAGAATGCGGTCGGTGCGCGCATCGAGCTCGGTCACCGCTTGGTCGATGTTGAAATCGCCGTGCACCACACGCTCGGCGACTAGCCGCATTTCTGTCGCGATGCGCTCCCATTCCGGAATCTTGGGCGTGGGTTTGGCGCGCTCCAGTTGTGTGCGAAACGCCTGCGCATAGGGATCGTCGGCGAGTGCGGAGTTATCCCAACTGCTGCGCCGCGGCGGCATGTCGCCAACGAGTTGATGAAATTGCCGTTGCACTTCCGGCTCGCTGAGATATTCGATCAATGCCCAGGCGGCATCAGGATGCGCCGACCGCCGCGAAATGACCAGGCTGGAGCCGCCTGCGTTGGATGCGCCCGGGCCCGTGGGCCCCGGCAGCGGCGCGGTCATCCAGGCGTTCTTCAGTTCAGGGGGTAGCCGCTTATGGAATTCGGCAATGTTCCAGGGACCGGATACGTAGAAGGAAAAATAGCCGCGTCCGAATTCTGTCCAGACATTGGATATCTGCGTGTTCGTTGCCGCAGGTGCAAAGTCGCGCTCGAACATCTCGGCGTAGAACGAAAGTGTCTGGCGAAAATCGGCACTGCGAAAATTGCCGTAGCGCGCATCGTCGCGCAGCAGGGGCGTGGGCTGCTGCAGCGCCAACGCGAGCAGTGGCTCGAACTCGTTCAATGGCAGCAGCACGGCATAGCGTTCCGGCCCGACCATGGACTTGATGGCGGCCTGCATCTGCAACCATTCGGCCCAGGTCTTCGGTGGTGCGTCGAAGCCGGCCTGCAGCAGCAGATCGCGCCGGTAATAAAGCAGTCGTGTGTCCACATACCAGGGCAGGCCGTAGAGCGTGCCGTTGATGACATTGGTGTCCCAGATGCCAGGAAAATAGTCGTGCTGTTGCACACTGGAAGATGCGGCGAGCGCGGCATCGAGCGGCGCCAGCGCATTGAGTTCGGCGAGTTCGGGCACCCAGGTATTGCCGAGTTGAATGACATCCGGCAAGGCGTCAGAGGCGAATGCGGTCAGCAACTTTGAATGCGCTGCGGTCCACGGCAGCTGTTGCAGCTCCACGCGCAATTCGGGATGGCGGCGCTCGAACTCCGGTATCAATGCGCTGACCGCCTCGCCCTCGCGACCCATCGCCCAGAACGTCAAGGTGAGGCGCGCATCCCGCGGAGATGAGCAGGCGCTGAGCAACAGCGCGGCGACCAACACTGCCCTCGTCATGCGGCGCATGCGTCTCAACGTGGTTGCGGGATCGGTGACAACGACTGCACCGGCTGTTCCAGCCACCCACCGGTAAATCCCGCGCGCTGCAAGCCGCGGCGGATATGCGGATTGCGTCGCATCACTTCCCAGACGCGGCCATTGCGGTGATTGGCGATCATGGTCAGGATCGGCCCCTGATCGATGCCGAGGTACTGATCAGCGACCCAGCCCCAGCCCGGAATTCGGCGTCCGAAATCCAGTGGTACGGCGTAGTCGAAGCTGCGATTGAAGGCATCCAGAAATCCGTATTCGCCGTAAATGTACTTGCGGTTTTTCCGATGCAGTGACTGCGCCGATGGCACCACCAGTTCGGGCGCGAAGGGCAGCGAGCCGAGCATTGCGGTCGGCGCGATGGTGCCATCGTCGAACATATCCTTGAGACCAGCGCCTCTCGCGGAATAGCCGCGGAACACGCGCTGCACGCCGTTGTCGTTGCGGGTGTAATTGCCGGGGCCATCGGAGGCGGTCAAACCCCAGACATAGTTGCCGTACTGGCGATAGCCGCTGGGATTGTCGAGTGCGTACGCATACTGGGCCAGCGTTGCGCGCCGGCTGTTTTCGAAATAGTCGATGCCCTTGCCGCGCATATAGGCATCTTGAATGCCGCGGAAGTCGATCCAGACATGGCTGTACTGATGCCCGAACATCGGTCCGAAACTCAGATGCTGTTGACCGTAGTAGCTGCCCCAGCTGCACTCATAGGTGCGCGTCCACGCGGTCCAGGCATCGGGGGCAACAGGATGTGTGGGCGAAGCCAGGGCCAGCACGTAGACCAGCATGGCCTCATTGTAGCCGGCCCAGTCGTGTTCGATCAGGCCACGCTCGGGGAACCAGCCGTGCGAAATCAGCGGCGCGCGCGCCTGAAGAAAGCGCCAGTCGACACGCGCGTAGATGCTCTCGGCCAGGCGAACGATTTCCTTCTCGTCTGCATGGTCCTGATCAAACCAGGTCTGCGCAAACAATACCCCGGCCAGCAGCAGCGAAGTGTCGATCGATGACAGCTCTACCCAGGATGAAAAGCGATGGCCGGTTTCCAGATGCAGAAAGTGATAGAAGAATCCTCGGTAGCCGCTCACACCGCTGCGCTCGGGCCCCTGCGGTGCATCCTGCAGGAAGCGCAGCGTGGCCAGTGTGCGTTGACGCGCCTCGGCGCGGGTGATCCAGCCGCGTTCGACGCCCAGCGGATAGGCGGTAAGCGCGAAGCCCATGGCCGCGATGCTGGCGAAGGGCTCGTCATACGGATGCCGGTCGGGCGTCAGCCCTTTCTGCTCGGTGGTCTGTTCCCAGAAAAAGTTGAACGTGCGTTGCTCGATATCGTCGAACAACGCCGGCAGCGCGTGAACATCGGCAGTCTTTGCCCGGGTGTCGCGTGCCGAAATGTCGTGGACGGGCAGCAGCAGCGTGCAGGCAACCAGTAGCGTCGCCAGCCAACGCAGGGGCCATCGAAATGCCGTCATCCAGTTGTCCTTCATCAACGGTTATTACAGTCGTCGGCGATCGCGAATGCAATCGCCGACGAGTTTTTGCGGCTTTACCAGCTGAAGCCCAGTGAAGCCTTCACCGTACGCGTCGGCAGCAGGATGCCCTCACCACGATTGCCGAGATCGGGGTTGGCTTCGCCCGGACCGCCTCGCCAGTTGCTGTATTCGTTCCAGTTGCGAGTGTTGAACACGTTGAGCACATCCAGGCGGAAATTCAGGCTGTAGTCGTCGCCGAACGCCCAGTCCTTGGAGGCGGCGACATCGAACTGGCGGCGGCCAAAGGTTCCGCTTGGCGTGTATGGATCGAAGAAGCAGTGATTGAAATCGCTGGCATCGAAACAGTTCACCGCATCGTAGGTGCTTTGGCTTTCCAAGGTGGCCTTGGCTGAATACATCATGCCCCAGGGGCCATCGATCATGCCGGTGGCCACCAGCCGGTGACGCGCGATGCCCAAGGATCGCTTCCAGCCGATCTGATCGACGCTGGCGTAGTCGAACACGTAGTGCTCATCGCCAGCGGCCGCGTTGGGCCGGTTTTCCTCAGCATCGCTGAAGGTATAGGCGAAGGTGACGCCCCAGCCGGAGTCCTGCGTGTAGGGTTTGTCTACCGAAACCAGAAGCGAGTTCAGCCGCGTCTCTATGCCGTTGTCGGCGAGAATCAGAGTTCCATAGCCGGGCACCGGGAATCCCCATGGCTGACCGCCCCATGTGGTGCCGGCGGGACGGAAGCTGCCATCGGGGTAGCGATTGCCAAGAGCGAAGACGATGCCGTCGTAGCTGCGGACGTGTGACAACGTGACGGAACTGTTCCACGCGCCAAACGCATTGCGCATGCCAAGGCTGAACTGATCCGAATACGGTGTCTTCAGATCGTTGGAGATCATGTTCAACTCGCCGCCGAGATTCGGATTGGCCGCCACCAGTGCAATCAGATTCTCCGCGTTGAAATACGTCGGATCCCAGGCCAGGCAGGTGTCGCCGGTGCAGGCATTGCCGGGTGCGTCGAAGCGGTAGGTATACGCCGGAAACGTGCCCTTCAATTGTTCCAGCGCGAGGTAATCGAAAAGATTGCGATCATAGGAGCGACCCGCGCCGCCGAAGATCACATGGGTTTCATCGTCGCCGAGATCGTACGAGAAGCCTAGGCGCGGCGCCCACGCATCCTTGAAGGCATCGCGGTTGGAGCCATCGCTGATGTAGTTTTCGATGTCGTAATCGGTGTTCTGGATATTGCTCCAGCCGCGCAGTGCCGCCGCCACGCCGGGGCGCGTGACGTGATCCAGAAAGCCCGGGGTTTCTTCATAGTCCCAGCGCAATCCAAGGTTCAGCATCAGGCGCTCGTTGACTTCCCAGTCGTCCTGCAGGTAGATACCGAATTGCTTGTTGCGCGATTCCACATTGCGATCATCGCTGCCCGGCACCGGTGCACCGAATACCACCTGAAACGGAATCGTCGTGCTGAACCTGATGTCATAGTCGAACTGAGGGTTGTAGGGCTGCTGCTCGTACGCATTGATGTTGACCGATTTGTATTTGGCCCCCATCTTTACCGTGTGGTCGCCGTTCCAGTTCAGCCCGAAGAACGTCAGGTCATTCTGAATGCCCCAGCCGCGCTGACCCTTTTCCTGGAAATCGGCACCGCCGCCGGAATTGAGAATGGCGCGGCGCTCGCCGTCAGAACGGGTTACCAGTCGATATCCCGGTGCATCGGTGATCGGCCGTGGATTGTAGTAGGAGTCCTCGAAGATCAGATGCGCATCGTTCAGGAAGTTCTCGCCGCTGAATTGATGATGCAGATCGAGTCGGGTCTCATCGGTATCTTTTGTGCTGCCGTACTCTGCAGTGTTGACGCCACCGATACCGGCCAACTCCGATTCGTTGCGATACTTGGCGGAGAACTCGACCAGATGCGCATCGCCTGGTGCCCAGGACAGTTTTCCGAAGAACAAGTCCATTTCGAACGGCGAACTGGCCAGGCCAACCTGTTCGGCCAATTCCGGCGGCAATGCCGATATCGGCACGTTTTCACCGGCGGTGATTTCTCTCGGGTCGGTCCTGGTCTTGGCTTCATAGGAAACAAAGAAGTGCAGGAGATCTTCCACGATGGGGCCACCGAAACTGACGCCGTATTGCTCGTCCTTGGATTCGGTCTTGCCGTTGCCTGACAGTTCTCGCGGTGATGAAGCGCGCCAGTCGTCGGAAGTGCGATCGTAAAATACGCTGCCATGGAATTCATTGGTGCCAGAACGCGTCACCGCGGTGACCGCAGTGCTGCTGAGCTGGTCGAACTCGGCTTTGTAGTTCTGCGAGATGACTTTGTATTCGGCAATCGCCATTTGCGGAAAGGGATTGCCACGGGAGGTGTCCTGGCCGCTGATGCCTCCCTTCAGTACATAGTTCTTCTGGCCGACGCCATCAATGAACACATTGATGCCGTTGGATGATTGTCCGCCGCCGCGCAACCGCGTCGAGCCATCGCCGAGTGTTTCGAATTGCACGCCGGGCACGATGTCGGCGAACGCGAGGAAGTTGCGCGAATTCTGTGGCAACGCGGCGATCTGCTCCTGCGACACGTACGCGGCGATTTCCGAAGTACGGGTTTCAACCATCTGCGAGGCGATGACTTCAATGGTTTCCAACTCGGTCTCGACCGGCAGATCGAGCGTCGCGGTCTGGCCTACGCGCAGCGTGACAGTCTGCGAGCTCACGTTACCATCGGCCTCGGCATCGACCTTGTAGGTGCCAGGTGGCAGACCGAGCAAGGAGTAACTGCCATCCTCGCCCGACGTCACCGTTCGAGTAAAGCCGGTCTCGGTGTTGGTGGCGGTGACCTGCGCGGCGCTTGGCTGCGCAGAGACCGTGACCTGGCCGCGCAGTGTGGCCGCGGTGCTTTGTGCATTGGCTGCAGTTCCGACCATGGCAAGGCAGCTGGCCATGGCGCAGGCCAACAGACGGCGACGCGGGTGTGCAAGCGGTTGCGGTTGGGCGGTATGGGTGTTGCGGGTGGTATGGCGCATCTAACTTCCCCTCGATGAAGGCCAATGTGCGATGTGTAGGTGATGAATTGCGATGGTGCTAAGGCTTGGCTGACGCGCCAGCCGGTTGCTTCGAGCTGCCTGGTTTTTGAGCTGATACGGGTGCGGAGATGGCGGGTCGCTCGCAGGAACTGCGGATCACCAGCTCCGAGCGCAGGGTGTGGCCCGGTGTGAAGGCGTTCTCCTTGGGTGAAAATCCGGCAACGAGGCGCTCCAGCGCCTGCTGCCCAAGTTCGGCAATGCGCACGCGCACCGTAGTCAGCGGCGGCGAAACAAATCGTGCTATCGGAATGTCATCGAAGCCGGCCAGGCCCATGTCGCGCGGCACCTGCAGGCCGGCCTCGGTGAGCGCAAACTGGCAGCCCACCGCCATCATGTCGTTGCTGGCAAATACGGCGTCGGGGCGATCACGCAGACCGATGATGCGCTGGCCGGCGCGATAGCCCGATTCCTCACTGAAGTCACCGGCAAATACGCGTGGTTGTGCGGTAGGCAGAAATTCGGCGAGGGCTTCGCGATAGCCACGTTCGCGCTCAGTCGCGTCGAAGTTCCGCTCTGGTCCCGCGATCAACGCGATCGCTCGATAGCCGCGGCCGACAAGATGCCGGACCATGGCGTGTGCGCCCCAGTAGTTGTCGATCGCGATGGTGTCGTAACCGACGTCGTCCACCGGCGTGTTGATAAGCACGATGGGCAGGCCCGTCGGCAATGTGTCGCGCAGCAGGCCTGCATCGATATGCGGGGACATGATGAGCAGGCCGTCGACGCGACCGCTCATGGTCTGAATGGCGGCGACGGCTTCCTTGGCATCATCGTGCGAACTCGACAGCAGGATGTGCAGGCCTTCCCGGCGTGCAGCCTGATCGATGCCGCGGATCAGTTCCGAAAAGAACTCTCCGTACAAATCCGGAAGCAGTACACCGATGGTCTGGGTGCGTCCGCTGATCAGGCTGCGCGCCGCGCTGTCCGGTACGTAGCGGAGTTGGCGTGCGGCTTCGGTGATGCGCTTGCGCGTATCGGCAGAAACGTTTTCATGCCCGTTCATGACACGGGAAACCGTTGCCACCGACACCTTGGCCGCTTTCGCCACATCTCTGATCGTCGCTGTCATCGAAAAACGGATTCCGGGTTCATGGGGTGACCGCGAGGGGATCGCAGCAGAACCAATGTAAACGTTTTCATGAAATACTGTAAAGCCGCGCTGCAGCATGATCATCAATCGATAAAAACCAATCATTTACCGACGATTTTGCTGTTACACGAGGCGCGCAAATCGCCAGCCAGTTGCCGGAACGTACAAACCCGGCGAACCGGCCGAGAGCCGCATCTCTGCCGGGGTTCGCCGCGCTCACAGTCAGCCGGCTTCCGGCGTCAATGCACGGGCAGAATTCCAAAGTGGTTGCCGCCTGTTTCCTGGCTGTCGCGCGGTTAAGCTACGCGCCCCGCGCGCCGGGGCAACAGCTGTTGGATTAATGGAAACCCAAGCCCCAATCGATGCAAACATCATTCAAGCAATGCGCCGGCGCCTGGGCGAGGTCATGCTGCGCGATCAGTCGCGTTTGCGTGCAGCGCTTGATCGCGCCGAGACGAAGGCCAAGTTGCCCGCCAGTCCGTCCGCATCAGCCGATGCGAACGATCTTGCGCAATTGCAACGCGTCTTCGATGCGGCGCTGGCCCGACGTGCCGCACGTGTCGCCAGCGTGCCCGCGATCAAATTGGATGAATCCCTGCCGGTCGCGCGCGAGGCCGATCGCATTGTCGATTTGATCCGCAAGCATCGTGTGGTGGTAATCGCTGGCGAGACTGGATCGGGCAAGACCACGCAGCTGCCCAAGCTCTGCCTTGCGGCCGGACGTGGCATTGCCGGCATGATCGGCTGTACTCAGCCGCGGCGCATCGCTGCACGCAGCGTGGCGCGGCGTGTGGCACAGGAACTCGGGACCGAAGTCGGCGCGCTGGTCGGATTCCAGGTGCGCTTCACTGACCAGGTCGGTGAGAACGCGCTGATCAAGTTCATGACCGACGGCATCCTGCTCGCCGAAACCCAGAACGACCGCACGCTCAGCGCCTACGACACCTTGATCATCGACGAGGCGCACGAGCGCAGCCTCAATATCGATTTCCTGCTGGGCTATCTGAAGCGATTGCTGGACCGACGCCGCGATCTGAAGATCATCGTCACTTCCGCCACGATCGATACCGATCGTTTCTCCAAACACTTCGGCGATGCGCCGGTGGTCAATGTCGAAGGACGCAGCTTTCCGGTCGAGGTGCGTTATCGGCCTGCGATCGACGATGCCGCGCGTGCGTCGGCGAAGCCCGTGACCGGCCGCAGCGAAGCCGCTCCGCGCTCCGCGCAACGTTCCGATCCGCTGGCCGATGCGGTGGAGGAAATCACCCGCGAGGATGCGCTCGGTGACATCCTGGTGTTTCTTCCCGGCGAACGCGAAATCCGCGATGCGCATGACGCGTTGTCGCGGCGCAAGTATCGCGAAACCGAGGTGCTGCCGCTGTATGCACGTCTGTCCGCCCGCGATCAGGACCGCATCTTCAGTCCCGGCCCGAAGCGCCGCATCGTGTTGACCACCAATGTCGCCGAGACCTCCCTGACGGTGCCCCGCATCCGCTATGTGATCGACAGCGGCGAAGCGCGCATCAATCGCTACAGCCACCGCCATAAGGTTCAGCGCCTGCATATCGAGCCGATATCGCAGGCCAGCGCCGATCAACGCAAGGGGCGCTGTGGGCGCGTCGGGCCGGGCATCTGCTATCGCCTCTACGACGAGGCCGACTATTTGCAACGCGCGCGCTACACCGATCCGGAAATTCTGCGTTCATCGCTGTCCGGTGTGATCCTGCGCATGATGAGTCTGGGGCTGGGCGCGATCGAGCAGTTTCCGTTTCTGGAGGCCCCGGTCGAGCGTGCGACCAATGAAGGCTATGCGCAGTTGCAGGAACTCGCTGCGATCACCGAAGACCGCCGTCATCTGACCGCAATCGGCAGGCAACTGGCCAAGTTGCCGATCGATGTGAAGCTGGCGCGCATGCTGCTGGAATCAGAGAAGCTCGGTGCGCTGCGCGAGATGATCACCATCGCCGCATTTCTGTCGCTCCAGGACCCGCGCGAGCGACCTGCCGATGCGCGCGGCGCGGCCGATTCGGCGCATGCCGAGTTCGTCGAGCCCAAGTCCGACTTCGTCGGCGTGCTCAAGCTCTGGATCGCCTATTCGTTGGCGCATGAGGATCTGACGCAGTCGAAACTGCGCGACTGGTGCGAGACCCGGTTCCTCAACTTCCTGCGCATGCGCGAATGGCGCGAGCTGCATCGGCAGCTGCTGCTGCAGACCGATGAGCTGGGCTGGAAACTCTTGCCGGCGGATCAGCCGGCGAGTTTCGAGGCGCTGCACCGCGCTTTGATTTCCGGGCTTCCCGGCAATCTGGGGCGCAAGGACGAGAAGGGCATGTATCACGGGCCGCGCGGTCGCCGCTTCACTATCTTTCCGGGTTCGGCGCTGGCAAAGAATCCGCCGTTGTGGGTGCTGTCGGCGACCTTGCTGGATACGCAGAAATTGTATGGCATCACCAATGCGCGCATCGAACCGCAGTGGGCGATCGATCAGGCCGCGCATTTGATCCGCCGCGCGCATCACGATCCGCATTGGGACCGCAAACGTGGCCAGGTGATGGCGTACGAGCAGATCACGCTGTTCGGCCTGACCCTGGTCGAGCGTCGTCCGGTGCATTACGGCAGCATAGATCCGGTGGCGGCGCGCGCAATCTTCATCCGCGAGGCTCTGGTTCCCTGCGAGATCGACGTGCAGGCGCGCTGCATCGCGCACAACCGCAGTGTGCTGACGCAGGCGCGCGCCGAGGAAGCCAAGCAGCGCCGGCATGGCCTGCTGCGCGACGAGACCGAACTGGCCGCATGGTGGGAGACGCGACTGCCAGCGGAAATCTGCAACGCCGCCGGGTTGGAGTCGTATGCGCGCCGTGCAAAGCCCGAGCAGCTGAAGGCGCTGGAATGGCAGATCGAGGACGTGCTGCAGCAGGGCAGCAGCGAGGCCGATCGTTTTCCGCAGCATTTCGTGCAGGGGCGCGAGCGCTTCCGGCTCAGCTATGTGTTCGATCCTGGCAAGCCCGATGACGGCGTGACGCTGCATTTGCCGCTGGCCTGGCTGAATGCGGTGACGCCGTCGCGCATCGACTGGCTGGTGCCGGGTTTGCTGGAAGCGAAAGTCGCGGAAATGATTCGCGGTCTGCCTAAGGTGCTGCGCCGCAATTTCGTGCCGGCGCCAGATTTCGCGCGGGCCTTTGTCGAAGCCGAAACACAGCGCGATGGCGTTCTGGCGGCGGAGCTTGGCGCCTATCTCAAGCGAGTGACGGATATCGAAGTGCCGTCTCCCGAGTGGGTAGCATCGGAAGCCGCACTGCCCGAGCATCTGCGCATGCGCATCCGGTTGCTCGACGAAAGCAAACAGGTGCTGGCCGAGAGCCGAGATCTGGTGGCGCTGCGCCAGCAGTTCGGCGAGCGTGCGCGCACCGCATTCGCCGAGAAAGCCGCAGGCGAACTGGCACAGGAAGATCTGCGTACCTTCCCGGACCACCCGATTCCGGAAAGCGTTACCGCAGCGTCCGGAATGCACGCCTATCCGGCGCTGGTCGATCGTGTGCATCGCGTCGATCTCGCGGTATTCGAGCAGCAGGACGAGGCACGCATCACGCATGCGGCAGGCGTGCGTCGACTGCTGCGTTTTGCGCTGGCCGACAAACTGAAACAGGTACGAAAGCAGTTGCCGCTGGGGGCAAAGCTGGCGCTGGCCTACACGTCTCTGGCCTCGCCCGAACAGTTGCGCGACGACATCGTGCAGGGTGCGCTCGATGATCTGCTGGCACGCGATACCGCGACATCGCGCAGCGTGGAATCGTTCCGGCTCAGCGAGGCGGCGATCTCCAGGCAGTTATCGGTGCTGGCTGTGGAACGCCTGGAAGCCGTCGAAGCGACGTTGGCCGCGTTCGCTGAATTGCTTCCCAAACTTCGCCCCGGGTTGATGGGCTTTGCCAAGGCCAATCTCGAAGACTTGCAGGAACAGCTGACACGGCTGGTGTTTCCGGGCTTTGCGCGGCAGTTCGCGATCGAGCGCCTGCAGGAACTGCCACGCTATCTGAAGGCCATGCGCCTGCGCGCCGAGCGCCTGCAGAATGATCCGCGCAAAGATCAGGCGCGCATGTTGGTCGCGCGTGATTTCGAAGCGCAGCTCGCGGTGATCCAATCATCGTGGGAGCGGCGTGAGCCACGATCCCAGACGGCGCCGCAGCTCATGGAATCGCGGCTCACGCCGCTCCTACACATCGAAGATATCCGCTGGTCGATCGAAGAACTGCGCGTGCAGCTGTTCGCACAGGACCTCGGAACGCGCGAAGCAGTGTCGGAGAAGCGCATCCAGCGCGCCATTGAGGCACTGGCCCGGAGCTAGCGGCGATCCTGTGGGTCCGCGCTGTGCGCGGACGCTCCCTATGAATGGCGGCAACGAATTGAGAGCGTCCGACCACAGGTCGGACCCACACTGAGTTTACGCCCTCAGCCCGAACAGCGGCCGCAGCCAGCGGATACGCCGCACGATCTCGAAAATCGCAAAACATGTCGCGAACGTCATCACGATCAGCAGCGGGCCTTCGATCACGGGCGTCAGTGCCAGCGGCTTGATCGCTTGCGAGAACACTACGATGGCGGTTTGGTGCACGATATAGAACGGGAAGATCGCCTCGGTCAGATAGCGCCGTGCGGCGCTGTCGCCAGGATTGAACTGGCGCGCGAATCCCAGAATCGCCGTGATCGCGCACCAGCTATTCGCCGCATAGATCAGACGCTGCATGCTGCGCAGCAGTTCACCCGGGTTTTCGTCGATGTAGGGACTGAAGAAGAAATACCAGACGATGAATGCATAGCTTGCCAGTGCGATGGAAAGACTGATCCAGCGCATCCGGCGCAGACCTTCCCACACTGATTCGCTGCGCGCGATCAGAAATCCGATGACGAAGATACTGAAGTACTGCGCGTGGTTGTACCAGTCGTCGAACAACCCGTGTGTCGCAGGGAAGTGCCCTACCAGGAGAATGCGGATCAGTCCGAACATCAGGATCGGTGCGACGATCAGCATCACCCCGCTACTCAGCGACGACGCGAACGTGGTGATGCGCCGCATCGCGCGCGGTGCCAGGCGCAGTGCCAGCCACAGCAGCACTGTGTACACCCAAAGATAGGCGACGAACCAGAGATGATTCCAGGTCGGTAGGTCCAGGCAGTCACCGTCGCGACAAAAGGTGTCGTCGCCAGCCAGATAGCGTGCCCAGAACGCCAGGTAGCCATCGGCATAGCCGGCGTTCTCCACCACCTCGTAGTACGACTGCGGCGGCACGATTACCAGCATGCCGAAGATCAGCGGAATCAGCAGCCGCTTTGAACGCGAGCCCACGAAACCTTCGCTGGACTTCGCAAACAGGAACGACGTCGCCGCGCCCGAAACCAGGAAGAGCAGCGACAGCCGCCACGGCGAACTCAGCATCATCAACGGCTCGAGCGTGCTCGAAGCAAACGGGGACTTCACGTGCCAGTCCCAGCTCACATAATACATGCCGGTGTGATAGAGAATCAGCACGGCGAAGGCAAGGATGCGGACCCAGTCGAGGTCGTAACGGCGGGTGATGTTGGTCATGGTGAGTGTCGTGGTGGCGGTGCAGCTATAGTCGATGCTCACGCGCGTGGTCACTAGCGTTGCGGGATGAGTTGGGTCGCCGATGTGGCGAGCGGGCGCTGCCGCAACCATGTAGGAGCGGCGTGAGCCGCG
>JANMUE010000062.1:0-1444 GCA_031391205.1 Lysobacterales bacterium | reverse complement strand
GTGCCATTCTCCGATCCCATGGCGGATGGTCTGACTATTCAGCGCTCCAGTCGTGCGGCGCTGGCCAAAGGCGTGTCGCTTAAGTGGATACTGAGTACGCTTAAAAACGCGACGCAAAAGCCTAAAGCACCCATTCTGTTGATGAGTTACCTCAACCCACTGTTGGCGTTTGGTTTCGACCGCCTGCCGCAGGCTGCGCGCGAAGCGGGCGTGGCGGGTTTTATCGTGCCGGATCTTCCCTATGAAGAAAGCGAAGACATTCGCGCCGCACTGGATACACAGGGTTTGGCCTTGGTGCAGATGGTCACGCCGGTAACGCCCGATGAACGGTTGGCCATGTTGTGTAAGCAAGCGGAAGGTTTTGTGTACGCGGTGACGATGACCGGCACCACCGGTAAGAACGTTGTCGTGCCCGATGAAGTATTGGCCTATATGGACAAGGTGAAGTCGTTGTCGCACGCACCGGTGTGCGCCGGTTTTGGCATCCGCAGCCATGAGCAAGTCAAGCTGATGACCGGCCACGTGGATGGCGTGGTGGTGGGTTCAGCTTTGGTGGAAGTGCTGGAACGCAATGAAGATCCGGTGGCGTTTCTGCAAGGCTTGCGTGGTTAATGATATGCGCGCCATCTGCGTGTTCTGTGGTTCCAGCGCCGGTGTTGATCCGGCCTACACGCGAGCAGCTTGGCAGCTTGGTGGGTTGCTGGCGCAGCAAGACATCACGCTGGTTTATGGCGGCGCCCAAGTGGGACTGATGGGTAGTGTTGCCGATGCGGTATTGGCGGCGGGCGGGCGCGTGGCGGGTGTGATTCCACGGCTGCTGATGGATAAGGAGCTGGGGCATCATGGCCTCACCGAGCTGCATGTGGTGCAGACCATGGCCGAGCGCAAGGAAGTGATGATGGCGTTGTCCGATGCGTTTATCGCTATGCCCGGCGGCATCGGTACGCTGGATGAGTTGTTCGAGGTGTGGACCTCAACACAATTGGGCTTGCAGGCCAAGCCCTGCGGCCTGCTCAATGTGCAAGGGTACTTCGATCACTTGGTAAGTTTCTTGGATCACGCCGTGGCGCAGGGTTTTTTACGCGAACAGCACCGTCGCCAACTAAAGCTGCATGATGACCCGGCAACGTTGCTGCTTCAGTTAGGGAAGCCCTGATTGGTCTGTCATTTCGAGCCCTTCGACAGGCTCAGGATAAACTCCGCGAGAAATCTTTCCTGCCGAGAGTGTGCGGTACCAGCACCCGCTAGATTTCTCCCTTCGGTCGAAATGACAGAAGGGAATTTATCAAATCTTTCTTAATACGCTTTCGAGTCGCCAAATACCAAACGGATGGTCTTGAGAATGATCTTGATGTCCATCCAAAACGACCAATGGCGCAAGTAATCTAAGTCGTACTCGATGCGCTTGCTCATTTTGTCGATGGTCTCGGTTTCGCCGCGCAAG
>JANMUE010000602.1:0-2818 GCA_031391205.1 Lysobacterales bacterium | reverse complement strand
GGGTCTTGCTCCTTTGTTTGTTTTTTGTATTTTTCTCTTAAAACACCCCAAACACAAAACCCGGGTTCAAACCCCCGCTCTACAAAGGCAGGATCAAGTGCGTGCGGGTCGGATCCCGAACCTGCAAAGCATCACGACGCTGCCGGCCGCAGCGGCAGACTGAAACGCACACAGGTCCCCGGCTGAGCATTCACCACTGCAAGCTCGGCACCGATCAACCGCGCCCGCGCCTGCATGCTGCTCAGGCCACGGCCCTGCGGTGCGTCGCGGTTGATGCCGTGGCCGTCGTCATGGATGGACACGGTCAGCACGCCCGCCGACCAATCGGCGCCGACTTCGATAACGCTGGCCTGCGCATGCTTGAGCGCATTGGTGATGGCCTCCTGCACGATGCGCACCACGTTCAATACCACCGTGGGTGAGACAGCGGGCAGGTCCGGCAGATGGGCGGTGTTCCAGCGCACCTGTATCGGCAGGCGTGCCAACGACGGCTCCAGGCGTTTGCGGAACATGCCCAGCGCCACGCTCAGATCGGCGCAGGCCTCATCCAGCGAATCGATCATCAGACGCAGATCATCCAGCGTGCCGCGCAGCTGCGATTTCAGTTCATCGCCGCTGAGACTATCGTGCTCGGCCTGGCCGATCAGCGCCACCAATTGGCCGCCAACGCCGTCGTGCATATCGCGCATGATGCGATGACGTTCTTCGGCCAGGGTACGCGCCTGCTCGGCCTCTCGGCGCAGCGAGAATTCGGCTTCGAGTTCCGCGCCACGCTCTGCCAGCGCTTCCGCCAACTCGCCACGCGCGCGCTCGGCGGCGCCCAGTGCGGTGAGGATGCGCGATGCCAGCGCGGCGAACAGCAGGATCAGCAGATACAGCATGCCCCAGTGCATGGTGAAGCTGGCGAGATCGGCGCGCCACAGGCCGAACACGCGCAGGCTATCGACCAGACCCAATACCGCCACCAGCGCCACACCGCCGGAAAACCACGATGGCGATGGCAGCGTGGCGCGCGCGCGATGACGCCACCACAGCCGGGCCAACAACGCCAGAACCGCCAGCATGGTCAATCGGTACACACCGTCGAGGGCCAATTGCAGAGCGCCCGGCATCGGCAATGCGCTCTCGGCGATCAGGAAAATGCAGGCCAGCAAAATGCCGAAGCCGACGCGGCGTTCGCCCGGCGACTGCGCCATGCCGAGAAATCGATTCGAAAACTTGAGCAACCCCCACAGCGCTGCAGCCAGCGCGCAATGAATAACCAAGCCCCAGGCGAGCAGCGGCATCGGGCGCAGGATCAACGCAAAGTTGGCGACGTACAGGGCACTGGCCGCGAGCGTGAGCAGAAACCAGCGATACAGCGATTCCTCGCGCCGCGCCAATGCAATCGGCACCAGAAACAGCACGATCGCAAACGTCACCGTCATCGCGATGCCGGCGCCGCGCGCGCCAATCCACCAGGAACGCTCCACCGCGGACGTCAGCGCACGTTCCGGACCGAAGTAGAGATCGCGGATAAAGCTGTACTCGCTGCTGCCGGGGCGGCTTTGCAGATGGATCAGGATCTCGTTGTCGTCGGCATTCAACATGCGATGCGGCACGCTGACCAGCACAGCGCGATTGGTGAATGCGTCGTAGTCGCCTGGCAGGAAATCACGCACCATTTCCCCGTTGACGTAAACCCGCGCATCGCGGGTCAGACTGCCGATGATGATGATCGCGTTGCCCCATCCGGCGGTGCGTTGATGGCTGTGCGCGCGCAGCATGCGGCAGTGGGATGTCGAGAAATGCGGCAGCTTTGTCGGGCGCCAATCAATGACCGCCGCGTCGCAGGAACGCGCATCGGCGTCAAGCATCTTCCATGCACCGATGTCGCTGCGCCCATTGAACGCGAGCAGGCCCAGCACGATCACCAGCGGCACCAGCCAGGGTAGGATATGGCGCCGCACATTCAACTCCGCACGATCTGCACCAGCCCCAACTGCGACGCCTCGAAGATCGCCTCGGAGCGGCTGTGCACCTGCAGTTTGCGATACAACTCCTTCGCGTAGGAGGCGACGGTGTTGTAGCGCAGCCCCATCGCGCGCCCGACTTCATCGTAGGAAAGCCCCTTGGCGATCAGGCGCAGCAACTCGATTTCGCGCTCGCTGAGCTGCACACCCGAATCACGTGCAGGACTGACCGGCGTCTGCAGACGACGCATCAGATGCACCGCGATGGCCGGGCTCAGCGGCGCGCCGCCTTCGCAAAGCTGCTCGATCGCAGCGATCACTTCGCGGTCGCTGGAATCCTTTAGCAGATAGCCGCCGGCGCCCGATTCGATGGCGCCCAGCACGCTGCGTTCATCGCCCATTACCGAGATCACCAGCACCTCACTACTGAGTTTTTGATGGCGCAGGTGATGGATGAAGCTGACGCCGTTGCCATCGGGCAGCCCCAGATCGAGCAGCACCACATCCGGCGCCCGTGCCGCCACTGCCTGCTGCGCCGCCTGCAGACTGCCCACCGCAGCAATGAGTTCAAACCCCGGCGCCGCCTCGATCACCGCAGACAGGCGCTGCCGCGTGCGTTGCTCGTCTTCGACGATCAACACCCCCAGCGGATTGCCTGTAGTGGAACTCCCTCGCCTTGGTTCCATGCCCTACCCCGTCACATCCGGATCGCTCCGTGGCGCCGATCTTGACGCCTCGCGCAGCGGGTGGATACCCCGAATTCCGGGGTTGGCGCGTCCGCCTTTGTGGGAGCAACTGTCTTTGTGGGTCCGACCTGTGGTCGGACGCTTTTGCCGACCAGGTCCGCTATAGCGAAAGCGTCCGAC
>JANMUE010000566.1:0-2030 GCA_031391205.1 Lysobacterales bacterium | reverse complement strand
CACGCCCCCCAAATCCGTATACTGCGCGCCCCTTTGGAAAGTCGCCGACTTAGCTCAGCTGGTAGAGCATCTCATTCGTAATGAGGGGGTCGGGGGTTCGAATCCCTCAGTCGGCACCATTCCCGTATCCAGGAACATCTGATCTCCCTGACGCCTAGAAAAATTCTAAATTCAGTGCTCCGGAGCCCAGGGATGACCGTCGATGTTCGAACCAGTATCAACCACTAGGCTTGTCACTGTGCGGGTTGAAACACCTGCGATTCTCACCAAGCCTTTCAGGCTAGTAGAGTGCTGCGTCTCACCGCGGCGCTCTCTCGGTTTCGAGGTGAAGTCCCTGATGGGCGTCGCTGGTGGCACGGGCGCACCTCCGAACTTCCTCGACACTTGCCGCGCGCTCTCTGGGTCAAACACTCAATGAAGAATTCCGAGTCCATTAAACAGCACGGCGACATCATCTGGAGTATCGCCAATCTATTGCGTGGCCCGTACCGTCCGCCCCAGTACCGCCGGGTGATGATTCCGCTGACCGTGCTGCGCCGGCTCGATTGCGTGTTGGAGAGCAACAAGAGCCAGGTCCTGGCCATGGACAAGAAGCTCAAGGCGGAGGGCAAGGACTCCGAGGCGATCGAAAAGATCATCACTCACAAGCTCAAAGTGCCGTTCTACAACACCAGCGAGTTCACGTTTCAGAAGCTAATCGGCGACCCCGACAAGCTTGCTGCCAACTTGCGCAACTACATGGCTGGGTTCTCGCCCCGCGCGCGCACGATTATCGAGAAATTCAAGTTCGAAGAAGAAATCGAAAAACTGGATGATGCCAACCGTCTGTTTGAGGTCATCAAGCAAGTGGCTGCAGTGGATTTGCATCCCGACAAGATTCCAAACATCGCCATGGGTTATCTGTTCGAAGATCTGGTGCGGCGCTTCAATGAACAGGCCAATGAAGAGGCCGGTGATCACTTCACGCCCCGTGAAGTGATCAAACTCATGGTGCATATCCTGTTCACCTATGACGACCTGGTTTACAAGTCGAACAAGCTGATCCGTATTTACGATCCAACCTGCGGCACCGGCGGCATGTTGTCTGAGTCGGAGAAGCTGATTAAAGATCCTGAGAATGGACTCAATCCCAGCGCTGACGTGCGGTTGTTTGGCCAGGAGTACAACCCCGAGTCCTACGCTATCTGCGGCTCCGATCTCATGATCAAGAATGAGGATGTAAAGAACATTGCCTTTGGTGACACGCTGGGCACTGGTAAAGCCAAGGAAGGATTTGTCGATGGCGATGGCCATCCCAATGAGCGCTTCCACTACATGCTGGCCAATCCACCCTTTGGTGTGGAGTGGAAGCCGGAAAAAGATCACGTTACCAACGAACACAACGAGTTTGGTTTCGATGGCCGCTTCGGCCCCGGGCTGCCGCGCATCAATGACGGTGCACTGTTGTTTCTATTGCACATGATTTCGAAGATGCAACCCGCGCCGACAGAAGGTGGCGAAGGCTCGCGTATCGCTATTGTCTTTAATGGTTCACCGCTGTTCACCGGCGATGCCGGCAGTGGCGAGAGCAATATCCGTCGCTGGATCATCGAAAACGACATGCTCGAAGCGGTGATCGGCTTGCCCGATCAATTGTTCTACAACACCGGCATCTACACCTATGTGTGGATCGTCACCAACCGCAAGCGCCCGGAGCGGGCGGGCAAGGTGCAGCTCATCAATGCCACCGACTTTGCATGGAAGATGAAAAAGAGTCTGGGCGACAAGCGCAAGCGCATTGGCAATGCCACTGATGGCGCCCCGGACCATATTGCCGTGCTCACCAAGTTGTATGGCGAGTTCCAGCACGATGTACGCCGCACCGTCGCCGAGATACAAACCAACATCGACCCCAAGCGCGATCAATCGAAGTCGCTGTTCGTCAGCAAGATCTTCAACAACCAGGACTTCGGCTATCTGAAGATCGTGGTCGAGCGTCCGCTACGTCTCAACTTCATCGTCAACGATGAGCGCATTGGGCGATTCAAGCA
>JANMUE010000562.1:0-19868 GCA_031391205.1 Lysobacterales bacterium | reverse complement strand
AAAGCGTCCGACCACAGGTCGGACCCACAATGGCAGCGGCCTGTGCAATCCGTCTTTGCTATTCTCAACCGGCCGCATCGGCACTGCACTGGGACAACCGCAATGACTGACCGCTCCCGTCGCGAATTTATCGCCCAGGTCACCGCCTTGACTGCTACACCGTTGCTGGCCTCCCTGGCTACTGCAAAAAGTGATCCTGACAAAAAACTCGGCGTTGCGTTGTGCGGTCTGGGGTCTTTGTCCACGAATCAAATCGCACCGGCCTTGCAGAAGACCCGCCACTGCCGTCTTGCCGGCATCGTCACCGGGTCGCCGGAAAAGGCCGAGGCGTGGAAAGGCAAATACAAGCTGCCGGCCAACAGCATCTACAACTACGACAACATGCACGAGATGGCCAGCAACAAGGACATCGACATCGTCTATGTGGTCACGCCCAACGCCCTGCACCTCGATCACGCCACCAAGGCCGCACAGGCTGGCAAGCACGTATTCTGCGAAAAACCGCTTGAGATTTCGGTTGAGCGCTGTCAGCAGATGATCGACGTGGTGAAGAAAGCGGGCAAGATGCTCGGCGTCGGCTATCGGTGCCAGTTTGAACCCAACAATCTGGAATGCGTGCGCATCGTCCGCGAGAAGGAACTGGGTAATCTGAAGATCATCGATGCCGGTTTCTCTTTCGAAATCGGCGACCCCAAGCAATGGCGACTGCGCCGCGATCTGGCCGGCGGCGGTGCCTTGATGGATCTGGGCGTCTATTGCGTGCAGGCCACGCGCTACCTCACCGGCGAGGAACCGATCTGGATTTCCGCCGCCGAAGCCAAGACCGACCCGGTCAAGTTCGGCGAAGTCGACGAAACCATTCTGTGGCAGAGCAAGTTTCCCAGCGGCGTGATCGCCAACTGCACCACCAGCTACGGCGCCCACGGGTTCTCGGGTTTCCGCGCCGGCACCGACAAAGGCTGGTTCGGCCTGGAGCCAGGTTTTTACTACAACGGCAATCGCGGACGCCGCAGCGACGACAAGGAGATCAACATCCCCGTCGACGATCAGTTTGTCCTGGAACTCGATCACTTCGCCGAATGCGTACGCACCGGAACACCCAGCAAAGTGCCCGGCGAAATGGGATTGCAGGATGTGAAGATCATGATGGCCATCTACGAATCGATCCGCAAAGGCGTGCCGGTGCATTTGGGTTGATGCAAGGATGAAACAGGGGTTTTAGGCCTACTGTATGTGGGAGACGGCATATTTGTAGTCCTTATCGAAATTGCGAACCAGGCTGTCGATCAACTTGAGGTTCAGTTGGTTTCCGAAGTGTGCATCGGCTGCCGCTGCGATTCGATTCCGGTGACGGATGAGGCGTGGTTTATCCCGCTCCAGGAAAGCGATGGTCGCCAGCACATAGTCATTCCAGCGCAGTGGATTGCGCACATGGTCTTCGGTCTCGGTGACTACTTTGCGCGCGTACCGGATTGCTTCGGCGGAATCTCCCTGTTCAGCACGCAGCTGAGCGATGTGCCAGAGAAGCGAACGCTCCGGTGCCTGGGTATGTTCGACGTAGCGTTCGATCAGATCTGCGGCTTCCTTCAGGCAACCCGATCTGGCGAGGACACGGAATCCACTGCCCTCTGTTTGATCGAATGCCGCGTAAGACAGCTGGAGATCCGTCTGCAAATGCTCTGCGTACAACGCTTCGCAACGTGGCGTCGCATGGACGCACGAGGAGATCAGCATTGCGGTTATCGCGGCCACGTATCGTTTCATTGTGCCTCCAGAGTAGTTTGAAGCGACATCGGTAAGGTTTGGCATGACGGCTGGTCGCAGCGATCTGCTCTCCCGTCGTGGGAGGTGACTAAGGGAAACTCTAATCAAGTCCGGAGTCGCGATAGCCCCCTGAGGCTGGGGGCGAAACCGCAGATTTTTGCGGGTGTAGCAAGCACTAAGCGGTAGAGCGAAGTCGAAGTGCGGACTTATTCAGAGCTTCAAAAGTGAGGAAAACCTGCGACGGTGTTCGGTGTCCGCGAACAGCGCCACAACATCCAGCACCGTCAAACGTTTCCCTCATCCGGCCTGCGGCCACCTTCTCCCGCTGGCGGGAGAAGGGTTTCAATCATTCGTTCAATCGTTGAGCCAGGGGATCGGCGTTGCCTGCGTCCAGTCGATATTGCAGAGCAGGTCGTCGAGCATCGGTTTCAACTGGTTGTAGGGCAACGCTTCGTCCGGACAACTCGACGATCCGTCGGGGCAGATGGCATCGTTGGCCTGATTGAGTGCGAGGATGACATCGACGCCTTCCATGCCGGGGCAAACGTTGCTGCCGCCGTACTGCATCGCGAAACCGTACGCCCCCTTGGCAACGCCGTTGTGCGCTCGCCCCACGGTCCATACGCCTTTGCGCGGCTCACCGATCGCAGGATCAGTCTCGTATCCGGACGACCAGAACCTGGACATGTATTTCAGATGCGGCAGCAACTGCGCGGACTGCGTGCCGGTGGCGGCGCTTTCGCCGTTGGTCGACAGCAGCAGCGGAACCTGTTCATTCTCGCCGAGCCAGCTGAGTGTTGGGCCGACGGCGGGATTGGCGAACGTGCATTTGCCGTTGCTCCAGGTGCAATGCAGACGTTTCATGTCCCAGTACTTGGTGTAATAGCGCGAGATGGCCGGTTCCCACAAGCGGGCGTTGGCGCCGGTGTAAACGTCATTGCCTTGCGCATCCGGTGCGGTCGGGCGCGAGTTCAGACCGGTCACTCCGTTGGACACCACGCCAAGTTCCGCCTTGGCAAACTCATACAGCAGCGTGCCTTGAACGGCGAATGCATCGCCGACGGGCGCGGTGTAGCTTTGACCGGTGAGGTGCTCCATGATCGCGCGCATCCAGACCGAGTCGGTATTGGAATAGACCGACGTGCCTTGCGGATTGGGCAGGCAAGTGGAGGCCGAACCGACCAGCAGGTCTTCCAGATTGATGCGCGGCACCAGGAACCCATCCGGCGAATCCACATCTACTTCGGCTTCCAGGCCGATCGCGACGCGTGCGTCTTTTACATTCTGCGCGCCCCATTCGTCGGAGAGCAGGTCCTGCTCGGCCTTCCATTGGTCAGGTGTATTCAACCCGCGCAGCGCAGCCATGTTGTTCTTGTAGAGCGACTCGAACGGCACCGTCCCCGAATCGAGGCCGGCACTGTGCGACATCAACCAACGCAGGCTCACGTTCTTCCACTTTGCGTCCGCGAACGGATAGCCCGCAGCCTGCGTAGCGGTGCAGGCGTTGCCGCCGGAGCTGGCGTTGAAATGCATCGGTGGTTCGACGTACCCCGCGACGATGTCGTGCAACCGCTTCGAGAGCAGGCCGTCGGCAAAATCGAAGCGCGTCAGCATCAAGGCCTCAACGTCGCTGTCGACCCACGTGTAATCGGCGACGGGCAGCAGTCCCATTTCATGCTTGAGCTTGACCACGGTGTTCGCGCCCACGTCCCACGTGCTTACCCGCATCGGATTGCCCAGGTCGCGCGCGGCGATCACAAAGCCGGCGCCCCACCCGGCCGCCGATGTATTGGCCATGTCGAGTGCTGCGAATTTTCCTGCGGAAACCGCGGCGCCGACTTGCATTGCTGTGTTTTGCGCAGTGACCGCATACTGACTGAGCAAAGTGAAATTGCTGGCGTCGCGCCTGGCGAGCGCAAAGCGACTGCCGTCCAGCGACTGCAGGCGGAAGTCGACGGCTGCCGACGGTGTGGCGGTGCCGCCGAGCACGTCAACTGTGCCTGCGCCGGCACCGATCGCCAGCACATCGAGATTCACCTGCTCGTGTTCCCAGCGTCGCGTGGCGAGTACCACCCGCGTGCTGTTCAGCGCGCTCATTTCGAACTTGCCGATCTCGTTGTAATGGCTGTCCAGCTCGGTCTGATGAATGCGTGTGAGCTGGCCATTGGCCGCCACGTTCCACACGATGAACTTCAGCACGTCCGGAAAACCCAGCCGCGCCGCACCGACGACGCGCGTGGTGCCCGGCAACGACACCAGGCGAATATGACGCGCAACGCCGCCGTTCTCGCTGTCGAGCTGGGTCAGGCTGCCATTGGCTTCGAGTTTCACGACACGCATCTGCAGTGTGTCGTCGCTGCGTCGCAGGCCGACGACGATGCGCTGATCGAGGACCGAGGTGACCTCGACTTGCTTGATCCTGGTGGCGCCGATGATCGAATCGGTGATCGCCGGCACGCCGTTGGCATCGATCGCGTAGGCGTAAAGATCGAAGGTATCCTGCGCAGTGCGCGCAGCGAGCACGAAGCGCGTATCGGTCATCCGCACCAGCGAGAAATCCTTCGCGACCAGCGCAAACGCACTGCCCGTTCGCGTCAGCGCGCCGTTGCCGGCGAGATTCCACACGCTCAGATGCACAGCGCCGGTGGTGATGCGATTGGCAGTGACGACGCGCGACGCGGACTGATTGATCAGCCGCACATCGACGTCCTGCGCCTGCAGCGCCCGCTTGATCGACCAGCGCGCGGTCGCGAACGCGGCGGCCTTGCTGACGCTGCCGAAGGTGAACGGCGTGTCGTACTGCATCTCTGCGGCGGAGGGACGATAGGGATCGATGCTGTCGCTGCTGCAGCCACTGTTGAAAATCGTTTCGGCGTTGCGGCCATCCATGCGACCAAAGCCCAGCGCCAGCATCACCTTGCCGTGCTTGGCGATTCCGAGCGAAGCTGCGCCCACGCAACGTGCCTTGAGGAAATCGAGAAACCCGTTCACCACTGGAAGCGTCTGGCTCACCGCCCAGCCGTTGATCGCCATTTCCTCGTGTGGGGCGGCCTTCACATCGACCTTGAGCGCAGGCCCGGAATCGGGAATGAACTGGATCTCGAACGAGTTGATCGCGGTGCCTTGGGCCGGCGGCGAGTACACCACTTGAGTGCCGCTGACCGACGCCACGCAAGCGCCGGTCTGACCGGGCATGGAGAGACAGCCGGCACGTTCTGGATCACCGCTCAGCCGCCATGCGCCGGTCGCGAACGTGCTCGCACCTGGGCGCGGCATCAGCACCTCGGCGGTCAGCACTGTCGATCCGCCGTAAGGTACGGTGCGTTCCGCGCCCATGATCACGAGATCTCGATTCACCGGTTTTTCGTTGCACACGAGTGCCGACAGGCCGCTGTGTTCGTAGCCGGTTGCGCAAACATCGCAGGCGCTTCCGGCATAACCGGCGTCGCATGCACAGGCGGCGACGCCGCCGATTTCGCTGGCCGCCCCATGCGCGCCGCAGCTCAGCGCGCTGACGGATTGATCCGTTTCGCAGCGGTACTCGGCCAGCGTTTCCGGCGTGGCTACGAAGCCATCCGGGTCGACGATGCCGATTGCGCCACTGGCATGCACGATATGCATGCCGAGCGGGCAGGAACCGTCGGGCGACGGCAGTGTCGGTGCAGTCGATATCTGAGCCTGTGTGCCGCCACAGGCAATCGACAGGAACAGCAAGGCAATAATGTGTCCAGCGCGTTTCATCGGGGATCCTTTTCAGTGTGCGATCCGTCGGCCTCGATCAGCCGATTCGGTGTCCCCATCGCATACGTGGTCCGATCGGCGTGGAGATCACGCTGCACGGAATTCATTGCCATCGGCCTGGCGACGGCGCGGCCCAAGCGCGACTTCGTTGACGCAGCGTGTACTCCAACGCGTCGAAACGTTCGGACAACACAGGGGTTCGGCGGACACAATTTGTCGCTGTGTCACTCGCACGGTAGCGACAGTGTCGTCTATGGCACCCGACCCGCTTTGTACCGATACCGCATTCACCAGGACAACACGTCTCGCGCGATTTAATTCGGGCTTCGCAGACTCCAGGATCGCCAGATGCGGCTCATTCAATTGGTCTATTCCAGCAGACTCGTGCCCGGCACGGCCGGCACCGAGTTGACATCGATCGTCGATGTTTCCCGTCGCAACAATGCGCGCGCCGGCGTCACCGGTGCATTGTGCTTCAGCGTCGATTATTTCCTGCAGTGCCTCGAAGGTGAGCGAAATGCAGTGAATGCCACGTACAACCGCATCCTTCGCGATCCTCGGCACAGCGATGCCGTGATTCTGCGCTACGCCGAGATCACGACACGCGATTTCTCCGACTGGTCGATGGGCTACGTATCGAGCGCGATCCTGCGTGGTGACACCGTGCTGCGCTACGCCGCCAACGATGTGTTTCAGCCGGCGCAATTGAGCTCGGACGGCAGCATTGCGCTGTTGCGCGAACTGCGCGACCTGTCGGTGCGGTTGCCGGGTGCGCGATAGCGGCTATTGCCTGCGTAGTGCGTAGTGCGTCTGGATAAAGCGCAACGCAACCCGGGGCTGTTTGGCGACAAGCCCAGGATGACCAGCTCCGCTGTTGAAAGCGCGCTGTGCTTCATCCGGGCTACCTTTTCATGACATCCACGCATCCATCGTCAATTCAAAAGAACGCACCCGCTTGGCATGGTCGAAAATATTGGCGGTGAGGATGAGTTCGTCCGGGCGATGGCGTTCGACGAAGTCCAGCATCGCTGCGCGCACGGTGGCCGGCGCACCCACGGCGCGGCAGGCCAGGGCGCTGTCGATCATGTGCTTTTCGACAGGCGTGCAGTAGTCGTCGATGGCGGCTGCACTTTCCAGCGGCTGCGGGACCAGCCCCGGCCGGCTGCGACGCAGGTTCACGAAAGCTTGCTGCTGGGTGGTGAACAGGCGCGCAGCTTCGTCGTCGGTGTCTGCGGTCACCACATTCAGGGCGAGCATCGTGTGTGGCTGCACGAGGTGTTTCGAGGGTTTGAATTCACGGTGATACACGGCAAGCGCCTGGTCGAGCGCATCGGGTGCGAAGTGCGACGCGAACGCGTAAGGCAGGCCCAGCGCCGCCGCCAGTCGCGCACCGAACAGACTCGAGCCGAGTATCCAGGCTTCAACCGAAACGCCCGCCCCCGGCACCGCCTGCACGGATTGTCCTGGCTGCACGGGCTCGAAGTATTTCAACAGCTCAACCACGTCAGCAGGAAATTCCTCGGCGTTGGCGTAGTAGCGTCGCAACGCCTGCGCCGCCGCCTGGTCGGTGCCGGGCGCGCGACCCAGTCCCAGATCGATGCGGCCCGGATACAGACTGCCGAGCGTGCCGAAAGCCTCGGCCGCCTGCAGCGGCGAATGATTGGGCAGCATGATGCCGCCCGCGCCCACGCGAATCGTGGATGTGCCACCGGCCACATGCCCGATCAGCACCGCCGTCGCCGCACTCGCGATGCCCGGCATATTGTGGTGCTCGGCAAGCCAGAAACGCCGGTAGCCCAACCGCTCGCCGGCGCGCGCGAGATCGAGCGTATTGATGAACGTCTGCGCGGGTGTGCTGCCCACGGTGACGGGAGCAAGATCAAGAATGGAAAGAGGGATCATGGTGGGGCCAATGGGGATGCCCTGCAAGATGGGGTTCAACGCGAGCCGTGCAAGGCGCGCCGCTCAGCGTATTGTTAACCGACCCCGATCAGGACCCGTGTCGCGCTCAGGCAGGCAGCCCGGTTTCAAGGCCACCGTGCAACAAGCGTCACGTATTGTGGGCCATGGTACCGTCATCAAAATCATCAGCTCTTCTCTGAGGCATGGCACCTGACTATGCGTTCAAGTCGACCGCTGGACAGTGTGTCGTTCAAACCAACCGCTACGGACCAGCGGATTAACGGGGCGGTAGGCCCGGACAGAACCCATGAAAAGCGACTTCTACTGTGATGAGGCATTGAGCGGGCGAACACCTGTAAAGGTCGTTCTGGAGACCGAAGAGATACTGGCGTTTCATCATACGCGACCCTATTGGCCAGTCCATATTGTTGTCATACCGAAGGTTCACGTTCCCTCGCTAACGGATTTGGGTGGTCACGATATATCCATTGTCCACCGACTATTGGACGTCGTACGCGAGATCGCTACGGAAGTAGAGGCGAAGTACGGCGGTTGCCGCGTTACAACGAATCTCGGGCTATACCAGGATTCCAAACATTTGCACTTTCATGTGGGATTCGGGGATCCGAATAAATGACGATTGCTCGAACGAATGAAACATGAGTCGGTGTGCCAGTTCGGTGGAACTGGCTGCCGAAATGGTTCTGTGACCCCGGTTTTCCGCAGTGTTCGCGAGGCGCGCAAGGACGGATTCTGTGATTGACGCAACTTTTGGCAATGTGCATTATTTGTTAAAAATGGCCTCAGGGAAAATATCTGATGATGCGTATTGTTCGCTGACGCAGCTTGATGGGTTCATGTTTCCTAACGACGAAATTAGCGTCATTCAGATCGCGCGTGCCATTGAGGAGGCACGGTTTCCCTCCGAGGATGTTTACGAGTATGCCTACGCGATAAATGCTTGCAGGCAGGATGCTTTAAGGCGCCTCGACCCCTACTTGTTGTTTGCCATTTCGGCGATATTTTTGTATTGCAACAAGCGTGAACCATTAGGCGCGCCGCATGAGTGTGAATTTTTACGAAATATGATCGCGACGAGTGTGGCAATAAATGAAGGCGCGGCAGATGATGCCTGCGTCCGATTCATGAGGGAGATATCTTGCGATCTAAATGAGCAAAGTTCACGCCAGGAGTGTTTTTCGGGAGTTGCCCTGGCGTTTGTGCTGGAAGTCCTTGGAATAGCTGCAACAGAAAGTGACCGGCACGCCACCGATCTTGCGCGAATAAAAATGAAAGGAGCGCATGCGTACAATCTCACGTCGGCGCGGGAGGAGCTTGACTGGTGGAGAGACCTCGGCAGTCGTTTGCAAATTGGCAGTGAACAGCGAACACGATTGCTGGACATGATTCCTGTTTCGTGAAACAGGGGCGGCGTGCTGATTCAAAGGAACTGGCTGCCGAAAAGGTCCTCTGAAGACCCCGGTTTGCGCTAGCCAGGCAAATAGGGACCCTTGACTTCGCCCCAGCCCCACTTGGGCATGGGCGCGTCCTCGTCTACCGCAGCGCCAGGCTGCGAATTGATGACTGCCAATCGGGTTCCCCATTCAAGGTAGGCAACCAGGGCTGACCTGAACTCCGGGTCGTCAGGCATCTTGAGTTCGTCTGCTGTGTCCAGCAGGAGTGACAGCCACGCTTTGCGTTGTTCGTCCGTGAGGTGGCGATTCAGATGATGACGAATCATCTCGGGGTGACCGCCATGCTTTGCGGAGTACACAGCTGGCCCTCCGAGAACTTCTGCAAGGAACGCGGCCACGTGAGCTGGGTGGTCTGCACCCATGTGTTCGAAGATTGGCCTCAGGATCTCGACCTCCGGCACGCGCTCATAGAAGCGGGAAGTCAGCCGCGTGAGTGCTTCTATACCGCCGAGCCAGGCGTACAGGGTGGGAGGGGTGGACGGTGCCATGGCGTGTGTGTGTTTGCGAGGCCTAACGAAGCCGTAGAAAACCCGGCCTTGATCTTGCTTGCTTGCGACGGCGAGTGCAAGGGAGGAGCCGATGGCGCGATACAAGCGAAACAGGGGTCAATGTGTTGTGTCGATAGAACTGGCTGCCGCAATGGTTCATGCAGCACCCCGACAACAGGATGGTAGCGGTGCCTTCGAGGGTGGCGTCGCTCCACGGCAGGTCAGGCGACGAAGCAAGAAACGAATTCAGGATCGCTCCTGGTGCGCTGAAGAGTGGGTGGGTCCATTTCTTTCGCATTTCTTTCAGAGTGGGTGTCCATTTCTTTGTTTCATTTCTTTCGCCGCACTACAACGTCAAGGCAGGACCATGCACGTCCGGATTCCTCATTTGCCATCAATCCGCATGCGCAGCTGTGCAATTTCGTCTCTGACGGCAGTGTTGGTCGGCGCCGCGTTTTGCATGCGACGCTCAGCTTCGTCCAGCGCAGCGCGGGCTTCGCGATCGCGGCCCAGCGTCACCAGCAATCGCGCCGGCTTCAGCGCGCGCGCGCCGTCGTCGGGCGGCAGGGCGGTGGTGCGCTCGCGTTCGCGTTGCAGCATGCGTTGATAAGTCTGCATCGCTTCCTGGTTGCGCCCCAGCTGCGCATAGGCATCGCCGAGCACGCCCAGTGTGTTGGGGCTACCCAGGTCATCCTCGGGCGGCGTCGCCTCGTAGATGGCGGCGGCGCGTTCGAGTACCGGCACGGCGTCGGCAGCGCGCTCAAGATGAAGTACGGCGGCGCCCTTCCAGGTCAGCAGAAGTGCCACCCGCGGATGCGTCGCACCCCAGAGCTTTGTGGCCTGCGGCAGCAACTCATCGAGGGTGCTGTCCTGCTCGGCATAGCGCGACAGGCGATACAGGGTCGAAGCGTAACTATTACCAGCCTGAATCGTGCGCGGATGGTTCGCGCCAAGCTGATTTTGCAGGTCGCGGTATCCCTGTTGCGCATAGTTCAGTGCTTCGTCCGGGCGATCGTTGGCGTTCAATGCAATCGCCATTAGAACGCGGGCCATGGCAGTTTCGGCGTGCCGTGTTCCGAGCTGGAGCTCTGCCTCAGTCAGAACCGCGCGCAGCGCATCCGCGGCATCACCGGGGCGGCCGATACCAAACAGGATGCTGGCGCGCATGCGCTGAAAGCGCAGCCGCAGTTCGTGGTTCTGCGGTGACTGTGTCAGCAGCAACAGCGCCTCATCGAGCAACGCAAACGCGCGCTCGGAATCCTTGTAGTCCAGCGCATAGCCAAGATAGCCCAACGCCTCGGCACGCCGCAGCGGATCTGCCGATGGCATGCGCAATGCCGGAACCGCGGCTTCGAGCAGGCGCTTGCCGCGGCCAAATTCGCTGCGTTCGATATGGATGGCGCCGAGCCGCGAGAGCAGATCACCGCGCAGGCTGGGCGGCATCGTCGTATCCGCCAGCAGGCGTTCGCCACCGGTGGCGAGCGCATCCTCGACGGTGGGCACGCTGCCGCGATGCACCCCTGGCTGCGCCTGCCCAAACATCTCGCCCATGAAGGCCACCGCCGACTGCGCGCGTTCGGCTTCCTGGCGTGCGCGCTGGGCCTCGCTGGCGGCATGAGCTGCCTCGCGTTGCGCCGCATCGCGCTGAACCGCCAACGCCAGGGTCAACGCGATCAACGCTGCGGCGGCCAGCAGACTGGAAGCCAGTGCCCAGGGATGGCGCATGACCAGTCGGTTGAAGTGGTAGAGCGCGCCGCCATGGCGCGCCGCAACCGGGCGTCGCGACAGCCAGGCCTGCAGATCGCCGGCCAACTCGGCAGCGGAGGTGTAGCGATCGTTGGGTGCGGCCGCCGTGGCCTGCGCGACAATGGCGCGCAGGTCGCGATCGCGGATCATCGTCAATGTGGGCGCCGTCGCGGCGGGTTCGTTGTCGATATGCGTGCCACTCATTGCCGCCGATGCCAGCGCCTGCCAGGGGCGCGTGTCGATCAGGAAGGCCAGCAGCAGTCCCAGCTGATAGACATCCGACGCCGTGGTCACCGCTTCGCCGTGCCTCTGTTCCGGGCTGGCCCAGGCCGGAGTCATGGCGCGGCTGGCGGCGGCTCCGGCCGAAGTCAGCGCGGCAATGCCGAAGTCCAGCAGCTTCACCTGGCCGCTGCGCGCCACCATCACATTCGATGGCTTGATGTCGCGGTGGATGACCAGTCGCTGATGCGCGAACGCGACCGCCTCGCAAATCGGCAGCAGCAGGCGCAGGCGCGCGCGCAGGTCGAAGCGATGCTCGCGCACATGCATGTCCAGGCGCAGGCCGTCGACAAACTCCATCGCAAACCACTGCGCACCCGCATCGCTGCGCCCGCCGTCGATCAGGCGCGCGATGCCGGGATGATCCAGGCCCGCCAGCAATTCCCGCTCATGCTGCGCCAGGGCTTGGCGCATGTCGCTATGCAATGCGCCGCGTACCCATTTCAGCGCCACTTGTTGCTCGAACACGCCATCGGCACGCGTCGCCAGAAATACCGTGCCCATGCCGCCATGGCCAAGCGCACGTTCGATGCGGAACGCACCGATGCGATCACCGGGCTTTGGTTCGGCATGCACGCCGACATGGTCCATCAGGCGCGCAAACAAAGGCCCGCGCAGCGCGCCGCCAGGACTGAGAAATGCGTCGTCGGTCATGCCGCGACCCGATGCTTCGAAGCCTTCATGCCAGTTGCCCGCGCAGCCAATCGCGTGCCTGCTGCCAATCGCGCTGCACACTGCGCTCACTGATGCCGAGGGCTTCGGCGGTCTCCGGCTCGGTCAGTCCGGCGAAGTATCGGCACTCCACCACACGCGCCTGGCGCGGATCAAGACGTGCGAGCTTTTGCAGTACGTCATCGAGTGCAATCATTTCCTCGGCCTGCTTCAATTCCCCTGGATCTACGTCGTCCAACGGAATTCCCCGCTCGCCCCCGCCACGTTTCGCGGCCAGACGCTCGCGCGCAAAATCGATGATGACCTGGCGCATCACGCGCGCCGCCAGCGCGAAGAAGTGTCCGCGATCGTGGATCGGCGCGGCATGTCCCGCCAGGCGCAGATAGGCCTCGTGCACCAGACCGGTGGTTTGCAGCGTGCGGCCGTATTGCCCGGCCAGCTGACCATGGGCGAGGCGTCGCAGCTCGCCATAGACCTCGACAAACGCCTGCGCCAGCGCATCCGGATCGCCGGTACGCGCCTGTTCCAGCCACGCGGCCGTGCGCTGAGAATCTGTCATGCGCGCATTGTTACCTATCCTGCGCCGAAGTTGGCGGGATTGCGCCGCTTACTCCGTGGATGCGGATGAAAGGCAGCGTCTTGCGGCCTCAAACGGAGAAAATCATGCGTCTGCTGCTTGTCGTTGCAATTCTATCGCTGCTGTCGGGGCTGGGCGGTGTTGCATGCGCCCAGTCCACAAGCACATATGGCTATCAGGGCTATCTGACCGATGTCGGCGCACCGGCTACCGGCAGCTACGATTTTCTCACCGCGGTCTATCAGACACCGACGGGCGCGGTTCCGGCACCGGTCAGCAGCATGTTTCATGACAACGTGGCGGTGGCGGCGGGATTATTCACGCTCAATCTGCCGGCGCCACCGATCGATGTCATCGACGGATCGGTGCTGCCCTACCTCGACATCTGCGTGCGGCCTGGTGCGAGCACCGGTACCTTCGTCTGCCTGCCGCGCACGCCGATGACGGCGGTGCCGCGGGCGTTCTCGGCAGACACCGCATTGTTTGCGCATGCATCGCTGGCGTGGACTTCCAACGGTGCGGGCACGGTACATAACGCGACCGGCAGGATCGGCGTGAACGCATTGGCACCGATCGCGACAATCGAAGGCATTGGTGCCTCGGCCAGCGAATATGTGATCGCAAGATTCGCCGGGTCCAACCCCGGCGGCACCTGGCTGGACCTCGTCAACAGTGGCGGCGGGGGCACCTGGAACATGATCTCGACGGGCACTGGCAACGGCGAAGGCGCCAACAGCCTGGTGTTCCGTGGCGGCGCGCCGGCGGGGTCGCGCATGGTCATTGATCCGAATGGCCATCTCACGTTGAACGGAGGCGGCACCCGGCTGGGAACGCAGTCGATGATGACGATCTACCGTAACCAGGGAGGCTTCAACCTCATCGACCTCGCCAACGCAGATGGCGATGCCTTCACTGGATTTGCGATCGGCGATGGCGCTATCCGCACGCTCTTTGGCTACGACGGTAGCCAGGACGAATTCAGTATTCGCGTGGGCGGCGCCGGTTTTACCGAGCGTCTGGTCATTGAAGAGTCGAACGGCCGCGTCGGTATCGGCACCGATGCGCCCGGCGCCATGTTGCACGTGACGGAGAGCGCCCTGTCCGGATTTTCGCCACCGGCAACCGCGCCGGTGCTCGCGCTGGAGCGCAATGGCGAGAGCTTCCTCGATATTCGCAGTTCAACTGCGACGCAGGTGCAGGGCAGCGCTGCGCTGCGCCTGCAAGCGCCGGGACGAATACCCGCTGCGCTGCAATTCAACAGCACGCAAAATCCTTCCGGTGTTTCGATCCGCACCGGTACCGATGCGGTCAACGATGATTTCGTCGTTACTGTCGACGGCCGCGTCGGGGTCGGTCGAGTTCCCAACGACACCACCGGCAATGCTTTTGAAGTTACGGGCAACGCCTCGAAAAGCAGCCCCGGCGATTGGCTGTCGAACTCCGATGCGCGCATCAAAACCCAGGTGCGCGACATACGCGACGCACTGGCGACGCTGCGTGCGCTGCATCCAGTGACCTATCGGTACAGCGATGCCTACCTTGGCGCGCATCCGGATCTGGCCGACGTGAGCTACTACAACGTCATTGCGCAGGAGTTCGCGCAGGTGTTTCCGGACGCGGTCAAATCTTCGGGCGAGTACCTGCCGGGCCTTGCCAAGAGCGCGGACAGCGAAATCCTCCAAGTCGACACACATCCGATGCAGATCACCGCGATCGCCGCGTTGCAGGAACTCGATGTCATCGTCGCCGCACAGACCAGCACCATCGCTGCGCAGCAAGCCGAGATCGCAAAGCTCCAGGCGCGGCTCGCGCGCATCGAAGCACAATTCGGAGCCGATCGATGAGCCCGCTGCCGATCCTGCTGTTGCTCTGCTCAGGCAGCGATACTGCCCGGTTCGACCTGCCCAAAGTGGGTGGCGCTGGTGCCTACCGCATCGACAAGGAAGTCATTGCCGCCGGTGGAACGACCACCGCGACCGCGGCCGGCCCATTTACGCTGGTCGGTACCGTGGCGCAATCTACCGCGTCGCCGCGCAACTCGGCAGGACCCTACACGCTGACCGGAGGATTCTGGAATAGCTACGCTGCAAATCCGGTGCTCTTCGCCAACGGTTTCGAGAATCCTTGAGTCATCGATGTACGCGGCGTCCTGGAAGTGCTGATGGTCCAGGACGCCGCAGCGGCGCGTCCTGGATTGCCGCTGGGCGGTTTCCGATGGACCTTGCGCATCAACTGGTGCAGGGTTGGCGTGAACGGCCGTTGCGCGCCGCACCGCAATCACCGCCGCACTTACATAGAAGCTTCCATCGATTGAACGGTGCGCCTGCGCCAATCGCGTTTTCCAAGCACGCGTACGTCCGCAACGCGACTCAACCGGTCCTTAGGCACGGCGTGGGCTAGGAAATTTCAGATTCATGGGTGTCCTGGGTTTGATCGGGTGAGGCCGTGCGAGGCGAGATCGTCGGGATGCATCAACAACTCGTTGCGTGACTTACCTTTGACTAGGCGATGGTAGTTATGCATCCAGGAATTGTTGCTGCGCGGATGGCCGCAGGCTCTTGGTCACGTGAAAAGGGGCCGGTCCGACGTGCTTTCCAAAGAAATCGTATCGAACCGGCCTCCTTTAATCCTTACCTAGGGAACCTCTGAATAAGTCACCACATCGTCTTCGCTACACAGCTTATTGCTTGCCACACCCCGAAAAACCTGCGGTTTTTCGCCCCCTGACTCAGGGGGCTATCGCGGCTCCGGACTTGTTCAGAGGTTCCCTAGTGAGACTAGTTTGCCAATTTTCCATGCATATAAGCGTCTACCGAATCATAATTATTCCAACACCTCAAATGCCATAGGTAGCCCCGATAAGTCGGTTGCGGATTACCCAATTGAAGCGGTGCGAACCAATGGCTCGTTGGAAATTGTTGGCCGTACCACAATGGTGAATTTTCATCATTAATGACTGGCAAGCCATCCGCTGGCCGTGGCTGGGTGGTAAACCAGGTCCCATCAGGAGGCAGCCCGTAAGACTTTACTTCACAATGGTCTGCATACTCGCTGATATATCGCTGTCCGAACCACTGATTGATGGTCCAGGTCTGGAAAGTATTCGATCCGTACAAGACAATGTCCCTGTACAGCGAATAAGGTGTGACCTCCCGCCAAGGTCCTTCCTGGCTTTCCGTGAGCGCCGCCGCTTGCGTGTTAGTCATCTTCACCTGCCATTTCGCGCTGACTTTTGGTGTGACGGACAAGGTCGCTTCTGCCGAGCTGTGCGTGTTGTGTGGCGACACGCAATCGAGGGCCCATCTGTAGCTTCCAGGGAGGAGAGAGGATGGCAGCTGGTGTGCCAAATAATTCTCGGTATGCCAAATCGATCCGTTCAAATAGGTGTTCAAGTTACACGCGACCGCGCCGATCGAATCGTAGCGTGCATCGATAGCGACGTTGTGGAGGCGCGTTGCAAGAGTTTCAACTGTTGCCATAACTCCGGCCGAATTTCTCTCTGCGAAGGCCACAGTCGGCTGTGGGATGACATTTGCTGACAATAGCGTCATGCGAGCGCGAACCGCTTGCTCCACGTCACGGGACGTGGCTAATCCAAGCGTGTCGGCCAGAAAGGCAGCCAATCCCGCAACATGTGGTGCGGCCATTGACGTGCCGGAAAGATATTGATAGCTCTGTGCGTTCCAGTTGCCCTCCTTCTCCCCGGCAAACGTAGAGTAGATTCGCTGACCGGGTGCCCAAGCCTCAACACAACCGCCATAATTTGATCCTGGTTCACTGCTAGCGAGCGACGCGTTCTGAAAGCCAGATACCCCATTTAGTGGAGCGGCAGGCTGGCCATTTGCATCAATAGCGCCGACAACCATGATGCCGTCGTTAGAATCAGTGGCATTGAATGCGTATGTACATGCACATTCGTATTGATTCCCAGCGGACTGAACGATGAAGATGCCCGGATAGGCACCGTCCGGCGATGGCGTTGCCGCGATCCGCATCTTCGCCCCCATCGTCTCACTCGCTCTGAACTCATTTCCGCCAGAATTGAATGACAAGTTCACGATGGCAACCTGGCCACTTAAAGTAACACGTGTCATTACTTCTTCGAGTGCAACCCCAAGACCACTTGTAGCCCCCGCAATTGCGCAAGGACCGTCCGATTGCGTTGTGGTACCGATGGTATAAGTCGGCGATGCAGTTCCGGTGTGAATTGAAATCGAAACCATGCTCGCCCCAGGATAAACACCAACCACGCCAACACCATTGTCCAGGGCGCCGATGATCCCGGCCACGTGTGTGGAGTGTGCGAAGCAGCCAATGCTTGGCGCCAGGGTCGGGGGTGGAACGATCGGCAAGTAATGGGTGGCCGAAGCTCTTTGCATCGGAGGCAGATCAGTGTGGTTTGTCACCCCGGTATCCAGTACATAAACCGTCGTTGGCTTGGAAGCACTGTAATAAGGACCGCCCAAAGCCTGTACACCCCAGGATCTCTTTTGCACTTGTCCATTCACTGTTGTATCTGTATCAGTCCAGACGGCACTCGGTTTCAAATAGGTGTCGCGCGTTATGCGCTGAACGCGTGCGTCCGCTCGCAGGTTTGCCACCTGCTCTTCAGTCAGGTAAGCCGTGAAGCTCACCCCTACCAAGCTTGTCGTCGATAGCGGCTCGATTCCATACGCGCGTTTCATTTGCTCGATAAGTGTCGCGGATTTGCTTTGGTGCCACTCCACCAATTCTGCACGGCTGGCGAATTTCGCGGGTCGTCTGCTTCCCACATCGTCATGAAGATCGACGATGTAACGCACACGTCCCTCGGTATCCTTGATCGGCGTGGACGCTTCGCTTTCGCGATTGGCTGCCTTCATGTTCTTTGATACTGCGGAGTCCGCCCACTCGCCAACCTTGTTGCCAGTAACAGTCCCATCAGAACCGCTGAGCAGGGTGTTCAACGACATCGGGGCAGCGGAGCTGGAGCTGCCACCGGCAGTGGCTCTGCTGGCAGGCGCACCGGTACCGCTTGGCACTACGCAAGTATTTTGTTCGGGCGCGAAAGTAACGAACCTCACCGTATTCGATGCGGCTGATGCGGTTCCAGTGCCGATGGCATTGGTCGCTGCCACTGTGAATGTGTAGGTGATGTTGTTCAGCAAGCCGCCGACGGTGATTGGTGATGTGGTGCCGGTGGCAGTGAGATTGCCTGGGGAGGAAGTTATTCTGTACCCAGTGATGCTGCTGCCGCCGTTGGAAACAGGAGGAGTAAAGTCCACCGTCGCCTGGAAACTACCAGTGGTGGCGTGGGCTGCACCGATTGTCGGCGCGCCTGGAGCAGAGGGGGTCGGCGTGATGGTGTTCGATGCGCCAGATACGGCACTATCGCCAATGGCGCTAGTCGCATGCACCTTGAAGCTGTAATTCGAGTCGTAAATCAATCCCGTTACGATGATCGAGTTGCAGGGCGCCGTACAAGTGCCCACAAAATTCCCGATGTTCGAGGTGGCGGTGTAGCGGGTGATGGCGGAACCGCCGTTTGAGGCCGGCGCGGAGAAGGTAACCGTTGCTTGTCCGCTACCCGCCGTGGCTGTACCGATTGTCGGTATATCGGGTACCGTTACGGGCGTGACGCTATTGGAAGGAACCGAGGCAACGCTGGTGCCAATCGCATTGGTGGCTTTCACGGTGAACGTGTAGCTGGTGTTGGCCAAGCCATTTACGGTAATCGGTGATGAAGTGCCTGTGCCGGTGAACCCGCCAGGACTCGACGTTACGGTGTAGCTGCTAATTGCATTGCCGCCGTCGTATAGCGGGGCGTTAAAGGTAACCGTCGCATTTGCTATGCCGGCAGTCGCCACTGGATTGATGGGTGGCAACGGTGCCGAAGGTGGCTGAATAATCCTGAAATCATCCAACGCCAGATAAGCACCCCCAGCACCGGTGTTCTCGATCCGGATCGTTTGCAATCCAGCGGTCGCCACCGTGAAGCTGGCAGTGGTGTAGTCGGGGAACAAACCCGCTGGCGCGAAGGGTGTCCCGAGTACAGCACCGTTGAGCCGTACTTGTGCGGTCAGGCTTCCAGCGTACGTAGCCGCCTTGAAACGCACCTGATAGGTCCCCGGCAGAAGATAAACATCCTGCTCGATCGAACCGCCACCATAAAGCAACGCAACCGCAAGGCCCTCTGGCGCGGCATAGGGAAAATACGTCAATACCCCATTGGTCACGATATCGTTGTTGAATCCAGATGCAGAACGCCATCCTTGCGGCGGTTGGGACGGCCAGATAGTAGCGACATAGCCGTCGTAGCTTCGGTATTCGAAGCCAGCGTTAAAGAACGCTGGCGCGGCCGGCGGATTGATTGTCACCGTGATTGCGGCGGACGTGACCGTGCCGGAGGACAGAGTGTCTTTGACCTTGGCTACGATGGTGTGTGTTCCGGGCGCCGCATTTGTCCAAACGACGGAATAGGGTGAGTAAGTGGCCTTGCCGATCGATACCGCACCCGCGAAATACTCGACCTCGGTAATATTTCGGTCAAAGCTATCGACCGCTACGACCAGCGTGATCGCCGTCGGCGCATCGAATACTTGCGCATGGTTGGGCGCGACAATGCTGACGGTCGGCGGTCCGGCCAGGCCGATTCTGACATCATCGATCGTGACGCCGCCGGCGTACTGTGTTTTGAAAGTGGGCCTGATATAGGCACCGCTGGTCACGGCAAACGGGACAGTCTGCCTGCCGCCTGCGGATACGGAACCCCAAACCTGGCCATAGACGTCGTTGGAAACATCTATGCTGCCCGAGCCCACGAAACTGAGACCATAGTTTCCGGCCGGCAGATACAACGGAGAAGCGTACTGAATGTATTCACCCGCGTAATAGGCGCCGACACGCCCCGATTGGCGACCCTCGAGGGCATAGTTGGCATTGTTCCCTTGTGCAACTATTTGCGAAAACTGCGAGCCGTTCATGGGACTCGCGATGGTCTTCTCCACAGGATGCGAGAATAAAGAGAAGATTCTCGACGTCGAAGGCCCGAGAGGTGGCGTTGAAATCGAGCGCGACCGCGACACGGGCGAGGTCGACGTCGACGTGCAGAACAAGGACACGGTACTGGACGTCGACGTCCCGGGCGCCGATATTGAAATCGAGCGCAACAAAGAAACGGGCGCCGTGAAAGTCGAGTAAAGCTCCTGCTTACGGGCCCCGGTCCAGCCCCGCCAAGTTGAAATC
>JANMUE010000530.1:0-2574 GCA_031391205.1 Lysobacterales bacterium | reverse complement strand
TGCAAATAGCGGATGTATTGAACGTGTCAAATCGACCCAAGGACTAAACCGCTCGCGCGGTAGGGGTAGCTTCGATCTGGCCGCTGAGGGTGGCTGACCGGTGAGGCTCTGTTTCGTATGTTGCATACGTGAGGCAATCCGCCTCGTGTTGCAACCGGAGCAGAGCCATGAACGATTCATCCGCCAAGATTTCACCGCTGCGCCAACGCATGATCGAGGAGATGCGTCTGCGCAAGCTCGCGCCGAAGACCCGCGACGCCTACATTCGCGCTGTCCTGCACTTCACTGGATTTCTGGGTCGCTCACCGGACACGGCGATGGCCGAAGACCTGCGCCGTTATCAACTGCACTGTGTCGATCACGGGGTCTCTGCGATCACGCTGAACGCGACGATTACCGGACTGAAGTTCTTTTTCGATTCCACGCTGGATCGACCTGAGTTGATGGCCAAGATGCACCCGGTGCGTGTCGCCCATACCTTGCCGGTCATTTTAAGCCGTGAAGAAGTACGCCGCTTGCTCGAGTCGGCGAGGAACCTTAAGTATCGAACGGCGTTGTCGGTCGCGTATGGAGCAGGACTACGCGTCAGTGAAGTAACCGCCTTGAAGGTCGGCGATATTGACAGCCAACGGATGCTGCTGCGTGTTGAACAAGGTAAGGGTTCCAAGGATCGCTATGCGTTGCTGCCGCCACTTCTGCTGGAGCGGCTGCGTACGTGGTGGCGCTTCGCCCAAGTCCAAGGCAAGGTCCTACCGGGTGGTTATATCTTTCCCGGTCTTGATCCGCTGGACTCCCTGAGTACACGGCAGCTGAACCGTGCCATCCATGATGCAGCCCTCGCGGCGCGCATCGACAAGCGTGTCTCGATGCATTCGTTACGCCACGCGTTCGCCACCCATCTGCTCGAGCAGGGCGAAAATATCCGCACCATCCAGGTGTTGCTGGGACATAAAAAACTGGAGACCACCGCGCTCTATACCCATGTCGCCACCGAGACATTGCGCAAAGTGCTCAGTCCCCTGGAGAGTATCCGACCGACATAGGGTCGGCACATGCCACGCAATGCCCTGGAGGTCGCGGATATCTTTCGCGCCCACGGGCCGACCTGGCGCCAGCACAGCCAAGGACACTTAAGCCTCGGCCAGTTGAAGGTCATGTCGGCCATCGAGCAGTGTCGCAGCATCGCGCTCGGCGGCCACGTGCTGCGCTGCTCAGCGTGCGCCGAACCGCAGATTGCCTACAACTCGTGCCGCAATCGACACTGTCCGAAGTGCCAGAGTCGTGCTGCACAACGCTGGCTCGACGCACGCCACGCAGACTTGCTACCGGTGCCGTATTACCACGTCGTGTTCACCTTGCCTGCACCCATCAGTGCCATTGCCTACACCAACAAAGAAGCCATTTATGGATTGTTGTTCGACATCACCGCCGAGACACTGCGCACCATCGCCGCTGATCCGAAGCATCTCGGCGCCCAGATCGGCATGACCCTGGTGTTGCACACCTGGGGTTCAGCACTGACTCACCATCCGCATGTGCACGGCATTGTGCCCGGTGGTGGCCTTGCACCGGATGCGCAGCGATGGGTGTCGTGCAAGCCGGGGTTCTTCATCTCGGTGCGGGTGCTCTCGCGACTGTTCCGACGCCGCTTCCTGGACGCACTCCAGCAGTTGCATCAGGATGGACGACTGCAGTTCTTCGGCGAGCACGCTGTGTTGGCCGATGCTGATCGCTTCGCTGACTGGCTCGTGCCCTTGCGCCACTGCGAATGGGTCGTCTACGCCAAGCGTCCCTTCGCCGGACCCGAGGCGGTGCTCGCCTATCTGTCCCGCTACACGCATCGGATCGCCATCGCCAACTCACGCCTCATCGCACTGGATGAGCGTGGCGTTACGTTCCGCTGGAAGGATTACCGCGAACACGGGCGCACGCGTCACAAAACCATGACACTGGCAACCGAAGAGTTCATGCGTCGCTTCCTGTTGCACGTCTTGCCCTCGGGCTTTCATCGCATCCGCCACTACGGCTTGCTCGCCAACGCCCATCGCAAAACCCAGATCGCCACAGCACGCGAGTTGTTGCATCAGCCTATCGCTATCGTTGCCGCCGACCCTACCGATCACGGCTGCCAAAGACCCACCTTCTTGTGCCGACACTGCGGTGCGCCGATGTTAATCATCGAAACCTTTGCCCGTGCTACGCACATCCGTGGCCCACCCACCGCATCGCCATGATTGACACCCATACAAATGACTCAACTTCCAAGGCGGCATTGACCCACCTCCTGTCGTCGCGAACGCCCGTGGCTGCGTTCCGCAAATCGCGCCGGTGTTGCCACCTTCATTGCTGCTTCAACGCACAGCTGTGCTGCGGACTTGGCGTCTCACTGAACCCGTGCGCTCATACCATCGCGTATCTCCTCACCGCATCGGCTTCTGCCAACAGTCAAATCCCCATAGCACTGCGCTGTTACTAATCCTCATCTGTGCACTCCCGCGGTTTCCTCCCTGGAGGCTTGTCCAACGCCTGCCCCAAGCTTCACCGTGCCCGGATACCTCAGCGCGCACTGGCAGG
>JANMUE010000522.1:0-7976 GCA_031391205.1 Lysobacterales bacterium | reverse complement strand
CTACTGCTCAAGATTCAGAGCAAGAGCATCGCGGCTCACGCCGCTCCCACATCGTTGATCAATTAATTGCGCAGCGGCTTGCCGGTCTTCAACGTGTGCATGACGCGCTCCTGGGTTTTGGGCATCTGCGCAAGTGCGACGAAATGCCGGCGCTCCAGATCGAGCAGCCACTGCTCGTCGACGGTGGAACCGCGTTCGATCTCGCCGCCGCACAGCGTATCGGCGATGCGCGACGATACTTCGTAGTCGTGCGCCGAAATGAATTTACCTTCGAGCATATTGACCAGCATCATCTTCAGCGACGCGGTGCCGGTGTCGCCGGCCACCGGCACGCCACGCGGTGACAGCGGCGGGCGATAACCGGTCTCCGCCAACGAACGCGCCTCCGACTTGGCGACATGCAGAAGTTCGTGTGGATTGAATACAACGACGTCGCTGCTGCGCAGCAGGCCGAGTTCCTTAGCCTCCAGGGCGCTACCCGACACCGTGCCCATGGCGACGGTCTGGAACATGCGTTGCAGGAACGGAAAGATGTCGCCACCTTCCGCCTTCTGCGCACAGCGCAGCGCGATCTCTTTCAAGCCACCGCCGGCGGGCAACAAACCTACGCCGGCCTCGACCAGGCCGATATAGCTTTCCAGCGCAACGACGGTGCGCGCCGAATGCATCTGGAATTCGCAGCCGCCACCCAGGGCCATGCCGCGGATCGCGCAGACCACCGGCACCAGTGAATACTTGATGCGCATCGAAGTCTGCTGGAAGCGATCGACTGCGGCCTGGAACTCGTCAATCTTGCCGGCCTGCAGCGCTGACATGGCCCCGCTGAGATCCGCACCCGCGCTGAATGGCTCGCTGTGCTGCCAGATCACCAGCCCCTGGAAGCGGCGCTCGGCCTCATCAACGGCGCGATGGATGCCATCGAGCACACCGGCGCTGACGGTATTCATCTTGGTTTTGAAGCTGAGGATGGCGATGCCGTCGCCCTGATGCCAGCAGCGTACCTCGGGCGTTTCGAATACGGTTTCGCCCGGATGCGGCAGCTCGCCCAGCAACGGATCGGGAAACAATTGGCGCTGATAGACCGCGAGCCGCGAACGCGAACGGAAGGTGTTGTCGCGCGGCGCGTACGAGCCATGCGCGGCATGCACGCCGGCGCGGGTCGGATCGGCGGCCCATTTGGGCAACGGCGCATCGACCATGGTCTCGCCGGCTTCGATGTCGCTGGCGATGGCCGCGGCAATAGTCTTCCAGCCGGCCGCCTGCCAGGTCTCGAACGGACCCGCAGACCAGCCATAACCCCAACGGATCGCGAAATCGACGTCGCGGGCGTTGTCGGCAATCTCTTCCAGGTGGTAAGCGGTGTAGTGAAACAGATCGCGGAAACAGGCCCAGAGAAACTGCGCCTGCGGATCGGTGGCGCCCCGAAGCGCGGCCAGTTTTTCGGCCGGGTTCTTGATCTTGAGAATGGCCTCGACCTCCGGCGCGACCTTGCCGGTCTGCGGCTTGTAGCTGCCGCTGGCGGTGTCGATGACCAGAATGTCGTTGCCGGATTTCTTGTAGATACCGGCCTTGGATTTTTGCCCCAACGCACCTTGCTCAACCAGGTGCTTGAGCCAATCCGGCGCGACGAAGAATTCATGCCAGGGATCGTCGGGCAGGGTGTCGGCCATGGTCTTGATGACATGCGCCATGGTGTCCAGGCCGACGACGTCGGCGGTGCGATAAGTCGCGCTCTTGGGGCGACCGATGGCCGGGCCGGTCAGCGCATCGACAACATCGAAGCTTAGGCCGAAGCGTTTGGTGTGATGCATCGTGCACAGCATCGAGAACACGCCGATGCGGTTGCCGATGAAGTTGGGCGTGTCCTTGGCGCGTACTACGCCCTTGCCCAGCACCGTGGTCAGGAAATTTTCCAGTCCTTCCAGAATCTCGGGCGCGGTGCGCTTGGTCGGGATCAGTTCAACCAGATGCATGTAGCGCGGCGGGTTGAAGAAATGCACGCCGCAAAAACGCTCGTGACGTTCGGCCGGAAGCGCATCGGAAAGGCCGTTGATACTCAGCCCTGAGGTGTTGCTGGCGATTACGGCGTCGTCTTTGAGATGCGGCACGATCTTGTTGTAGAGATCGCGCTTCCAATCCATGCGTTCGGCGATGGCTTCTATCACCAGATCGCAGTGGCGCAGCAGTGGCAAGTGCTGATCGTAGTTGGCGGCCTGGATTTCGCAGCCTTGGACTTGGTCGCCAGCGGCGTCGGGCTGAGCTTGCCGAGATTGGCGATGGCCTTGTTGACGATGCCATTGGGGTCGCCTTCTTTGGCGGCGAGATCGAACAGGATCACTTCGACATTGGCATTGGCCAGATGCGCGGCGATCTGCGCGCCCATGACACCGGCGCCCAGCACGGCTGCACGCCGGATACGAAGATTGGAATCGCTCATGAAACCTCCAGTACAGATAATGCGTGCATGCCCAAGCTCAGGCTCGGCAGCAATCTAAGGAACCTTTGAACAAGTCCGGAGCCGCGATAGCCCCCTGAGTCAGGGGGCGAAAAACCGCAGGTTTTGACCAGCTCCGCTGTTAACGACCCGGGTGTGGCAAGCAAAAAGTTGTGTAGCGAAGACGATGTGGTGACTTATTCAGAGGTTCCCTATGTGCTTACGGCGCGCGCAGACCAGCAGCGGCAAAACGTACGAACTGCTTGGCGGCATTGCGCCGGTGCTGTTCTTCCGACAGCGTCGGCGGTTTTTTGATCATGCCGAAGTCGGACATCGCGTAGGTCAGTGCGCCGCTGACGAAATCCAGCCGCCAGTACAGGTCTTCCTTGGCCAGATGCGGCAGCAGGGAAGAGATCGACTTGGCGAATTCCTTCAGCACGTGGCCGTAGTTGTTGGAGACGAACCGGCGCAGTCGCTGATCCTGTTCGGCAAAGGCGCGCGCCAGCAGGCGTACGAAGCTTTGACCACCACCGCGATCCTGTGCCAGCGACAACGCAGGGGAAACGAAGGCTTCAAGTACCGATTCCAGCGTCACCGGCGGCGTCTGCAATGCCTGTTCCAGCGCCTTGGTGCGTTGCGCTGTCAGCTCATCGAGTCGACGTTTGAACAGCTCGTTGATCAGGTTCTCTTTGGAACCGAAGTGGTAGTTGACCGCGGCCAGGTTGACGTTGGCCACCGAGGTGACTTGGCGCAGCGAGGCGCCCGCAAAACCCGATTTGGCGAACAAGTCTTCGGCCGCACTCAAGATGCGATCCTTGGTAGAAAAATGTTGATTGTTCAAATGAATACCCGGCTTTATTAAAGCGAATTGTCACTATGAAACTGAGTGTTTCCTGACCCCGGAAACCGTATGAAACGCGTGTTTGAATGGTATCGGGGCAAACCGGCAGTGGTCAAATGAATTTCGGTGAAGTCGGGTGGCGCGGTGGTCGACATACGATCGCGTAGGGTGGGTCCAACCCACCATTGTCAAACCTTTGAGAGTGGTGGGTTGCGCTGCGCTCCACCCACCCTACCTCAGCCTGCCTGATGCCGCGCCAGCTTTAACCAGGTATCCACCACCGTGTCCGGGTTCAGAGAGATCGATTCAATGCCCTGATCGAGCAGCCACTCGGCAAGGTCGGGATGATCGGACGGGCCTTGGCCGCAGATGCCGATGTATTTGCCGCGCGCACGGCAGGCCTTGATCGCCATCGAGATCAGCGCCTTGACGGCATCGTTGCGTTCGTCGAACAGATGCGCAATCAGACCCGAATCGCGATCCAGCCCGAGCGTGAGCTGGGTGAGGTCGTTGGAACCGATCGAGAAACCGTCGAAGTGGTCGAGGAACTGATCGGCCAGCAGCGCGTTCGATGGCAGCTCGCACATCATGATGATCTTCAGATCATTTTCGCCACGCTTGAGGCCATTGCGTTCCAGCACTTCAATGACCTTGCGGCCCTCGTCGACGGTGCGCACGAACGGAATCATCACCCAGGCATTGGTCAGCCCCATGACGTCGCGCACCTTGCGCATGGCGCGGCATTCCAGCTCGAAGCTGGCGGCGAAGCTGGCATCGACATAACGGCTGGCGCCACGGAAACCCAGCATCGGGTTTTCCTCATGCGGCTCGTACTGACGGCCGCCAATCAGGTTGGCGTATTCGTTGGACTTGAAATCCGACAGGCGCACGATCACCGGGTTGGGTGCGAATGCCGCAGTGATGGTGGCAATGCCTTCGGCCAGTCGATCGACGTAGAAGCCTACCGGATCGGAATAGCCCGCCATGCGCTCTTCGATGGCGGCCTTGGTCGCTGCGTCCTGGCGATCGAACTCGAGCAGGGCACGCGGATGCACGCCGATATGACTGGCGATGATCATCTCCAGGCGGGCGAGACCGACGCCGAGGTTGGGCAGCATTGCAAAGTCGAGTGCGCGCTCGGGGTTGGCGACATTCATCATCAGTTTCAGCGGCGCCGGCGGCATGTCGCCGAGGTCGGCAACGATCTTCTCGAACGCCAGCGCGCCTTCGTAGATGAAGCCGTTGTCACCCTCGGCGCAGGACACGGTGACGGTGGCTCCATCGGCGACGGTTTCCAGTGCGTTGCCGCAGCCGACCACGGCGGGCACGCCCAGCTCCCGCGCAATGATCGCGGCGTGGCAGGTGCGGCCACCGCGATTGGTGACAATGGCCGAGGCGCGCTTCATTACCGGTTCCCAGTCCGGGTCGGTCATGTCGGCGACCAGCACATCGCCAGGTTGAACGCTGGACATCTGGCTCGTGGAGCGGATCACGCGGGCGACGCCGCTGCCGATCTTCTGGCCGATGGAGCGGCCCTCGCAAATGATCCTGCCGCGCTCGCGCAGATGGTAACGCTCGATCGAGGTCGTGCGACCGCGCGATTTAACCGTCTCCGGTCTGGCCTGCACGATGTAGACCTTGCCGGTGCTGCCGTCCTTGGCCCATTCGATATCCATCGGACGGTCGTAGTGTGCTTCGATCTTTAGCGCCTGGCGCGAAAGCTCATGCACGTCGTCGTCGCTGATCGAGAAACGGACGCGCAAATCGCTCGGCGTGTCTTCGATACGCACGCGCTCGCCAGGAGCCGACGAATACACCATGCGGATCAGCTTGCTGCCGAGCTGGCGACGCAGGATCGCAGGGTGGCCGCTGCGCAGCGTGGGCTTGTAGACGTAGTACTCGTCAGGATTGACCGCGCCCTGCACGACGGTCTCGCCCAGGCCATAGCTGGCGGTAACGAAGACCACATCGCGGAAACCGGATTCGGTGTCGAGCGTGAACAGCACACCCGATGCGCCAATGTCGGAGCGCACCATCAACTGCACGCCGGCCGACAGTGCCACATCCTCATGCTTGAAACCGTGGTGCACGCGATAGGCGATGGCGCGATCGTTATACAACGAAGCAAATACTTCCTTGACCTTGAGCACCACGTCGTCGGCGCCGACGACATTCAGGAAGGTTTCCTGCTGACCGGCGAACGAGGCATCCGGCAGGTCTTCGGCGGTGGCCGAGGAACGCACCGCGACCGAAACGTCGGCGCCGCCATTGTCGGCGCTGAGCTTGGCGTAGGCAGAACGCACTGCAGCGTCGAATTCGGGAATCAATGGCGTCTGGATGACCCAGGAACGGATCTCGGCGCCGGCAGCGGCAAGACGGTCGACATCATCGATATCCAGGGTCGCCAGTTTGTCGAAGATGCGCTTCTGCAGGCCGCTTTGCGCAAGAAACTTGCGGAACGCATCGGCGGTGGTGGCGAAGCCACCGGGCACCGACACGCCAAGGTGGGAGAGATTGCCGATCATTTCACCGAGCGAGGCGTTCTTGCCGCCGACGCGGTGAAGGTCAGTGAGGCCAAGCCGGTCCAGCCAGAGCACGAGATCAGACATTAAGGCACCTCTCAATAAGTCACCAGACCAGCTTCGCTAGAAAGCACAATTGCACGCCACACCCAAAAAAAACCGGAAGCATGCGCCCAACGAAACTACCCGCCTGCTTTGTGGGTGCGGGTCTTGTACCCGCACGCTTTTGATCTTCGTGCCAATTGCCGAGGATCAAGAGCGTGCGGGTGCAAGACCCGCGCCTAAATGGATCAAACGCAGTCCGTTTCGCCAAGTTCGTTGATCGGGCGCGAACCCGATTGGCGTCGTCACATCAATCGCATGTGACTAGCCCGCAATCATCGGCAATTGCAGCAGAGCCCACAAGGTTGCACGCACCGATTCGATCTGCTTGCCTGCGAATCGCCACTCGGGCATGGTGCTGCTTGTCGACGGGAGTCCTTGATGAAACGCATGGTCTACTATATTTCCGATGGTACCGGTATCACTGCCGAGACCATTGGGCAGAGTGTGTTGACGCAGTTCGATGGCATCGAGTTCGAAACCCGGCGCATTCCCTTCGTCGACAACGCGGAGAAGGCCAGTGCAGCCGCCGAGCGCGTGCGCCGCGAAGGCGAGCAGAGTGGATTGCGGCCAATCATCGTCAATACCGCTGTGGATGCAGAGTTGAATGCCATTCTGTCGACCAGCGGTGCTTTGATGATGGACGTGTTCGCACCCTTCATCGTGCCGTTGGAAAAGGAACTCGGTACCAAGCGCCAGCTGCGCGTCGGCAAGGCGCATGGCATGGTCAACTATGCCGAGTACGAAGCCCGTATCAATGCCACCAACTACACGCTGACACACGACGACGGTCTGGATCTGAACTACAGCGATGCCGACTTGATTCTGGTCGGCGTGTCGCGCTCGGGAAAAACGCCGACCTGTCTGTATCTGGCGCTGCATTTCGGCATAAAGGCAGCCAACTATCCGTTGACGCCGGACGATCTGGAACGTCAGGAAATGCCGACCACGCTGGTGCCACATCGCGCCAAGATGTTTGCGTTGACCATCGATCCGATCCGGCTGCAGCAGGTCAGGCAGAACCGCAAACCTGGCAGCCGTTACGCCACCATCGAGCAGTGCCGCTGGGAAGTGGCCGAGGCCGAGAAGCTGATCAAGCGCGAACGCCTGCCGGTGCTGAGCACCACGCACACCTCAATCGAGGAAATCGCCAGCAAGGTGTTGCAGACGCTGGGCATCAATCGGCATCTGTTTTGAAATGTGGGAGCGGCGATGTGAGAGCGGCGTCCTGCCGCGATGCTTTTGCTGTTCTCTTGGGAGCAAGAGCAAAAAGTATCGCAGTTCGTGTGTGGGTCCAACCTGTGGTCGGACGCTTTCGCCAGAGTGGGCCGAGACCACAAAAAGCGTCCGACCACAGGTCGGACCCACAAAGACAGTTGTTCGCAGAGAATTCAACTATACACGAGCGCGACGCGCACGGGCAGGCTGGTGCATTGACCACGGCTTGTTATCCTGCAAGCCATGACGACATTGCACTTTCCTACCCGATTGCGCCAAACCAGCCGCTTCTCCTGGCTGATGGGCATGTACTCGGAAAACTATTGGGCGTTGACGCGACTGTTCGGTGTGCAGCAATTGCAGCCGGGCCGCTACCGCTCGGAGGGCGAAGTCGATATGCCGGTGGTGATCGATGTGCTTGAGCGCGCGCCGTTCACGTTGGAGATGAAGATTTCCTACGCCGTGCTGGACGCGCAAAGCGGCAAGCCCGATCCTTCGGCGCATGTGCGTTTCTATTTCGACGCGCGCGTCGCTGAGGTGACGGCCTGTCATCAGGGCTCGCGCATCGAGGACGTACTGGGGCGCGATGCCCGCAGTGAAGACATCGTTCAGCACCGTCTGCGCATGAACGCTTTTCTCGGCAAATGGCTGGCGTACCTGGAACAGTGCGGCCATTCGCGCTTCGGCCTGCATCGAACGTAGGTCGGTCGTAGTCGGATCCCGCGCAGCGGTATCCGACATCGAGAGGCTCGTGAATTTCACAGCGAATGAGAAGCACGAAACATCGCGTCTTTCGAGCTAGCCGTCATGCCGATGTCGGATACCCCGCCGGGGGATCCGACCTACGGGATGTAGGAAG
>JANMUE010000515.1:0-1273 GCA_031391205.1 Lysobacterales bacterium | reverse complement strand
GTACTGCTGAGGTTCACATCCGGTTTCGCAGCATGAGCATCGCCGCCGACCGGCACACAGGACCACATCAAGGCGCTCACTACGCACGCTGCTCGCCACTGTTTTCTGGTGATGTTCACTTTCAATCGCTCCGCAACTGCCGGGTGCATATTTCTGCTACCCAGTCTACCACCGGCATCCGCAACACCACGTATGCCAGGAGCCTGCCGGACTTAGGAATGATCTACTGCGGCGGCGTCTACTTGGTCCAGTTTTTCAATCGTTCTCGTTAAATAGCTACGGCTATTCGCCTCAAACGATCGAAAAACTGTCCTCAATTATCCACTCACCTCGCAACGATCACCTAAGCCCGACAGGCTCCTAGGCCTGTGGCAAAATCCGGCCATGAATTCCTCCGCCAAATCACCGGCCGTCGCTGCAACGCAAGGCACACGCAGCCTGCGCGATCAGGTCGACGAGTTACTGCCCGGCTGGCAAAGCTGGTACCCCAGTTTGTTCGATGCTGCGCACGATTTAGGGATTCTGCGGGCGCGGGTTTGCGATTTGTCGAGCCTGGTGCTGAGCAACCGGCATGCCGGCATCTACAACGAAGCCGTGCAGGCATTTCGCAATCAATGGTCGGTAGAGGAGCCCGAAGAAATACATGAGCAGCAACCGACGCGACACCGGCACAAGGAAAGCCAAGACCCAGCAGACGATACAAGCGGCGCGCTGCCCAAGGATGCCGAATAACGGCTGCTGAGTTTCCCTAACGATAGATCAGCACACTGTCGCGCTCAGTGCGCCAAGCCTGCTCATCGACACTGACTGATCGTTCCAGATCGGCTGGCGCGGCATTGCCGTCATCCACCCACTCACGCAATAGCGGGCTGCCGTTGATGACATCAATGGCCAGCTTGTCGAGCACGTATTCATAAGGAAAATCGCGCCACAGCGGATAGTCTGGATACAACTGGCGAATAGCCTTGAAGGCTAAGGCTTGCACTCGCCACGGCTTGAACAATTCATGTTGATACGATTCATCTTCAACATGAATCTGTACGCCCGAACACAGCTTGCCGACATGTTTGTGGAACGTCGGTTCAAACCAGCACGCACGCAATCGACAACCCTGTAACCACTGCGGCGCCAATTCGAACATGCGCTTGATGATGCGATTGGCATCAATATCCGGTGCGCCGAATAGCTCTAGCGGGCGAGTCGTGCCGCGACCTTCGCTCAAAGTCGTTCCTTCCAGCATCACGGTGCCGGCATACGCGCGCGCCATCGATAA
>JANMUE010000495.1:0-6083 GCA_031391205.1 Lysobacterales bacterium | reverse complement strand
ACCAGACGGCACCCGGGCGCAAGGCCGCAACGGTCGAGACCAAGGATGTCGACTGGGTCGATTCGCCGTGAGGCTCGAGCAGCGCCAATCCAGGAGACTGTGAATGAAAACAGGGGTCAGTGAACCATTTCTCAGTGCACGCTCGGATTAATCGCAGCAAAGGTTCGGTGTTTGTCGGATCGCATGCCAGAACTGCGGCGACGATCATGAGCCTCCCCTCGAACGTGCGCGCACCATGCCCAGACCACCAAGGCTCGATCTCGCATGCGTGCCGCAGCATGTCATTCAACGCGGCAATGATCGACAGCCCTGCTTCTTCCGCGAGATCGATTACATTCGCTACCTTCAAGACCTGCGTGAGGCGGCGCTGAAGTACGGTTGTCAGGTGCACGCCTACGTGCTGATGACAAATCACGTCCACCTGCTCGCCACCCCTGGCGAGATCGGTGCTGTGAGCCGGATGATGCAATCGGTGGGCCGTCGCTATGTTCGCTTCATCAACGACACAATGGCGCGCACTGGCACTTTGTGGGAGGGCCGATACAAGTCCTCGCTCGTCGACAGTGAGCACTACCTGCTGGCTTGCTACCGCTACATCGAACTCAATCCAGTACGTGCTGGGATGGTCGCAACGCCCGCCGGCTATCGGTGGTCGAGCTATGGATGCAACGGTCAAGGCAGCGTCGACCTTCTGATAACACCGCATGCCGCATACCAGCAAATTCATCCCGACGACAAATCGCGACTGGCATGCTACCGATCCTTGGTGGCGCAGGGTATTGGCGACGACGAACTCGCAATGATTCGCACCTATGCTCAGCGTCAACGCGCCCTCGGCACGAACAAATTCCAGCAGGCCATCGAATCACAACTGGGGCGCCGCGCCGGCATCGGTGTTCCCGGTCGGCCGCGTAAGGCGAGTGGCGATTGAGTGGGCTGGAAATAGGTCTCTGACCCCTGTTTCTATTTCCGTTTCTAATAAGTGGCAGCAGTGCCGCCACCTACGTCCACACGACCTGAATCTTCAAATCATTTCCATGGGATCAAGGCGACCAGTAGCTGGATGCGCCGAAGATGTTTGCCGTGCGCTCTGAAAACAGGGGTCAGTGTAGTATTTCGATGATGCCCGTGAATGAAATAGTTCACTGACCCCTGTTTTCCGTGTTCGTCCAATTCTTTGCTCGTAGGGCTTCACGCCTCGGTGTCGAGGGACCGGCTCATCTGAAATTTCTGCAGGACTTGAAGCAATAATGGGTCACCTCGCCCGACACTCATTTTCTTCAGACGCTCAAGTTGTTCTTCCGGCATCCGCTTGGCTTCGTCGGTTTCAAGCAGGACGCGCAACACTTCGATGCGATTTGCGACTACGGCAAGATCCAGAACATCACTTGAGCGGATCGCGGGATAGTCACCGAAGATCGGTGCGCCTGCTTTCAACAAGACGCGAACCACGTCGACGTGCCCCGCCATGCAGGCGACCTTAAGCGGAGCTTCGTTGCCTGTTCTGGCAATCCGGGCTCGGTGGTCGATCAACCATTGCACCATTTCTGCCTGAGCGTTCGCGGCCGCGAAATACATTGCGGTAGAACCTTTCGGGTCGTGCAAGTTAACGTCGGCACCAGCAAGAACCAGCTTTTCGGCCAGGTCGATGCGACCCACGTGTGCTGCCACGAACAACGCACTGTGGCCATCCTTATCAACCAGCCGTGCAAATTCGTGCTCCGCAATGTGCCGCTGAATCGCCGGCTCGTCTCCGGCCAGTGCGGCAGCCGCAAAGGTCTCCAACTTCAAGTCTGTTGCAGTGCCCGGCAGCGCATCGCTCGCTGCAACTGATCTGGCAAGGAGAAACGCTACACATAGCACGAAGGCCCGCATGGACTCAGCCCTTATCGAAGTCGGAGCGGGTGATGCTACCGCAACCTTCCCGCCAAACCATGAGGAGAAACGCGACACCCATTTTTCAAAGAGGCAGCAAGTCGGTGAGAACGCCGCACAGACTTAGAAATTTCGCAATCGTGGAAGTCCCAACTTCGTAGGAGGCGAGGCAAGGGGTGAACTCGGGCGTGCTCGCTAGTGCGGTAAAAAGTGGGTGTCCTGGCTTCCATAACAGGAATGTAGCGATGCCTTCAATGGTGTCGCGGATGCGCTGCACGTCGCGCAACGAGGCAAGAAGCGAAATCTGGATCGCTCTCGGTGCAGAGAAAAGTGGGTGTCCAACTTTTTCGCAATTTTTTCGCAAGAACCATGGCGGAAATAGGTCTCTGACCCCTGTTTCCCCAGTCTCTGACCCGTGTTTTCGATGTTTTCCGAAATAGGTCTCGACCACTGTTTTCGCAAGGAGTTGATTCGATGATGGCATTGAACAAAAAATTGTCTGTCTGGCGCGTGGCGTCATGCTTTGGCGAGCGGCCTTTCTCAGATGTCGCACAGTCGATCGCCGGCGCGCGGCAGCGGTGCTGGATGATTGCTGCCTCGACGCTTCTGGCGCTGCCGTCAGTGGCCAGCGCGGCGACGTTGTTGTCAGCGGACTTCAATGTCGACAGCAGCGGCTTTGTCTATCACGATGATACTTTCCTGGCGACGCAGCAGCCGCTGTATGCCAGCGGCAGCCGAGTTGCCGACACTGGCTACAACGGCAGCGGCGGGCTGCAGGTGGTTGTGGGTGGTGTCGACGCGACCAGCGTCACGGGTATCTCCGGTGGCTGGCGCTACACGTTGAATCTGCCCACAGCCAGCAACGGTGTATCGCTTTCATTTCGCTACAAGCTGAGCCTGAGCAGCCGATATGAATACGAAGAATTCGGCCGCGTACTGGTCTCGGTCGACAGTGTGCCGCAATCGCGCGGCAGCAAACCCTATATCGACCACCTCGGCGGCAGCGGCAACGATTCTCGGCTTTTCGAGCCAACGACAGAGTGGCAGCAGCAGAGGATCCATCTGGGCAATCTTGCCGCGGGGCCGCATGTGCTGCAGATCGGCGCCTACAACAACAAGAAATCGCAGCCCGATGAAATCACGACGCTGTGGATCGATGACGTGGTGATCGTCGATGGCGCCGCGGCGCCTGGCATCAGCGACGCGCAGATCCTGGTCAATCGGTTGGATCTGGAGCGTTTCAAATCCAACCTCCAGGCTGTGGCCGGGTTCGGCGATCGCTGCCGGGTCTGGGGCTGTAGCGCCGAAGACTCGCAGGCATTTCTCAACGCGCAGAGCTGGGTGGCGCAGCAACTGACCAGCATGGGCTACACGCCGCAATACCATACCGGCACCTTCGACGAACGGCCGTACTCCAATCTGTATGTGACCAAGCTTGGCGCAGTGCGACCTGATCAGATGTACATCGTCAGCGCCCACCTCGACGGCCGTGGCAACGGCGGCGCTGCGGATGACGATGGTTCCGGTGTGTCATTGGTACTGGAAGTGGCCAGAGCCTTGGCGACCGCCGACGTCCGCCCGGATCGGTCGATCCGATTCATCTTCTGGGATCGCGAAGAAGACGGTCGCGTGGGTTCACTGCGCTACGCCGCTGAACGCCAGGCATTGCAAGGCATCCAGCAGCCAGCTGGTTCCGGCCTCTACCCAGAGCCGACATGGCTCGGCATTTTGCAACACGACATGCTGCTCTTCGATCATGGTGCAGGGATCCCGGCCAGCGTGCAGAGCGAGTTTGCCGATCTCGACGTCGAATGGCGGGGAGGATCGGTCAGGGAAGTGGAATCACGCGCACTCGCGATGGCCTGGCGGTACCACAATGGCGACTATTCCGTGCGCTATCCGGCGACGGCGTACAACTTCAGCACCGCCACCGACGACCGATCATTCCACGACATCGCCCCCTCGATCAGTATTCGCGAGAACCGGCGCAGCATCAACTCCGAGTGGAACAATCCGCACTGGCATGCGCCGACCGATCTGTATGCCAACTACTCTGCGGCCGACTTCGAACTCGGATTCAATGCCGTGCAAGCCACCCTGGGCACGGTGATCGCGCTCAGCAATACGCGCATTGTCAGGCCGATCGCCAATGCGCAGTCGCCGGTCGCCCACGAGGACCAGCCGATCGCGATCGTGCTCAGCGGCAGCGACCCCAACAACGCACCGCTGAACTTCACGGTCTTGGATCATCCGGCGCACGGATCGCTCAGCGGCACCGCACCCCATCTCAGCTACCAGCCTACGGCCAACTTCCACGGCAGCGACAGTCTGCGTTTCAAGGTCGACAATGGTCTGAATGAATCACCGCCGGCTACAGTATCGATCACCGTCACTCCAGTCCCGGATGCGCCTTTCGCACTCGCCCAGTCCGTACTCGCTTCAAGCGATACGCCCAAGCCGATCACCCTGACCGGACGCGATGTCGACAACGATCCCCTGAGTTTTGCCATCGCGCAACTGCCGATGCATGGCGGCATCCTGGGCCTGCCTCCGCACGTGACCTATGTCCCCGATCCAGGGTATATCGGCACCGACAGCTTCACCTTCACCGCCAACGACGGTGGCCTGACTTCCCCTGCGGCAACAGTGAGCATTACCGTCAGCCTGTTCGGAGACGGCTTCGAATCCACCCCGTAGCTACTGTGGCCGCCAGTCCGATCGAAGGACCTCGAAGACCGGGACGAAGACCGGGACCCACGGTCCTTACCCGCGGATGCACCGCACGTCGCGCAACGAGGCAAGAAGCGAAATCTGGATCGCTCTCGGTGCAGAGAAAAGTGGGTGTCCAATTCTTTTGCCTAGGAGATTTCGGAATCATTGGTGTCCTGGTTTTGGAATCATGGGTGTCCGGGCTTTGCTGGCTTTGTCCTTTGGTACTATCCAGACCGTCTAGAGCCGCTCAAAGCAGTGCTGGACCAAACGAGCCACGAGAAATTTAAACTATGAGCGACGACTCCGATTGGGGCGACACATCTCGAGTTGAACTAAGGGAGACGCTTCGCAATCATGTCAGGGGCGAAGTCCGTCTAATGCAGTCCGGCCGCGACGACATCATTGTGGCGTGCCGGGAAATCCATGTCGAAGATGAGGCTCCTGAGGACGAATGGGACCACTTCATCCAGTACGCGACCGATGAACTCGAAAGGGCCGCAGCCGAAAATGAGGCCGAGCAGACAAGTTGGCCCAGCAAAACGGATTGTGATCGTCTCGATCTCGTCGAAGCGGATTTGCGCGACCGCGGGATTCTCCTGTGGCAGCTGTCACCTTGCTGCGACACCTGCACAGGATCCGAGCTTCCAGATCGCATTGCAGCGATCGAAGAACGACACCCTGGTTTTCGAGTTCGTGTTCGTGGGTACGCCTTCTTCATCGACCAGAACATGGCTGGAATGCTGAGCAAAGACACGACTTTGAACGTCTATCTCGGCTATGGGTGGTACGCGCCAGACAACTCAATTGTTGCCCAGCAGGACTATGAGTTGAAGGCCCTGAGCGTTGCCAGCGAGGTCTGCGACTGTCTTCGAGCGCACGGTCTTGAGCCGGAGTGGAACGGGGGTTTCGCAAAGAAGATTGGTGTTTCCATCAACTGGCAACGTCGAACGATGCTCCTGTAGCCAATCGACGGGGTCGACGATTGGAATCGATCAAAAGACCGGGACACCTATTTTTCCAGAAAACAGGTGTCAGCGAAAACCGGGTCAATGAACCATTTCGTACAGGAGAACAATGGCGGAAATAGGTCTCTGACCCCTGTTTTTGCTGTTTTTCTTCCGCGACCTCAAATCGCACCGCTTTGGCGTCGGTTTTGAGGAAAACAGGGGTCAGTGTAGGGAAAACAGGGGTCAGTGTAGTATTTCGATGATGCCCGTGAATGAAATAGTTCACTGACCCCTGTTTTTCTTTTTGTATAGTAGCGCAGCAGGCACGACTAGAAAAAAAATAGAGGTCAGTGAACTATCTCGCCGACCAGAGTCATCAAAATACTACACTGACCCCTATTTCCTACGGTGCTGCATGGCGGATAAAGCATAAAGTGATGCAGGCGATGACAGAGCGCGAGGAGTCCCGAAAACTCGGGGGTTTTGTGCAGATTGACGACGCCTATCTCGGTGGTGAGCGCAACGGCGGGAAGTCGGGACGCGGCTCGG
>JANMUE010000480.1:0-21964 GCA_031391205.1 Lysobacterales bacterium | reverse complement strand
CTGCTCTTGATAGTAGAGCAAGAGCTTCGCGGCTCACGCCGCTCCTACATGCTGCGATTCAAAAACGGATATCGAAACGCGCCCCACCCAGAGATTCGGAACGCGTCACCTCAAGTTCGCCGCGATAGCTCTTGATGATGTCTTGCACTATCGACATGCCGATGCCGTGCCCCTGGACCCGCTCGTCACCGCGAACACCACGCTGCAGCAACAACCCGACCTTGTCGTCCGGGATACCGGGTCCGTCGTCTTCCACACTGATGCTGAGCAATGGCCTGCGCCCCGGTTGCAGGCTGGTCTGAACCGTCAGGACGACGCGCGAGCGCGCCCACTTGAACGCGTTTTCCAGCAGATTGCCCAGAAGCTCCAACAGGTCGCCTTTCTCGCCATAGAAGCGCGCCACGGGATCGATGTCGAACTCGCAGAATACGCCGCGATCGGCGTACACCTTCTCCAGTCCCAGCACGATGGACTCGGCATGCTGTTCGATCGGAATCGGCGCCGAGAACGTCGCATGACCCGAAGCCGCAGCCCGCGCCAATTGATAGGCGACGATGTCGTCCATGCGCCGCACCTGATCGGCAATCACCGACTTGGAGGCCTGGTCATCGGTTCCGGACTCAAGCTCATTGCGCATCACTGCGAGCGGGGTTTTCAGGCTATGCGCGAGATCGCCCAGAGTGTTTCGATAGCGCGCGAGTTGCAGCCGCTCGCTGTCGATGACGTCATTGATGCTGATCGTCAGCGGGCTCAGTTCGCGCGGATAGCGGTCGGGCAGACGCTCGCGCTCGCCCTGCTCGACGCGCTCCAGATCCTGTGCCACCGCACGCAGCGGACGCAGGCTCCAGCGCAGCATCAACAACTGCACCAGAAACAGCAAAATCGCCGCCACACCCAGTTGCGTCAGCAAGGTGCGGCGAAAGACGCGCACCTGACGATTGAACGAGGCCTCGTTCTCCGCGACATGAAAGGTGAGCTGCACTTCCTTGCCGTTGGGCACTTCCCAGGTCACGCCTTGAGAATAGCGATATACGCCGCCTACATTGGTGGGCTCGGGTTTGCCCGTCCAATAAGTGCGTCCCGACTCGAGTTTCTGTGCAAACGGCAAGGCTCGCCCCAACGCCGAAGCGGATTGCCATTCGGTATTGTCGCCAATGATCCCCGCATAGAGCCCTGACTGCGGGCGCTCGAAGCGCGGATCGGGTGGAAACTCAGGAAGGATCAGCTCTCCATCCTTGCCGACATCGGTGCCGGACAGATACGAAAACACGTAGCTCTCCAGGCGGTCGCGCATCGCCTGTACGGCGCTGAGCCGGTAGGCCTGTTCCAGCGAATACCCGGTGGCACCGAGGAACGCTGCCAGAGCCAGGCTCGCCGCCCAGAGCAGACGCGTCTGCAACGATATCGGGCGACGTTTGTCCATCAGCAGGCATCGCAGGCCGGACGATCCCGGAGACGGGACCGCACCTGCAAATGATCCCTAAACGCTACGCGGAATGGCGAAGCGATAACCGCGGCCACGTACGGTCTCGATCGGCTTGAGGTTGCCGTCGGGATCGAGCTTGCGGCGCAGCCTGCCGATAAAGACCTCGAGCACATTTGAATCGCGATCGAAGTCCTGCTGATAGATATGTTCGGTCAGGTCGGCCTTGGACACCAGCTCGCCGGCATGGATCATCAGATATTCGAGCACCTTGTATTCGTAAGTGGTCAGCTCGACGGGCGCACCGTTCACTGCAATGGTCTGCGCCGTGGTGTCCAGAACGATCGGGCCGCATTCCAGCTGCGGCCGGGTCCAGCCACTGGCTCTGCGCATCAGCGCATTGAGGCGCGCAAGCAGCTCTTCGACATGAAAGGGCTTGACCAGATAATCGTCGGCGCCGGACTTGAGCCCTTCCACCTTGTCCTGCCAGCTGGAACGCGCAGTCAGCACCAGCATCGGATACTTGGCGCCATGCGCGCGCAGCTTCTGGATCAGCTCCATTCCGCTCATATTAGGCAGGCCCAGATCGATGATGGCGACGTCAAAAGGCACTTCCTTGCCCTGAAACAGCCCTTCCTCTCCATCTGCCGCGACATCCACCGCATAGCCTTCGCGCTTCAGCCGGGCTGCCAGAGTTTCGCGCAGCGGGGCCTCGTCTTCTACCAGCAATATGCGCATCGATTAATCTCCCTTCCTTTGGTCTTCGTTTGCCTCAGCATCAGGTGCTGCCTGTTCGGACAATTGCACAACACGAACGCGCCCACCGGGCGTTAGCAGCTTGACACGGTAAGTATCCTGCCCACGGTAGCGAATGCGATCGGCGCTCAGCACCTTGCCGCCGTGCTCGGACTGCGCCTTTTCGATCGCGCGTTGCATATCACGTGGCACATTGATTTGCGCCATCTCGCCCGGCGATGGCCGCGTGCGATAGCTGAAAGTCCGCGGATCGCGCGCATCGTTCTGCGGCAACTGGCGCTGCAACTGCTGAAGCTGCCGCTCCTCCATCTGACGCGTGCGCAAGGACGGGTCCTCCATCAAGTGGCCGGGACGGGCCCGGTAAATCACCGGCGGCGCTGCCCGCATCGAATCGCCATGGATGGACTCGCCGCGCAACGGCACACCCATTCGCGGCACCGGTTCGCGCGCTTCGCGCAGGTCGCGCGCTTCCGGTTCTCGACGATCCTGCGACGAAACACCTGCAGCGGCCAGGAGGCCGCCGAGAATCGTCAGGATGATGAGGAGCTTACGCATGGCAGGATGATAAACCGTAATACCGGCTCAGGACAGTTGCATGCAGACTGCACCCCAGGGCTTGAATCCGCGCTTAACTTTCAAGCGGTCGGGGGGCTCTGCCCTGACCGCTTGAAAGTTCTAAGTGTCTCCTAACCCCTCACGAGCCCTCCCCGGACATCGGGGAGGGAGTAACGGCGCAGAGCCTGCAACCGTACGGATTCACTCAAATCATAGCCAAGGCAAACGCACATCTTCAGCCTTATCCGATGCCCTCCAAACGTCGGGATCAGGACAATTGCAGGATAACCGTGATGTCCTGACGCTTAATGTGGGTGCAACAAGTTGTGTCGCAGTGCGGTGCTGGTGGCCTCTAGCATGGCCGCCTGGGCGGGTCGGGCCAGCCAGTAGCGCATGCTGGGGGGGATTTCGACCTGGGTGCCGATCAGGGGTTCGACCACGGATTCGAACTTGGCGGGGTGCGCTGTCGCGACGATGCACCAGGGGCGGCTGTCACCGCGGCTGCGGATTTCGGCCAGCAATTCGGCGGCGATGGCGGTATGCGGGCAGATCACCCTACCGTGCTCGTGATGGAAACGCACGATGCGGGCACGGATACGTGTGTCGTCGACGGAATGAGCGGTGACCTGGGCAGTGAGGTCGGTATGGGTGGAAAACAGCGCGCGCAGCCGTTCCAGATTGCTGGGTGCACCGACGTCCATGGCGTTGGCAATCGTGGCGATACTGGGCGCCGGTCGATATTCGCCGCTGGCGAGGAAATCCGGCAGCACGCGATTGGCATTGGTGCCGAGCACGATCTCGCCAATCGGCAGGCCCATGCTGCGCGCATAGATCGCAGCCAGCCCATTGCCGAGGTTGCCGGTGGGAATGACGAAGTTGAGCAACTCGCCACGCTCGCGCCAATGGCCGAGTGCGCAGTACGCGTAGTAAGCAGCCTGCGGCAACAGGCGGCCCAGGCTGATGCTGTTGGCCGACGTGAGCGGCCGCTCTGCCTGCAGTTCTGCGTCGGCAAAAGCCGCCTTCACCATTGCCTGGCAATCATCGAAGCTGCCGTGCACCGCGTAACTGGCAATGTTGTCGCCAAAGCAACTCAGCAGGTGGGCCTGGCGCGGCGACACGCGCCCATCGGGAAACAGGATCGCGGCACGGAAACCCGGGCGCTGATGAAAGGCTGCCGCAACTGCGCTCCCTGTGTCTCCCGATGTCGCCGCGAGCACGGTGACATCCGGCGCAAACGGATCGCGCAGCCGCCCCAGGCATCCGGCCAGGAAACGCGCACCGATGTCTTTGAACGCGGCGGTCGGCCCATGAAAGAGTTCCAGCACGTGGCTGGACGCTTCCGGCAACGCCACCATCGGCACCGGAAAATCGAAGGCTTCGAAGCAGATTGAACCGGTGGCATCGGCCAGAGGCGAATCTTCGAAGAAGGGACGCAGCAGGCGTGTCGCGACGGCTGGCAGGGATTCGGCGCCGTCGAAATCGCGCAATTCGAAATGCGGCAGGCATTCCGGAATGTAGAGGCCGCCATCGCGCGCCAGGCCACGTTGCAGAGCTTCGCCTATGGGTGCGCGGTCATTGCCGCGGGTACTCAGACACTGCATCGTTCCACCCTCGCTCCTGGTGCCGCCACCGGCGACAGCATGCCCTTTGCCGACAGACCGGCCTGTGCAAACGCCGCGACCGCGTCGGGCATCGCCCGTTCGGCATCCGCAGCGGATTCGAACCATGAAAACACACTGGGACCGGCGCCGGAAATGCTGGCGCCGAGCGCACCATGATCCAGCATTGCCGACTTCACCGCGGCAAATCCCGGAATCAGATCGGCACGCCGGGGTTCCACCAGCACGTCCTTGAGTCCGGCACGCAGCAGGCGCATATCACCGCGCTGCAGTCCGCAGAGGAACAACGCCAGCGCCTCGCTCTGCTGCACGAAATCGGCAAGCGCGTAAGGCTCGCACAGTCGCGCACGCGCGACACGGGTTTCGACCACCAGATCCGGGTGCACCAGCAGGCAGGTCAGCCCTTCGGGCACGGTCAGGCGTATGCAACCAGCGTGTGTCGCCAGAACCAGGCCACCCAAAAGACTGGGCGCCACATTGTCGCCATGACGACCGCCGCTGGCCGCGAACTCGCCTTCCAATGCGTATTCGTAAAGCTGCTCGAATGCCAGAGGCGCTTCCAGCAGCGCATTGGCAGCGACCAGACCCGCCACCGCAGACGCCGCCGACCCGCCCATGCCCGAACCCAGCGGAATACCCTTCTCGATTTCAAGCTCGATGCCGAGGTTCGGTGCATGCGCGCTGAGCATCGCCTGCACCGCGCGCGCCGCGGTATTGCGATCGACTTCCAGCGGCAGCGGCATCGGGCTACCGGTGATCGCGTGCACACTGACACCCGCCTGGGCGACACGCCTGGCCAGCACGCGATCACCGGCCCCGACCAGGGCATGACCGAGCAGATCGAAACCGACCGCGACATTGCCGACGCTCGCAGGTGCAAACGCCAACGCCTCACGCAGCTGGCTCACACCTTGGCCCCAAGATGCGCGGATACGCGCAGCAGGTCGGCAAAGACGCCGGCCGCGGTAACCTCGGGTCCGGCGCCCGGTCCCTGCACCACCAGTGGATTACTGGAATAGCGACGCGTGCTGAACTGCACCACGTTGTCGGTCAGTCGCGCATTGGCGAAGGCGTGGTCACGCGGCAATGCAACCAGCCCGACGCTGGCCTTGCCGTCACCCGACAACCGCGCCACGAAGCGCAGCACCTTGTTCTCGGCGCGTGCACCGTCCAGCAACGCCTGCATCGGCGCATCCATCGCCGACACTTTTGCCATGAAGGCTTCTGCATCGCCGCCGCCGATCGCCTCCGGTACCAGGCTGCGCACCTCGACATCCTTCAGATCGATCGGCAGCCCCTGCTCGCGTGCCAGGATCACCAGCTTGCGCGCGACATCGCGGCCATCCAGATCATCGCGTGGATCGGGCTCGGTATAGCCCAGGCGGCGCGCCTCGCGCACCAGCTCGGAGAATGGCTGGCTGCCGTCGAAACGATTGAACAGAAACGCCAACGTACCCGAAAACATGCCTTCGACGGAATGAATCTCGTCACCGGTATCGATCAGGTCGCGTAGCGTCGAAATCACCGGCAGACCCGCGCCCACCGAGGCCTCGTAGCGAAAGCGCGCGGCACTGGCGCGGGTCGCTGCCTGGATGGCACGGTAGCGCGACAACGGACCGCTGCCGGCATTCTTGTTCGGGGTGATGATGTGTATGCCCTTGGCCAGCCATTCCGGATAGCGCTCGGCAACGCTGTTGGATGCGCTGCAATCGACGATCAGCGCATGCGGCAGATGATCGGCATGCACGTGCGCGGCGAAGGCATCCAGATCGACCGGATCGCCGGTGGCCAACTCTGTGTACGACTGCTTCCATTTGCTCAAATCGATCCCGCGCTCGTCACGCAGCCACTTGCGGCTGCCGGCGATGGCGCGCACGCGCAGATCCAGACCAACCTCCCGGCGCAGTTTGTCCTGCACGGCAGCGAGCTGCTCGATCAACGCGCCGCCGACATTGCCGGGGCCGATCACGCCGATCGAGATCGTCTGCGCTGACAGATAGAAGCCGGCATGCACGACGCGCAGCGCCTTGGCAGCATCGCGGGTATCGATGGCTACCGAGATATTGCGTTCAGAGGCGCCCTGGGCAATCGCGCGCACATTGACATGGCCGCGACCGAGATGATCGAACAGGCGCGCTGCGATTCCGGGAATACCCGCCATGCCATCACCGACCACGGCCAATACGCTGATACCGGTCTGCACAGCGATCGCCTGAATCGCGCCACGGTCGAGCTCGCGCGCGAATATATCGTTGAGCGCATGTGATGCCCGCTCGGCGTCGACTTCGCGTACTACACAACAGATCGAATGCTCGGACGAGCCCTGCGAAATCATCACCACCGAGATGCCGTTCTGGCGCAGCGCACCGAAGAGGCGCTCGGCGGTGCCCGGTACCCCGATCATCCCTGCACCTTCGACATTGATCAACGCCATGCCATCGGCGGCACTGACGCCCTTGACCGGCGGTTCCAGCGACAACTCCGGCCCGATGCGGGAACCACTGAGTTCGGGCTTGAACGTGTTGCGGATGAAGATAGGAATACCGCGCTCGATGGCCGGGGCCATGGTCTGCGGATGAATCACCTTGGCGCCGAAATACGCCAGCTCGCAGGCCTCGTGATAACTCAGCTCGGACACCAGCACGGCTTCGGGCACCAGACGCGGATCGGCGCTAAGCACGCCATCGACATCGGTCCAGATATGAATTTCGCTGGCACCGGCCAGCGCGCCGAAGATGGCGCCGGAATAATCGCTACCGTTGCGGCCCAGTGTGGTGGCACGCTGCTGCGGATCGCGGGCGACGAAGCCGGTAACAATCAGGCGCTGTGTCGGCTGTGCCGCGAGGCGCGCATCGAAAGCCGACTGCGAGCGCACCCAGTCCACCATGACGCCGAGCTCTTCGCTGCGCACGGTCAGCACGTCGCGGGCATCCAGCCAGTCGCCGGCCTGGTTGCGCGATTGCAGATGCGCCGACAACAATCGCGACGACCATACCTCGCCCAAACCCTGCACCAGGTCCATCGCTTCGCGCGACGAGGTGCCCATCAAGGCCAGCGCGTGCAGCACATCAGCGAGATCGGAAAATTCGCGAACCAGCCACTCGCACACGGTTTCGGGCTGCGTACCCAACAGGTCGCCCGCCGTGTCCAGATGCCGCTGCCGCAGCTGCTCATGCGTTTCCCGCCAGCTCGGATCGCGGGCAGCAGCTTTCTGCACCAGGCCAATCAAGGCATCGGTCATACCCTGCATGGCCGATACCACGACAATTTGCCGCTCGCCGCTTCGCGCCAACAGGATGTCGGCGACACCGCGGATGCGCTCGGCATCGCGCATGCTGGAGCCACCGAACTTGTGCGCAACAAAACGCTGGGAGTGATTCACGAACGGTCCTGTCTTAGATCGGTGGATTCCAAGTCATGCCTGAAATCGCTCGAATGTTCAAGTTTTTGAGTGTGGGAGCGGCGTGAGCCGCGATTAACGAAGATGCAGCAACGTCAACAAACGCGGCTCACGCCGTACACGGATGTACAAGTGACGTCGTAGGCACGGATGCCGAAAGAAGACCGCCGCTCCTACACAGCAAACGCCCCAAACAAAACAGGCCACGCCGTAAACGGGTGGCCTGTCTGCGTACGCCCTCAGCACTTCACGCGGGCGCGAAGTGCAAAGCCAATTACTTCATCTCGATCTCGTAGCCCATCTCGATGCCACGGTCGGTGGCATAGACGGTGAAATCGGCGCGCGCGATGAATTGGGTATAGATTTCCCGCATCGCCTTCATCGACTCCACCGAAGCACGCAACTCAGCGAGGTTCTTGGCCGAGTCTTCACTGCCTTCGTCCGCTGAGATCTCACCTGACGCTTCATCAGCCGCCGTCTCGTCGGTCGACGTCTCGTCAATCGTCTCCACGTCGCCGGCGATCTCCTGCGTCGCTTCTGCCGAAGCAAGCTGCGCCTCAGACTGCTTGATGATCATGTCGAAGAATGTCGCCATGCCGGCACCGTTCAGACCGTAGTGCAGCAATGGCGAAGGGCCCTTGTTTTCGGCGGTCAGGAAGGCCTGCAGAGAACCTTGCTGCGATTCACCAATGGCCAGCCCCAGGGCCTTGTCGCTCATCGCGACATAGGCCGGCGGCGTGCCCGGCGGCAGTGCATCGACCGGCAGGGCGACCGGTGCCTGATTCGGCTGCAGGTTCAACGACGCAAATTGCGGGGCAAAACTACCCGCCATCGACAACAGCGACTGCGGATTGTCGGAAGCGATCGCGATCTTGCCCTCGATTGCCGGCGGCTGGCCTTCGGCCATTTCAAACTTGCTCAGCGAGGCATTGATGCCCTTGAACGCCGCTGCAGCCATGAAGATGCCGGGATTGCTCACGCCTTCACGCGCTTTGGCGAAGTTATCGTTCAGAGACTGCAACGATTCGCATTGAAACGGCGCCGCAGCGACGGCACCGGACTTGGCATTGACAAAGGAAACCAATGCATTCAGATCCAGCCCGAAGCCAAAGTCGAACAGACCTTCACCCTGCGCATCCAGGCCGGGCACCGCCACGGCAAGCTTGGACAACTCGGCACCTACAGCTGGCGAGGTCTCCAGGGCATAGCGGATATTCATGTGCTTGGCGTCGAGTTCGGTGTAGCCGAACGACAGGCGCGGCACCTGGACAGCAATGGCCTGGTATTCCGCCTTGCAGGCATCGGAGACAGCTGCGACCGGATTGCTCTCGCCGATGGCATCCAGAAATGCGTTCTCCGTAGCGGTGCGCTGACCAAACACCGCGGTCAACATCTTGCCGGTATCGATGTAGCCGCTGCCGTAAGGCAGGTAGCCACTCTTTTCGTTGAACGCCGTCAGCGTTTTTGCGTCCAGCACCGATTCCTTGGGCAGCTCCAGACCGAGCAACTGCTTGAGCACTGCCTCATCCGTCGTCTTGGGTGCGAATGTCATCACCAGTTGCTTACCCTGCAGGGCAATGATGATTTGCACCTTCTCTTCGGCTGAACCAGCAATCCAATACTCCTGGTCGCCGACCTTTCCAACGCCGAGTTTCTGCCCGATCTTGCTTTCCATGCGGCCAACCAGGGCCTTGAACGCATCCGGATTGCCCAGCTCGAGACGCATGACCGGAACCAGGCCGACGCCATAGAACGCTGAGCGCGACTGCATGCTCAAACCCAGGCTTTCCAGTCCAGCCTTGTTGACCTTGCCCTTGAACTCATCACGCATCGCCTTGATGAGTTTGACACCCATCTCGCCAGCACCTTTTTCGCTTTCCATCTGAGTGGCCATCGAATCGAACATCTTGTCGTACATCGGCATGATCTGTTCGGCGTTCTTCAACCACATGTCGATAGCCGCCTCAGGAACCGGCTCGGTATTGGCAAGCAGATAAGGCGTGCCGGCTGGAACATAGGCCAACGGGTGATCCGGGGCATCTTTAGAACAACCGGTAGCACCGAAACCAGCGGAAATCACCGTGGCAAGTAGCAAGCGTTTGGAAAGCATGGAAACTCCTTTTTTCGGTACGGGGTATCAGGATTGCGCATGCTCGCGAGCGGCCGGAGCCGCTGCTGCCGCGCGCTGCAGGACCGGAGATGCTAATACGAAACGATCGGCCCGGCGTAGTCAGATAACGCCGAATTCGGCAATTGCGAACGCTGTCACGGGAATGCCAGGGTTTCAGCGTTCATCAGGATGGGTGACACGGAGCGCGGCGATTTCGTCGGCGCTCAGTGTCCGCGTCGCGCCTTTCGCCAGGTTTCCCAGCAGCACCGGACCGATGGCGACCCGAAGCAGCCTCAATACGCGAAGGTCGAGCGCCATCAGCATGCGCCGAATCTGGCGATTGCGGCCTTCGTCCAGCGCCACTTCCAGCCACGCCGTCTTGCCACCGCTACGCAACAGGTTTGCCGATACGGCACACCACTTCGGCTGTCCGGCCTCGACCTCAACCCCTGTAACCAACGCTTGCAGATCACTCGTCGATGGCGGGCGATCGATTTGCACATGATAAGTTTTGCAGAGCCTCGATTCCGGTGCGGTGATGCCTGCCGCCCATTGCGAATCGTTGCTCAGCAACAGCAGCCCTTCGCAGGCCTGATCCAGCCTGCCCACCGGTGCGATCCAGGGCAGCTGCAGATCGCGCAGGCAGTCGTAGATGGTGGCACGCTGCTTTTCATCGCGCGCCGTGGTGACCAGGCCACGTGGTTTGTTCAGCGCGAGATAGATCCGGTCAGCGGTTTGCGCGCGGACGCCATCCACTTGAATGTCGGCATCCATACGCGTCGGAAATTCCGGATCGAAGGTGCATCGTCCATCGACGCGGACGCGGCCCTCGCGCACCCAACCGGCCGCTTCGGTGCGAGATGCCAAACCACGCTTGGAAAGTACACGCGCAACACCGAAACGCGAAGAAGGTGGCGATTTCAACTCGCGGCAGACTCGGCTGCAGCCACCTGGGTCCAGTCGTCATCGCCGGCATCGCCCGGTTCAGGCAACAGCACCAGGGCTTCGGGCACAACGGTACGCACTGCCAGCGCCGTGTCGCGATCAACGAGGTAGTAGCGACCTTCCATCTGCACCACACCCAGCTCACCCGCGTTCAAGCGCGGCAACTGCTCGGCATTGACATGCACACGTTTGATCTTGCCGCCCTGCGGGAAATGCCGCAACAGATCGGCCTCCGCATCATTCTGGCTCTTGCCCTCAAGCAGGGTGCGCAGCTGCGCGCGTTTTTCGCGGCGTTCGCGCGCCTTGGCCTCGGTCTCGCGCTTGATGCGCTCGCGTTCCTCACGTTCAAGACGATCGCGCATCGCATAGGCGCGCGCGAGATCGATCTCTTCCTGGCTGCGCTGAGGCTTGGGGCTGTCCGGCCTGGGGGCCTGCGATCGGCGGCTGTCCTGCTGTGGCCGGTCCTGCTGCGGTCGCTGCTGTTGCTGACCGGGTCGTGCGTTGGCCGGCGCAGCAGCTGGTTTGGCACCGCCATTACGCTGATTTGCCTGTGCGACTGCGGGCTTGCCAGCATGACGCTGCGGTGGTGCTGCCGGACGCGCCGGCGGCTCGGGTTTCTTGAATCCCAGCTTCATGAGCTGGTCGCGGAGACTGTCGGTCATTGGATTGATCAGAAATGCGGGGGTGGTGCCTCGGAGGCGGCATCGTGACTCAGAGCAGTGCGCAGCATGGCAAGTTCCTTGCGCAATGCACGCAATTCCTCTTCCACGCTGGCGAGGCGCTTTTCCTGGTGCGCGACCTGAGGGTTGAGCACGCCGATCATCTCGTCCTGAAACGCGAACTTGGATTCAAGATCGTCAAGACGTTCGATCAGCTCATGGGTCTGTGAGGTCATGGTGTTGTAGTGCCTGAATCAATTTCGAAGCCGCGTTGTGCGCAAATCAGCCGGGTGTCCGCATCCAGAAACCGGCTTGCGCACAACCAGCCGGCGCGATGATAGCGGCTCGCCAGCAAAAACAGGTGGGACGCGTCGTAGCGCGCCAGTCGCGGCAGGATCACCGATGTTTCGTCGGCCAGAGCATCGGCGACCCGGTCCGGATAGCGCAGCACGATGCCGATAAGCTGGCGCAGCACCCGCGGCTCGTGCGGCCCGAGCGCCAGCGCGCGTCGAAAAGCCGTCATGAACTCGGCATCAAAACTACCCTCGCGTGCTTTGACTTCGGCCAGCTCGGCCCATACGTACGACCATGAGGGGCGCAATGCGGCAGCAGCGCGCAGGTGCTCGCGCGCAGCGCGCAACGCGGCGCGGCGATCGGTCGGTTTGCGTATCTGCTGCGCCAACAACAAATGCACGCGCGCGCGAAGTTCGTGCTGCAACGCGCTGCGCGGCGTACCGGTCGAATCAAGCAGGCGATCGGCAGCCCTGACGTCGAGTTGCCGACCTTGCCTCGCTGCCGATTCCGCGATCAGCACCGCGCGTTCGAATCGAAGCGCTCCAAGTTCAATGGCCGCCATGCGCGCAGCGACGATCGCCATCAGCAGCAACGCGCCAACGAACAACCACCGGTAGCCGGGGATCGGCACCGATCGTCGGCGCCTTGTCGTCACTTCCGGTCCTTGCCCAGCAAGTGCGGTGCGGCGATACGCGCCGGCAGCCTCCACACAAGATCCCAGGCACCCGATTCGCCGATGATGGCAGCCGCGGCCTCGCGCCCGACTTCCAGCAGTGCCCCCGGGTCCTCGTCGCCGCGCGCATTGCTGGTCAATGCGCAACCCCAGCCGAGTTCCAGTAACTCACGCGCACGGCGCTGGGCATAGGGCCCGTTGCGGCCAGCAAGCGAGGCGGCATTGATCTCGATCAACACTCCGGCATCATGTATCGACTTGAGCGCACGCAACTCCTTGAGTACCTCGCGATGCGATTCAGCACATGTCAGCAATGGCAGTATCTTTTGCATGCGCATCCATTCGATCACGCTGGTGATGTTCTTGGGAATACGATCCGGCAGATCGACCAGAATCACGCGATTGTCGTCGACATGACCAACGACCGGCACATGATTCATCACAATGGCGCGCGCCAGCCGCTGACCCACGCGGCAGATGCCAGCGATCTGGATATCGATCAGCGATCCGCGTGCGCGCAAGAGGTTGACGAGACTCGTGCCGAGCTCAGCGGCGCGCAGTATTTGCGTACGATAGTCGCTGTCGGAAAAGCGCGGAGTCGCCACCAGCGTTTGTACGCCACGCGTGCCGGCACTCAAGGCCATCTGAACCGCGCCTTCCAGGTTCGGCGGCCCGCCTTCGAACTCTGGCAGCAGATGGCAATGCAGGTCGATCATGCGCCCATTGGCACGGGCGCGACCATCATTTTTTCTTGCGTTTGGCGTAGCCGTAGTCCGAGTAATAGCCGTCGCCGTGATAGTAGTACTTGCCATAGCCGTATCCCCCCTTGCGCGGGACGACCTGATTGACCACCGCGCCGATGATCGGCGCACCGATACGAGCCAGGCGCTTCACGCCGGTGCGCGCTACCTGCCATTGCGTGGAGTCGCTTCGCACCACGTAAATGACACCGTGCACCAGCTTGGACAGGACCAGCGCATCGCTGACTGCGCATGCCGGCGCGCAGTCGATCAGGACGTGGTCGAAAGCATTGCCCAGCGTGTCCAGCGCGTCGGCGAACTTGCGCGAGCTGAGGATTTCCAGTGGATTCGGCGGCGAAATCCCTGCCGGCATCACGAAAACCTGGGAATTCGGCAGCTGACGCAGGCAATCGGAAACCTTTGCTTCTCCGGTGATGTACTCGCTCAATCCGGGGCTCTGGCGTTCGTCCGGCAGACCGCGATGCAGCGCCGGCCGCCGCATATCGGCGTCGATGAGCAACACTTTTTTCATCTGTCCGAGCGAGAACGCCAGGTTCATCGACAGCGTGGTCTTGCCCTCGCCGGGCACCGACGAAGTGATCAATAGGCGCTTGTGCTCCTGGTCCACGGCCGAAAGCAATACACCCGTCCGGATGGTACGCACAGCTTCGGCAAACGACGAGTGCGGGTGCGACGCAAAGTAGCGGATTGGGGCTTCCGAGGCTTCGGAACTTTCGTCCAGTCGCGGCACCAACCCGAGCACCGGCAATCCCAGCCGCCGTTCGACATCGTCGGCGCCCTTGAGCGTGTTGTCGAGATGATCGAGCACCAGCGCCAGTGCAATGCCGAGCGCGAGGCCGATGAGCAATCCAACCATGGCGGAACGCTGCTTGTTCGGATACACCGGCGCCAGGTTCGGCATCGCCGATTCGATCAGTCGCGCGTTGGCACTCTGCACGCCGCCAGAGGCTGCCGTTTCCTTGAACCGATTCTGAAACACCTCGTAGAGTTGACGATTGCTGTCGACATCACGCTGCAGCGCCTGAAGCTCATACTGCTTGCGATTGAGTGCACGCACTTCGCCCTTGGCGCTGCCCATCTCTCCGCTGAGCTGATTTTCGCGCAGGCGCGCCGCATCAAAATCACGCTCGATTCCCGACGCCACCAGTTCGAGCTGCTGCTTGAGCGCGGTCCGCGCTGCAGCCAGTGTCGTCTCGGCCTCAGCCCGGCGCGGATGCTTGGGGCCGTAGCGTCCTGCCATCTCGCCCAACGCGCGCTCGGCATTGACGACCGTCTGTTTCAGTTCCGACACCAACGGCGAGGCGAGTAACGCCGGAAGCTGGTCGAGCGCGCCGCGGCGACGCGCATCCTCGATCTGACGAAAGGCGGCTTCCTTATCGGCGCGCTCGCGCCTGGCATCGGCCAGCCGCTCGCTGGCCAGACTCAATTCGCTTGCCGCCATGCCCTCGACGCCGCCGACATCGATCAGACGTTCGCGGTCGCGGAACTCTTGCAACGCACGCTCGGACTGTTCCAGCTTTTCACGTAAACCGGCGGTGCGCTCGTTCAGCCAGTTGGATGCGGTTTGCGTCATCTGTACGCGACCTTCCAGCGACTCTTCGATATAGGCCTGTGCATGCGCGTTGGCCAGCGTCGCGGCAAACTCGGGATCGGCATTGCGTATCTGGATACGCACCAGTTGGCTGTTGCGTACCGGCACAATCGTTAGATTTCCCTGCACGGTGGCGACCGCAAATCCGCGGTCGACATCGGCCGGCGCTGCGGCAGGTGACAGTACCTCCGACTGCCCCGGAATCAACTTACGCCAGCTGAAACCGGTATCGGCTTTGGCACGCGGAGCAAAGGCCGGCGTGCCCAGCCGATCGACCACGCGCTCGGCCAAAGGGCGAGATCTGAGGATTTCGTACTGAGTCTGGTAGTACTCGCCAAAATCGTAACCCTGGTTGGCGCGGTAGACCTCTTCGATTGAAACGAAGCGCGCCGCCTGGCGCTCGATCAGCATCAAGGCCGACGACTGGTAGATGGGTGTCTCCGAGTGCGCGCGCAGTATCGCGATCAGTCCGCCAGCCAGCATCAGCGCGACAATGCCCCATTTGAACCGGAGCAGGATACGCAGATAGTCCTGGAGATTCGGCAACTCGCGGCCATCGTCCCCACCCTGCTGCTCTTTCGACTCCATGGGTAACATCGCGTTCATGCGTCCGTGCTCCGAATCAGAAAAAGCTTTCGTCGACAGTGATGATATCGCCCGGCGCCACCACATCCTCCATGCGCACCGACCTGCCCTTGCTGCTACCGCGCTGCTTGTCACCTTCCGAGATGACGTTGATGCGTTTTTCCGACGCGCGCTCGGTCAATCCACCGGCCAGCGAAAGCGCCTTGCGCACCGTGAGTCCCGGCTGGAACGGAAAACTGCCCGGGCTCTTGACCTGACCATTGACGAAAAACGGCCGATAGTCGGTGATCGTCACGGATACCTTGGGATCGATCAGAAAGTCACCGCGCAAACCATCGGCGATACTTTTTTCCAACTCGGCAGTGGTGAGTCCGGCCGCATTGAGCTCCCCCAGAAATGGGAAATTCATGCGCCCATTGGACGCGATCTTGAGTTTCTGAGACAAATCTTCTTCGCCGAATACCTGGATGCTGACTTCATCGCCCGGACCAAGCGAATAGCCCGACGGCTGCAGCGGCGCCGCTATGGCATCAGTCTGCGCCCAGGTCAGCAATGGCATCAACAACGCCAGCATAGACAGCAGCGCGCGCCAATCGCCCATGAGACTGTGGCGGCGCTGCATGCCGATAGTGGTAGAGGGGATTGACCGATTACCGAAAGAAGGCACAACGTTCACTGCAGTTTCCTTTCGCGCCCACTGGCTTACCCGACACTGTAGTCTTCTAAAGCGCAGCTTCCAGCGACAGCAGCAATTGTTTTCTTTGGTAGTTCAGCTGGGAGATATCCGAATCCCGGTCCGCGCTGCGGTACCCCGCCCCCAAAGTCAGGCCAGGTGAAATCTGGTATTGGCCTGAAACACCGTAATAAGTGCTGCTGTCGGTACGCAGACTGGGACGATGCTCGTCGCGGGCGACACCGATGTCGAACTGGCTGTTGAAGCGGGTCGACCACTGATGGATCCACGACAAGGTAACGTCCCTGCGCAGGATGAAATCACCAAACCCGTTGGTTTCGTCGGTATCGCGCCCGGTGGTGAGTTCAAATAACGAATAGCTGCGTAACTTGTACTTGGCCGCTGCACGCCAGCTGAAGCCACCGAAATCCATCCGCCCAGGATCATCAAAGTCCTTCTCCGCACGGCCCACCAGCAACGATCCGCTGGTACGCGCGGTGGCGTCGAGTTCGACACCCACGTAGTAATGCCGCTCGGTGTTGTCCAATGTCGAAACGTCGTAATCCACGTCGATCTGGTCGACCATCACCAGGGCCGAAGTCTTGGGCGCAACGCGCCAGTAGAAACCCGCCGCCAACAGACGATCATTGCGATCACGGAAGATGGTCAACTCGCGGTTGTTGCGATACTCGAGGTCGTTGCTGCCCGCTTCGAATTCGAGCCGACCGCGAGCGCCGGGTGCGCCGAATCGGTAGCGTGCACGCAGGGACTGCTCGTCGTATTCATCCGGCTTCAGCGGCAGCAGCGCCAACTCGCCCTCGCGACCCGCCGTGCCTCGGGCATCGTGTCCACGGCGCCAGTCTGCGTCGACAATGAACCCGTGCCGGATCAACGGACTCCACGACCACTGCAAACCCAACGAGTGGTCGGTATAGTTGTCGATGCTGGAATCCTGATAGCGCCCGAACTCCGACTGCACAGTGGCGCTGACCCGATTCAAGTCTGATCCGGCCTCGACCCGGATGCCCGGTGAAAAACGCGTAAGAAACGAATCAACTTCGTCGCCGGAGCTGAGGATGACATTGCTGTCGTGCGCCACCGTGAGCCCCGCGGTGGGGGACACGCGCAATGGGCCCACTCTGAATCCGTCCCCGACGGCTGCCAGTGCGGGCGTCTGTAACAACAGCCCCGACACAAGCAAACCCGCCCTCAGGAACGAGGCACTACTGGACATGAAGCCCCCCGGAAACGCAACTATCCGGTAGTTTCAACGATTTACACTCGAATATTCAAGTGTTAGTAGAGAATTTTTGTCAATCAGTGCTGAAGCTCACGGAATTCTCACGATCATTCACGGGTCACAGACCAGCGATTTGTGCCATTCGCCGGCCTGGACCAGGCCGCTGCGTTCGGCCTTCAGCAGCAGCTCCTGAGCCTCGCGACAACGCTCCGGCCCCTGACCGGCAAGCAATCGAGCGGCATTCACCATTGCGGCCGGCAATCCCTGCCGGGCCGAACGCTGGTACCAGGTCAGGGCCATTTGCCGGCCACCTGCCGTGCTGTTGTGGCGCTCGTGCCATTCCCCCAGATTGTTCTGCGCAAGTGCCTCGCCAGCCTCGGCGGCACGCTGCAGCCATGCCCCACCCTCGCTGGAAGACGCTGGCTGATCGCTGGAGGTCAGTTTCCAGCCAATTGCCGCAGCCGCGCCAATGCGTCCTGCCTGCGCTGACCGGCATAGCCCGTTCAATGAACAGTTCGGCTCGAGCTTTCCCGAAATGCACAGCCTGCCAACAATTTCCATCGCCGCCGGGTGCCCTTTCGCAGCAGCATCCTTCATGGCGATCAGTGCCGAGCCAGCTTCGACCGTACACAGCGCCAGCCGATAGCTCGACTCGGCACCACCCAGGGCAGCGCCACGCGCAGCCAGCGCGCAGATTTCAGTAGTGTCCGGCGTCTTGGTCGTACGTAGCCAGGACTGTCTTGCCTCGTTGGCGCCCAGATCGCCTTGACCCGCCTGATGCTGAATGCGCCAGTCGGTATCGGGCAACTGCCTGAGTACGTAGCGTCGCAGGTCCGTTGCCGCGCTGTCGTTACCCGCGGCTTCGAGACGATTCGCAAGCAACAGCAGATTGATCGCGTAGTCGGCCATCGCCTGCCGTATCGCCGGTTCGCCGGTCTTTGTCTTCAATGCACTGCGCCAACCGGCGATGGCCGTATCGGCTTTTGCGGTCAAGCCTGCGGGCGGCTGTTCCGAAAGTCGATACGGACAGCGAACCTCTTTGCCGTAAGCTCCCGCCGACACCGCGCACGCTGCCATCAGCCCAAACTTCAGACGCCATCGCCATGTCCCGCGGGCGATGTGCAACGCCATTCCCAACTCATGCATGCGCATCGGATGCAGCGCCCGGCGCATGCGACTCGATAGGCCTGGGCTCCGGCAGCACGTGCGCCAATGCGCCCAGCATCAGGCACAACTGGAACCAGAACTGGTTCGCAGCGATCTGCAAATTGAAATCCACGAAGGAATGCAAGCCAAAGGCAGTCGCCGCCACGATCGTCGCCAATGCCATGCCGCGCGCCAGGCTGTCATGGCGGCGGCGCAGGGCCTGCAGCGCCGCCCACAGCAGCGCCAGGGAGGCGATCATTTGCAAGCCGAATCCGATCAACCCGCGTTCGACCAGGCTCTGTACATAATCGTTGTGTGCATGCTGATAAAAAAGGCGCACCGACTCCGGCTTCACCGCCGGAAACAACACACTGAATGATCCTGGGCCATGACCCAGCCACATCTGCTGCCGCCACACCCGCAGTCCTGCGTTGGCCACGATCCAGCGTTCGGCGTCGTCGGGCTCGACGGGCGTGGTCAGGGTCTCAGGTGCCTCCGGCGCCAATCCGATGCCTACGGTGGGCGGTTCGGCCGTGGTCGCCATCAAACGTGTCTCTGCGACGCGCTCGGCCAGTTTGTCGACGCCTACCCAGGCACCCAGCACCAGCAAATCCACGGCCACGATCGACACCAGAAGCCAGATCAGAATACGCGGTAAAGGACGCCACCAGACCAGGGCCGCGATTCCGGCGATGGTCAGTCCGGCGAAAAAGCCGGCATTACCCATGCGCGAACGCGTCATGACCAGCGCGACGACCAGGATCGCAAGGCCAGCCCGCACGGCGAAGCGCGAGCCCAGCAGCGCGTGTCCGACGCGACGCAGCCATTCCCGCCAGTCGCGTGCCGGCTCGGTCGCATGCAGGCCGCTGGCCAGCAAACCAAAGCCGGCGGCCCCGGCGAGCTCCAACATCCCGGCGAAATGATTGCGATTGATGAAGGTACCGGTTGCAAATTCCGACACGCCCAGATTGTGCCCCAGCCAATGCACCTTCAGTCCGCCCAGCGTGATGGTCAACGCCACCAGCGCCTGGACCACACCGCATACGAAGACACTGGCCATCAACCAGCGCGCCCGCCGCCGTGAACTGAGCAACAACATCAGCGTGAACACCAGAGCGCACAGCGTCGTGCTGCGCAATGCACCCAACGCGGCGGCCTGAGCATCGGCCACGCGCCACAACGTCGCCTCACCGGGACTGGCGAACAGAATCCGCAGAACATCGACAAGCGCGAGCATAGTCAGGCAGATCAGCGCCCAGCGCAGTGCCGGATGTGCCATATGCCAACGCGCCGGCAAGTCGCTTTTCCAAACGGCCAGCGCGGCAATCACAAACAGCGCCGAAGAGAACCACGGCCAGATCCAGTCGCGATTGGCGCCCAGCGGCCACGGCAGCAATACAATCCAGCACACCAGCAGATAGAACGGCAGGCGTGCGCGATCCGCTGTCGCCTGATGCGGCATCAGTGCCTGGCCTGAACGCTGTGCCGTCGCGCCGCTGAAGCCACATCGCTGGCGACCGTGCATCCCAGCAACCTGCCCCTGCGATCGGCGTGGCGCATCATGAAGTGATAAGCAAATGCCAGCACCAGAAAAACCAGTGCCATGATCGGCTCGGGCCAGGCGGCACGCGTCGCCGCAATCGCCACGCCGACACCAGCCGCCGCAATCAGCATCAACAGCATCCAGGCGCGGCGTACCGTCAATCCGGTGCGCAACATCATGTGATGCAGATGGCGTTGGTCCGGCTGCAGCGGCGAACGCCCTTCGTCCATGCGCCGCCACATCACCGACACGGTATCGATCAGCGGCACCGCGTACAGCCATAGCGCGGCGACCGGCGAGAATGCGCGATCCGGCCCCTGACTGAAAGACACCAGCACCCAGGCCAGCAGCGTTCCCAGGAACAGGCTGCCACCATCTCCGAGGTAGGCGCGCGCCGAACGCATCAGAGGTAAATTCAGTACCAGAAATCCGAGCACACCGCCGAGCGCGCTGCCGACAATCGGCAGCTGAGCTGTCGAGGCATGCCCGAACGCGAGAAAGCTGGCACCGGCGAGCGCCAGAGCCACCATGCCACCGGCGACGCCATCCATGCCATCGCTCATGTTGCAGGCGTTGATCACGCCGACGACGCAGAACACCGTCAACGGAATCGCCACCCAGCCCAACAGCAGCAAATGCGTCCCATCCAGCAGCGCGCCAAAATCGCTCAGCAGCACATTGCCGCTGCAGGCCATCAACAAGGCTGCCGCAGACTGCGCCGCCAGGCGGACGCGTGGCGAGAGCAGGAAGCGGTCATCGGCGAGGCCGACCAGCAGCATGGCCGTCAGCGCAATGATCAAAACCCATTGCGTACGCAACGAAGCAATCGAAACAAACGCGAGCGCGATCCCCATCGCCAGCGCAATCGCGGGCCCGCCGACCATAGCCACCGGATCGCGGTGATGCTTGTGGCCACCAGGATGATCGACCATACCAAAGCGCGCAGCGTTGCGCGCCAGCGACCAGGTCAACACCAGGCTGCAGAATGCCGCGATCGCGATCGTCTCAAGCCACATCACGGCATCCCCCCCGGAAAGCGAAACCCTCGCCCTCATGTCTTCCGGGCTGCGTTACGAGTACGGCAACTAGCCGGCGTGCTGAACAAACCACTGGTAGACCTCCTCGATTCCGCGTCGCAGCGGAACACGCGCATGCCAACCCAATGCATTGATGCGTCCGACATCCATCAGCTTGCGCGGCGTGCCGTCGGGCTTGCCCGTATCGTTGACGATGCGTCCTTCGAATCCGACCACCTCGGCCACCAACCGCGCCACATCGCCGATGCTGATGTCGTGGCCGACACCGACGTTGATCGGTGCGGCCTCGGAATAGCGCTGCATCAGGAACACCACCGCATCGGCAAGATCATCCACATGCAGGAACTCGCGCAAGGGCTTGCCGGTGCCCCAGATCACCACTTCGGCATCGCCACGCCGGTTCGCTTCGTGGAACTTTCGGATCAGTGCCGGCAACACGTGCGAGGTCAGCGGATCGAAATTGTCGCCTGGCCCATACAGATTCGTCGGCATCAGGCTGATCGCGTCGAAACCATATTGGCGGCGATACGCCTGGCACATTTTGACGCCGGCGATCTTGGCGATCGCATACCACTCGTTGGTCGGCTCCAGTGGACCGGTCAGAAGACTGTCCTCGCGCAACGGTTGTGCCGCCAATTTCGGATAGATGCACGATGAGCCGAGAAAGCACAGCTTGCGCACGCCATGCTGCCATGCCGAGTGAATCACATGCGTCTGGATCTCCAGATTCTCGCGCAGAAACTCGGCCGGCATGCTGTCGTTGGCGAGAATGCCGCCGACCTTGGCCGCGGCAAGAATGACGTAATCAGGACGCTCATTCGCGAAGAACGATTCGACGTCGGCTTGCCGAGTGAGGTCCAACTCGGCATGCGTACGCAACAACAGATTGGTCGCACCTTCGATCTGCAAGCGACGCACGATGGCAGCACCGACCAGGCCGCGATGCCCGGCAAC
>JANMUE010000474.1:0-14266 GCA_031391205.1 Lysobacterales bacterium | reverse complement strand
AAAGCCATCTCGCAGCTGCCGATAATAGTGGCGCGCGCGAACTGATGTGTATCAAAGTACTGGGCGGCTCCAAGCGCCGTTACGCGGGAATTGGCGACATCATCAAGGTGTCGATCAAGGAAGCGATTCCGCGTGGCAAGGTCAAGAAGGGTGAGGTCTACGACGCGGTGGTCGTTCGCACGCGCAAAGGTGTGCGCCGCCCCGATGGCTCGCTGATCCGTTTTGACGGAAATGCGGCAGTGCTGTTGAACACCAAGCTTGAGCCGATTGGCACCCGTATCTTCGGACCCGTCACGCGCGAACTGCGTAGCGAGCGTTTCATGAAGATCGTGTCGCTGGCGCCAGAAGTGCTGTAAGGAACTGATCATGAATCGAATTCGAAAAGGCGATCAGGTGATCCTGAACGCAGGCAAGGACAAGGGCAAGACAGGTGAAGTATTGCGCGTCGCCGAAAAGGGCGTGTTCGTGCAGGGCTTGAACTTGGTCAAGCGGCACACTAAGCCGAATCCTCAGGCGAATCAGCCTGGCGGAATCGTCGAGCGTGAAGCTGCTGTGCATCAGTCCAATGTAATGCTGTTGAACTCTGCTTCCGGGAAAGGCGAGCGCGTCAGCTACAAGACGCTTGAAGGCGGCCGTAAAGTGCGCGTCTTCCGCAAGTCCGGTGAAGTGGTTGACGTTTGAGGCCAGGACAATGACTACCCGATTTGAAAAACACTATAAAGAAGTCGTTGTGCCGAAGCTCACCGAGCGATTCGGCTACAAGAACCCGATGCAGGTTCCGCGGCTCTCCAAGATCACCTTGAACATGGGTGTAGGTGAAGCGGCCGCCAACAAGAAGGTTCTTGAGAATGCGCTGGATGACATGACCAAGATTTCCGGTCAGAAACCCGTCGCGACCAAGGCTCGTGTGTCAGTGGCCACGTTCAAGATTCGTGACGGTTGGCCGATCGGCTGCAAAGTGACCTTGCGCCGCGCGCAGATGTTCGAGTTTCTTGATCGCTTGATCACGATCGCATTGCCGCGCGTTCGTGACTTTCGTGGTGTCAGTGGCCGCGCCTTCGATGGCCGCGGTAACTTCAACTTCGGAATTAAGGAACAGATCATCTTTCCTGAGATCAACTTCGATGCCATTGACGCTCTGCGCGGCATGGACATCGCGATTACAACGACCGCCAAGTCCGACGCTGAAGCAAAGGCGTTGCTCGAAGGCTTCAGTTTTCCTTTCCGAAATTAAGCAAGAGAGCAGACTCACATGGCCAAGACTTCAATGGTGAATCGCGATATCAAGCGCGCGAAAACCGTTAAGAAATACGCTGCCAGGCGCGCTGAATACAAGCGCAAGGCAGTGGATTCCAAGCTCTCTTATGAAGAACGTGCGGAAGCTCAGACAAAGCTTCAGAAGTTGCCGCGTGACGCTAGTCCGAGTCGCGTGCGCAATCGCTGCGAGCTTTCGGGCCGTCCGCGTGGTGTGTATGCAAAGTTTGGCTTGGGCCGTAACAAGTTGCGCGAAGCGACGATGCGCGGAGATGTCCCCGGCCTGCGCAAGGCTAGCTGGTAATAATAATCCTCAACGTGCCGGATATCGGTGCAATCTCACGGAGCAATCCTCATGAGCATGACTGATCCTATCGCTGACATGTTCACCCGCATTCGCAACGGCCAAGCCGTTGGCAAAGTGTCGGTGAAGATGGGAGCGTCTAAGGTCAAACTCGCCATCGCCAATGTGCTGAAGGCGGAAGGCTATGTCAACGATGTCGCGGTTCGCGATGTTGAAGGCAAAAAAGAACTCGAAATCGCATTGCGCTATTACCAGGGCAAGCCTGCTATTGACCGTCTTGAGCGCGTCAGCCGTCCCGGGCTTCGCTCTTATCGCGGAAAAGATGCACTTCCTAAGGTCCTCGGCGGTCTGGGTGTTTCCATCGTTTCCACCTCGTCGGGCATTATGACCGACGGTCAGGCCCGCGCTAAGGGGCTGGGTGGCGAAGTCATCTGCCTCGTCGCCTAAGGAGTAGCTCATGTCTCGAGTAGCGAAAAAGCCCATTACCCTGGGTAAGGGTGTCGAGTGCACTGTTACCGATACTGCAGTGTCGGTTAAGGGTCCGAAAGGACAGTTGCAGGTTGAAATCCCGAAAGGCGTGTCGGTCACTTTGGATGGCAGTACGGTGCAGCTTGCACCCACCGGTGACAATTCGGCTATGGCCGGAACCATGCGTGCTTTGATCAGCAATATGGTGACCGGTGTTTCCACTGGCTACGAGCGCAAACTTGAGCTCGTTGGCGTCGGCTATCGTGCGAGCATGACGGGCAAGGATTTGAATCTTACCCTCGGGTTTTCACATCCGGTGGTCTTCAAGGCGCCTGAAGGCGTGACGCTTGAAACCCTGACGCAGACCGAGATCCTGATCAAGGGCGCCGACAAGCAGCGCGTTGGTCAGGCAGCGGCAAAGATTCGTGCCTTCCGTTCCCCCGAGCCGTATAAGGGCAAGGGCGTTCGGTATGCCGGTGAGAAGATTACGCTGAAGGAAGCCAAAAAGGCTTAATTCGGGCGCCACGACTGAGGAATGCAATCATGATGCAAAAAAATCAATCCCGTTTGCGTCGAGCGAAGGCGACACGAGCCCGCATCCGCAAGCTCAACGTCGCCCGTCTGACCGTTCACCGGACCGGCCAGCACATTTACGCCCAGGTTATCGCAGCGTCTGGCGACAAAGTCATCGCCTCGGCGAACACTTTGCAGGACGCGATCCTTACCGGCGTGACTGGAACCAAGAACAAGGCAGCTGCGGCGGCCGTCGGCAAAGCAATCGCCGAGCGTGCGAAGGCTGCTGGCGTTGAGAAAGTTGCTTTCGACCGCTCAGGGTATCTCTATCACGGACGTATCCAGGCTTTGGCCGACGCGGCACGTGAAGGCGGACTTCAGTTCTAATTAAGTGCGGCAACTACAACTCCAAGCGGCCTAGGCCGTAACGAACCAGATCCTTCGTGGATCAGCAAAGGTGATGCATGAGTACGAATGAACGAGAGAACGGCGATGGGCTGCTGGAAAAGCTCATCGCAGTAAACCGAGTTGCTAAAACCGTCAAGGGCGGTCGTCAGATGAGCTTCACCGCACTGTCTGTGGTTGGCGATGGCGACGGCAAGGTTGGCCTCGGTTATGGCAAGGCACGAGAAGTTCCTGCTGCCATCGCCAAGGCGATGGATCGTGCGCGTAAAAATATGGTCTCGGTTTCGCTGAAAAACGGAACGCTTCAGTACGCGATCAAGGCGAACCATGGCGCTGCCCGAGTCTTCATGCAGCCGGCCTCCGAAGGTACAGGCGTCATTGCCGGTGGTGCAATGCGCGCCGTGTTTGAAGTGGTTGGTGTGAAGAACGTATTGGCCAAGGCAGTCGGATCGCGAAATCCAATCAACTTGGTGCGCGCTACGATCAGAGGCCTGCAGCTTATCCAGTCGCCGGCTGATATTGCCGCGAAGCGCGGTAAGAAACTTGAAGAACTGGTGGGAAGCCATGACTAATTCCACGGCAAAGACGGTCAAAGTTCGTCTCGTCAAGAGCCAGAACAGCTGCCCGGCGATTCATCGCCTCAGCGTCAAAGCCCTTGGATTAGGCAAGCTCAATTCAGTGTCGGTACTCAAAGATTCGCCCCAAGTCCGCGGCTTGATCAACAAAGTCAACTATCTGGTTCGCGTCGAGAACTAATTCGGTCGAACGGGCCAGAGGAGATTCACATGCGTCTGAATACGCTTAAGTCCGCGCCAGGTGCGCGAAAAGAACGAACCAGAGTAGGCCGAGGAATCGGTTCTGGGCTCGGTAAGACGGCGGGTCGTGGCCACAAAGGTTCGTATGCGCGAACCGGTAAGGGCAAGATCAAGCCGGGCTTTGAAGGCGGCCAGATGCCGCTGCAACGTCGACTCCCCAAGGTTGGATTCCGATCCAAGCTGAAGGCCGACACGGCAGAAGTGCGTCTCTATCAGCTGCAGAAGCTCGACAATGAGACGATCGACTTGGCGACGCTGCTTGCCGCTGGATTGATCGACCCGCGCGCCAAGCGTGCTCGCCTGGTCAAGCGAGGCGAGATTTCGCGCGCAATCAAATTGGTGGGGATTGCGGTCACCGCGGGTGCCAAGACGGCGATCCTGGCAGCTGGCGGATCAGTGGAGTAATTCGTGGCCAAACCGATGTCATCGCAGTCGGGTGGTGTATTGCCCAGCATTCCAGCAGAACTCAAACAGCGTCTGTGGTTTGTGCTGCTGGCGTTGATCGTTTTCCGATTGGGCACCTTCGTGCCTGTGCCGGGCATCAACCCTGAAGCGATGGTCCAGTTGATGGAGCGTCAGAAAGGCACAGTGCTGGACATGTTCAACATGTTCTCTGGTGGCGCTCTCGAACGTATGAGCGTGCTTGCGCTCAATGTTGTGCCTTACATCTCCGCGTCGATCATCATGCAGCTGCTGGCAACCATGGTGCCAAGTCTGCAGGCGCTTAAAAAAGAAGGCGAGTCCGGTCGCCGCAAGATCACCCAATGGACTCGATACGGCACCGTCGCATTGGCGATGTTTCAGTCGTTTGGTGTAGCAGTTGCTCTGCAGGCACAGACCTTGAACGGTGGTGGTGGAGTCGTCGTCAATCCAGGTCCCGGCTTTATTGTCAGCTGTGTAGTGGGTTTGACTGCAGGCACGTTGTTTTTGATGTGGTTGGGTGAGCAGATCACCGAACGGGGCGTTGGCAACGGCATTTCGCTGATCATCTTCGCGGGTATCGTGGCTGGCTTGCCAAGTGCTTTGATCCAGACACTTCAACAGGTAGGCGACGGACAGCTGAATGTGCTGTCGGCGTTGTTGATTGCAGTGATCGTTGCATTGACTACTTATTTTGTGGTGTTCATGGAGCGTGGACAGCGGCGAATCACTGTCAACTACGCGCGCAAGATGGGTGGGTCCAGCGCTTACAACAATCAGAGCTCGCATTTGCCGCTCAAGATCAACATGTCGGGCGTTATCCCCGCGATTTTTGCGTCGTCGTTCATCATGTTTCCAGCCACGCTAGCAAGCATGGGTGATCTGGCAAACAACGCCTGGTTGAGAAGGTTTTCGGCGCTGCTGTCGCCGGGTTCGGTGCTGTACATGATCGTGTTTGCGGGTTTGATCATCGTGTTCGCGTTCTTCTATACCGCGATGGTGTTTAACTCGCAGGAGACCGCTGAAAATCTGAAGAAGTCGGGCGCATTGATACCTGGCATACGTCCGGGCAAGGCCACTGCCGACTATATCGATGGCGTGTTGACGCGGTTGACTGGGGTAGGCGCCATCTACCTGGTTGCGGTCTGCTTGCTGCCGACCCTGCTTCAAACCAAATTTGGTGTGCCTTTCTACTTCGGCGGCACCTCGCTGCTGATCGTGGTGGTTGTAGTCATGGACTTCACTGCTCAAGTGCAGGCGCATCTGATGTCACATCAGTATGAAAGCCTGATGAAGAAGGCCAACCTGAAAAACTATGGTCGCGGCGGACTCGTCCGCTAACACCAACCTGCACATGATGTGTGGGGGCGCTGACCGCAGTCCAGGGACTTGGCGGTTGTCGTTTAGTGTGTATAATATCCAGTTCCTTACGCCAACAGTTTTGGAGAAGACGCGATGGCGCGTATAGCGGGTGTCAATATCCCGGTCCACAAGCATGCCTGGATCGGGCTAACAAGTATTTATGGAATCGGCCGTTCGCGTTCCAAGAAGATCTGCCAGACCGCGGGCGTCAGCCCATCGATCAAGGTAAAGGATCTGACGGAAGCAGAGGTCGACAAGCTGCGCCAGGAAGTGCAGAAGTTCACCGTTGAAGGCGATCTGCGCCGCGAAGTCGGCATCAGTATCAAACGTCTCCAAGATCTGGGTTGCTACCGTGGCGTTCGCCATCGTCGTGGCCTTCCGCTGCGCGGCCAGCGCACGCGTACCAATGCGCGTACGCGCAAGGGTCCGCGCAAGGCGATCAAGAAATAACCTTCTAACGGACCTGCCCTCATGAGCAAGCAAACCTCGGCCGTAAAGCCGAAGAAGAAGGTCAAGCGTGTCGTTACCGACGGTATCGTTCACGTACAGGCCTCCTTCAACAATACGATTGTCACCATCACCGACCGTCAGGGCAACGCTTTGTCCTGGGCGACCTCCGGTGGTGCCGGATTCCGTGGTTCACGCAAGTCCACACCGTTTGCTGCACAGGTCGCTGCCGAGAAGGCAGGACGTGCTGCGCAAGAGTATGGCTTGAAGAACCTGGAGGTCCGTATCAAGGGGCCAGGCCCTGGCCGCGAGTCGGCGGTTCGTTCGTTGAATGCGATCGGGTACAAGATCGGCAACATCATCGACATCACGCCCATCCCGCACAACGGCTGTCGTCCGCCGAAGCGTCGTCGAGTGTAAAGGAAGAGAATCATGGCTCGTTATATTGGACCCAAATGCAAGCTCTCGCGTCGTGAAGGCGCGGATCTCTCCCTGAAGAGCCCGGCTCGGGCGCTCGATTCGAAGTGCAAACTGGAACAGAAACCAGGTCAGCACGGCGTTTCCGCGAAGAAAGCGAAGATGTCGGATTACGCCGTACAGCTGCGTGAGAAGCAGAAAGTGAAGCGTATCTATGGCGTGCTTGAGCGCCAGTTCCGTAACTATTACGCCAAGGCCTCGAATATCAAGGGTGCTACCGGCGAGAACTTGCTGAGGCTGCTTGAGTCGCGCCTGGACAACGTCGTGTACCGGATGGGTTTTGCCGTTACGCGCGCTGCTGCGCGTCAGCTGGTTGCACACAAATCGATCCTGGTTAATGGCAAGAGCGTCAACGTGCCCTCTTATCAGGTTAAGACCGGTGATTCTGTAGAAGTTTCTGAGCGCGCTCGTGCACAGATGCGTATTCAGGAAGCACTGAATCTGTCGCAGGAGATGGATCTGGTGCCGAGCTGGATCGATGTCGATGCCAAGAAGATGGCGGGAACATTCAAGTCGGCGCCGGAACGCGCAGATCTGCCCTCGGACATCAATGAGAACTTGATCGTCGAGTTGTACTCGAAGTAACCGGAGAACCCGAATACCATGGCAGCTACGGCTACTACTGTTATGCGCGCCCGCGGGATTTCGGCCGAGAAAATCGGCCCGAATCGCGCCCGCGTGTTTGTCGAACCGCTTGAACGCGGTTTCGGCCACACCCTCGGAAATGCGCTGAGACGCGTGTTGCTGTCGTCGATCCCCGGCGCCGCAATTACTGAGGTCGAAATTGACAACGTTCTGCATGAGTACACGACGCTCGAAGGATTGCAGGAAGACGTCATCGACGTATTGCTGAATCTTAAGGATGTCGCGTTGCGGATGCACAGCCACGACGAAACCATGCTGACCCTGAACAAAAAGGGCCCAGGAGTGGTTACTGCTGGCGATATCAAAGTCGATCACAGCATCGAAGTGGTGAATCCGGACCACATCATCTGCACGTTGACCAAGGATACCCAGATCAATATGCGTCTGCGTATTGCCAAGGGCGTTGGTTACCAGCCGGTTGCTTCGCGCCGCCGTCCGGATGACGAATCTCGTCCGATCGGTCGTCTGCAGTTGGATGCCAGCTTCAGTCCGATCCGTCGCGTTGCCTATGAAGTCGATAGCGCTCGCGTAGAGCAGCGCACCGATCTGGACAAGTTGATTCTTGACATCGAGACCAACGGCACCGTGGAAGCGGAAGACGCAGTGCGTCGCGCCGCCGACATCCTCGCCGACCAGCTCTCGGTGTTTGGTGACTTTACTCGTCGTGATACGGGCACCGCGAAGCCGGTTGCATCAGGGGTTGATCCGACTCTGCTGCGTCCGATTGATGACCTGGAGCTTACGGTTCGTTCGGCCAATTGCCTCAAGGCTGAGAGCATCTACTACATCGGCGACCTGTGTCAGCGCACCGAGGTCGAGTTGCTCAAGACTCCGAATCTCGGCAAGAAGTCGCTCACCGAGATCAAGGAAGTTCTTGCTGCGCGTGGTTTGTCGCTCGGTATGAAACTCGAAAACTGGCCGCCGGCTGGTGTACAGCACGGCATGCTGGGCTAAGCCCGGTCTGAGCCAAAACTCAAGGAACTAGTGTCATGCGCCACATGAAATCGGGTCGTAAGCTCAACCGCACCAGCAGCCACCGTGAAGCGATGTTCCGCAACATGGCCAGCTCGCTGTTTCAGCACGAGCTGATCAAGACCACCCTGCCCAAGGCCAAGGAGCTCCGTCGTGTTGCCGAGCCGCTGATTACGCTCGCCAAGGTCGATGGTGTTGCGAACCGTCGTCTGGCTTTCTCGCGTCTGCGCGACAAAGTTGCGGTCGGAAAGTTGTTCTCTGAAATCGGACCGCGTTATCGCGAGCGTCCAGGAGGATATCTGCGTATCCTCAAGTGCGGATTCCGTAACGGTGACTGCGCGCCGATGGCGTTCGTGGAGCTGGTGGATCGTCCGGAAAATGCACAGGCCGTTGAAGTCGCTGGCTAAGCGCCTTTAGCTGGATCGTATGTCAGAAACCCCGGGTCGCAAGACTCGGGGTTTTTTCTTGGCCGCTTGGACGGCTTGCGCTAACTGAGCAACTGCCTTGTTCTTGTACTGGATTGCCCCAGTCGAATGTGCTTCGATCGAGTAGATGACACGACTGGAACGTCTCGGCTTTGCTGCGGTCTAGCTCTGCGGCGAGGAACGCGTTAGGCGTTTCTTTTTCCTCAGTCATCAATTACGGATACCTGGAAATGAGCATCAATCCACTACGCTGGCCGTTTCGTTCTCTCTTCGCATTTGGCGCGCTGTCGTGCTTTTTGCTCATTGCGTATGCCTATTATTTGCAGACGGTGCAAGGGTTGGAGCCGTGTCCTTTGTGCATCTTCCAGCGCATTGGATTCATGGCGGTGGGTGGGGTGATGTTGCTCGGTGCACTGCACAATCCCGCTCACCTGGGGAGAAAGATCTATGGCGTGCTGGGCACGTTGGCTGCTATTGGTGGTGGCGCGATTTCCGCGCGTCATATCTGGCTGAGGCATCTCCCTCCCGATCAAGTGCCTGATTGCGGACCTGGGCTGGAATACATGCTGGAAGCTTTCCCGCTCGGAAAAACGTTGAAAACCGTGTTCACTGGCTCAGGAGAATGCGCGCAGCCGGATGGCTGGACCATGTTGGGTTTGGATATGCCGAGCTGGGCTCTGATTGGTTTTGTTGGTTTGCTGGCGTTAGCGGTGTTTGCTGGATTCATGGCTAGAGGAAAGGAATCGAAAAGATGAGCGATCTAACACAGTGGCACCCGTCCAATTGGCAGTCGCGCGTCGCCAGCCAGCAGCCCAGTTATCCAGACACAAAGGCGTTGAATCAGGCGACCACGACCTTGCGTGGGTTGCCGCCCTTGGTCACGTCATTTGAAATTCTTGCGCTCAAGCGATTGCTTGCCGAGGCAGCCGACGGGAAGCGATTTCTGCTGCAAGGCGGCGACTGTGCCGAGAGCTTTGCCGAGTGTGATTCCGGAACCATTTCCAATCGCCTTAAGGTGCTGCTCCAGATGAGCGTGGTGCTTATCCACGGATTAAAGTTGCCGGTGGTGCGGTTGGGGCGTTTCGCAGGTCAATACGCCAAGCCGCGTTCGACGGATATGGAAACCAAAGACGGGGTTACCCTGCCAAGCTATCGCGGCGATATCGTCAATGCTCCAGAGTTCACCAACGAAGCGCGTCAGCCCGATCCGCAGCGATTGCTTCGTGGGCACGCTCACTCTGCGATGACGATTAATTTCGTGCGCGCCCTGATCGATGGCGGTTTCGCCGATTTGCATCACCCGGAATACTGGGAACTGGGTTGGATGCAGCATTCGCCACTGCAGGCCGAGTACCGCCGCATGGTCGAGGCTATCGGTGAGTCGGTTCGCTTCATGGAAACGCTCGCCGGCGAGCCTCTGGGCAGTTTCTCGCGTGTGGACTTCTACACTTCGCACGAAGCTTTGGTACTGCATTACGAAGAAGCACTGACACGACAGGTTCCGCGGCAGACGGGCTGGTTCAATCTGTCCACGCATTTCCCCTGGATCGGCATGCGCACTGCGCAGCTGGATGGCGCGCATATTGAGTACTGCCGCGGCATACGTAATCCGATTGGGCTGAAGGTAGGCCCGAGCGTCACGCCTGACCAGTTGCTACCGGTGATCGATGCGCTAAACCCCAGCAACGAAGCCGGCAAGCTGACGCTTATCCATCGTATGGGTGCGGCAAAGGTCGGTTCCGCACTAATGTCGCTGTTGAATGCAGTGCAGCGCGAGGGGCGCAACGTGTTGTGGTGCTGTGACCCAATGCACGGCAACACCGAGAGTACCTCCAACGGATTCAAGACACGTCGATTCGAGAACATTCGCAGCGAGCTGGATCAGTCGTTCGACATTCACGTGGCAGCAGGCACCCGCCTGGGCGGTGTTCATCTCGAACTCACAGGTGAAAACGTCACCGAGTGTCTGGGTGGGGCCCGGGACTTGACCGAGGTTGATCTTGAACGTGCCTACAAGTCCACCGTGGACCCGCGATTGAATTACGAGCAGTCGCTGGAACTCGCCATGCTCATTGTGCGCAAGCGAAACCGCGCTGCTTGATTCCAGGACGGGTACTATTCGTAGGGATGGTACCCACTGGAATTCAGATGAACTTACAGACATATCCCGTCCAGCCGTCGCGGGCTGAAGCGAACACGCTGATTCTGGTGGTAGCTGCCGTGCTGGTCTGGTCGGGCATTACGCCGCATGATCGCCTGACGTGGATTATGGAAGTGATCTGGGTCGTTATCGGCTTGCCATTGATCATGCTGTCGTGGAAGCGTTTTCCACTGACGCGATTGCTGTGTTGGCTTCTGGCCATACACGCTGTCATTTTGATGGTTGGTGGGCGCTATACCTATGTTGAAGTGCCGATAGGCATCTGGGTGCGAGATACGTTTGACCTGGCGCGCAACCACTACGATCGTCTTGGACACTTTGCTCAGGGATTCATTCCGGCAATCCTGGCGCGTGAGTTGTTGTTGCGAAAAACGCCATTGCTGCCCGGCCCCTGGTTGTTTTATGTTGTGGTGAGTTGCTGTCTCGCGTTCAGCGCCTTCTTCGAATTTCTCGAATGGTGGGCGGCTCTGGCGATGGGCGGCAGGGCCGATGCCTTTCTCGCGACGCAGGGCGACATCTGGGACACGCAGTGGGACATGTTTCTTGCGATGTGCGGTGCCATTCTCGCGCAGTTGATTTTCGCCGGACTGCACAACCGGCAACTCAGGCGCTAGCGAGGCCTGGAGATAAACAGGCAGATCATTGCTGTCTGGTTTCGCCGAACCAGAACTCGGCGAGAATTTCTTCGCTGTGTTGGCCAAGCAAAGGCGGCGCGACTGGCGCGGACAACGGAGTGCTCGAAAACTTGATCGGGTTGGCCAGCAACTGAAGTGCATGACGTCGCGGGTGCGACACCGTCTTTGTCATTCCTCGCGAGACCACCTGGACGGATCCCATCACCTGATCCAGCGTGTTGACGGGGCCGCAGGGAATTCCGGCAGCATCGAACGCGGTCTGCCATTCGTCGATCGTGCGTTGCCGCAGCGTCTGTTCGAGCAGAGGCAGCAACTCGTTGCGATGAGACACGCGATCCGCATTGTGCTTGAAGCGCGTGTCTTCTGCCAACGCCTGCAGGCCCGCGACCTCGCAAAATTTCCTGAACTGATTGTCATTGCCGATCGCCAACATCAGATGTCCGTTGGCTACCGCGAAGGCTTGATAGGGCACGATGTTCGGATGTGCGTTGCCGTGCCGCCCCGGATTCCTGCCGGTCATCAGTTGACTTTGTGCGTGATAAGCAAGACCGGCAAGCTGTACGTCATGCAGTGCAATGTCGATGTGCTGACCAAGCCCGGACTGCTGGCGTGCATAGATTGCGGCGAGCACGCTGGCGGCCGCATACATGCCGGTACTCAGATCTGCTACCGCCACTCCGGTCTTCATCGGTGGGCCATCGAGCTCGCCGGTCAGGCCCATCAGACCGGCCTCGCCCTGGATCATCGCGTCGTATCCGGCACGGTGTGCATTCGGGCCAGTTTGCCCGAATCCCGTTATGGAGCAATAAATAAGGCGAGGGTTGATCGCGTGAATGTGATCGAAGTCGAGACCATAGTGTTGGAGGCTTCCGACCTTGAAATTCTCGATCAGTACATCGCTTTTCATCGCGATGCATTTGACCACTGCTTGTCCTTCGGCGGTACTGAGGTCGAGCGTGATCGAGCGCTTGCCTCGATTGCAACTGAGATAGTAAGCCGACTCGTCAGTCTCCCTGCCCTGGTCGTCCGTCAACCAAGGTGGCCCCCATCGCCGGGTGTCATCGCCCTGATCAGGACGTTCGACCTTGATCACGTCGGCGCCCAGGTCTGCAAAGAACTGTGTCGCCCAGGGGCCTGCCAGCACGCGCGACAAATCCAGTACGCGCAGCCCTTTCAATGGTCCTGTCATCGATCCGCCTCCAAATATGAAGTTCGCAAAGCCACTGCATTCGTAAGCCTTGCATGTGGCAAAACCATGGAGGCAGACACGGTGGGCGCACTGACGCTACCTTAGGCGAAGTCCGCAAACGCTGGAACTTGCGATCGTCCAAGTCCGTGTGCGGTTCCGTCGCTGTAAGGAAGCCTGCATGGAACGTTCGCTGCTCGAAGACATTTCTACCACCGATAGCCGCAGCGCCGCGAGATTGCTTGAGGCAGAATCGGATACGCGGATAGCGGAACTGCTCAGCCAGACCAATCCTGGCATAGCATTGGAAATCCTCAGACATTTTTCCGAGGAAAGGCGACACAGTATCGCTGCCGCCGCGCCCAAAGACGCCGCTCAGCAATGGCTGCTGGATCACCAGTTCAAGGAAGGTTCGGTCGGTCGATTGATGGAGCGCGCACTGGCAGTGTTCAGGCCGGAGACCACCGTCAATGAGGTTGTGGAATCCTTGCGCGATGTGGTGCGCAACGCCTTCATCGTCTATGTCTTCGTTACCGATGCCGAGAGCAAGCTGATTGGTGTGGTGGCATTTCGAGAGCTGCTGTTTGCGCGTCGCGATCAGCGCCTCTTTGAGGTAATGGTGCGCAATCCCTTCGCACTTCGGCCGCAGACAGAAGTTGTGGATGCGATGCGCGAAGTGGTGACCCGGCACTATCCGGCCTATCCGGTATGCGATGCCGAGGGGCGATTACTGGGTTCGGTACGTGGACAAGTGCTGTTCGAACAGCAGGCATTCGAAATATCAGCGCAGGCTGGATCCATGGTTGGTGTCGAGAAAGAGGAACGCATCAGCACACCATGGTTCACCAGCTTCAAGTTCCGTCACCCCTGGCTGCAGCTGAATCTGGTCACTGCCTTCATCGCGGCTGGCGTGGTAGGTTTTTTTCAAGATTCGATCAATCAGATCGTATTGCTGGCGGTGTTCCTGCCGGTGTTATCCGGGCAGTGCAGCAACACCGGCTGTCAGACTTTGGCTGTCACCCTGCGCGGCATGACGCTGGGCGAGCTGAAGCCTGGGCAGGCCAAGAGGGTCGTTGCCAAGGAGGCCTGGCTGGGCTGGTGGAACGGTCTGATCGTCGGTCTGGTTGCGGCCGCAGGCATGTACGTCATGGCGACAATGCAAAAGAACCCCGGTGCGTTGACGCTGGCCGGCATTACCGCGTTCTCGATGGCGGTGAGCTGCATGATGTCCGGTGCTGCAGGGTCGCTGATTCCGCTCGGTATGAAGCGAATGGGCGCCGATCCGGCCACGGCCTCGGGAATATTCCTGAGTACTGCCACCGATGTGGTCAGTATGGGCGTGTTTCTGGGGTTGTCGACCTGGCTGCTCTTGTGATTCGCCAGCGGGTAGGGATGTGGGAACCGTGTGATGTGGGAACAACTGTCGTCTGTCGACGTATCCAGCGGCGTTGATTTTCACGACTTGTCCCCGTTGCCGATCCAGTCCCCTGGAGTTCAGGGGTGAAGCGGGATTTCGCGCGGCACTGCCGCGTGCCGCTGAACGGCCGCACATGGATGTGCGGACCGGACTGCGAAGCAGGGACAGCGCAGCCGGTCGGCGCGCAAGCGGCGAGGATGGGGTGTGGCAGCCACGCTGGATCGCGTACCGGATCGATCAGAGGGCGATTCGAAAGAGATTCCGTAGACGTATCGGAGCCAAAGCACACATCGTGATCGCAGGAGCGGCGTGAGCCGCGATGCTCTTGCTCTGCTGTCTTTGAGATCAGAGCAAGAGCAT
>JANMUE010000465.1:0-13972 GCA_031391205.1 Lysobacterales bacterium | reverse complement strand
GCTCTGACTATCAACAGGTGAACAAGAGCTTCGCGGCGGGACGCCGCTCCCACGTCAGCAACAATATCTATTGATTCCATTTGTCGCGGCACAGCGACCAGAACGCGATCTCATGGCGCGTGTGATAACCGTTCTGTTCGTACAACAGCTTGGCACGTTGGTTCTTCGGACTGACGTGCAGGAACGGCAGATAGCCGCGATCGATGAGGTCGTTGGACAACCAGGTGAGCAGGACGCGGGCATGACCCTGGCCGCTGAAATCGGGATGGGTGCAGACTGCGCTGATCTCCCGATGCAGTTGCGTGCCCATGCGTTCGCCGATCATCGCCGCGAGGCGCCCATCCTTGTAGATGCCGAAGTAGCGCCCCAGCCGCATCGTCTGCGGACGGAAGTAGTGGGGATAGACCAGTGCAGTCAGTGCCAGCACATCGGCACGGTGTGCGTCGGTCAGCGCAATGATCGCCGCGCTATCCGTTTCTGGAAGCCGCTGTGGGCAGATCATCTGCGCCAACAGTCCAAGGTTTTGCAACTGCCAACCCGCTGGTGTCAGCAATTCCGGCCCCAGCAGATAGACGCTTTCGTCCGGCGTCACCAGCGATTCCAGCGCTGCAGCGGTATCGACATCCGGCCGCGATACACCGAGGAACGGCGCTATCGCGGCGGGATAGCGCAGTATCCCGCCCGCGCCCTGCGCCACGTCCTGATGACGGGTGCTGAGCGAAGCCCAGATCGGATTGTCGAGCGGATGTGTGGTCATGGATGCTCTGCCTTGCGCCCGGTACGGTGCTTGCCACGGGTTGCGGATATTTATATGCTAAACGCACATATTTGCGCAAGGCATACATATGCATAAGGCCACGAACCGTCGCAAGCCGGCGCTGCAGGCCGCGGCAGATCCGGCCGCGCCGCCGGTGGAATCGGTGCGCCGCTCGCTGGTGGCGCTGCGCCGGCTGTTCCAGCGCAAGGAACTGGCCGAGCTGTGGGCGGCCACCTTCGGGGATCGTGCCAAGCTCGACTACGGCGACCTGCGCCTGCTCGATGCCGTCCGCGTTGCCCAGTCGTCGGACGCTCTGAATGGCGCCACCGTCGGCACCATGTCAAAGCTGCTTGGCGTCGATGCATCGCGGGCGAGCCGGCAGGTCGCCAGTGCTGTCACCAAGGGCCTGCTGCTGCGGCAGGTCGCGCAGAGCGACGCACGCAAAGTAATACTCAGGATTACCGCTGCGGGCGAACGCATGCTGGCCAAAGGCAGCGAAGTCAGCCGCTCCCGCATCGGGCTGGCGCTGGAATCATGGAGCAGCGCCGATCGCCAGCAGCTGGCCGGTCTGCTTGATCGCTTCGTGCAGCATCTGCTGGTTGAACGGCCAGAGCCGGCCGCAAAGCGCAACAGGAATGCCTGATATCTTCCGGCGGCGTCAGCATTCGCGGTCGAATCCCGCTAAACGCCGCATATTGCCGATTGCGGCCTTTGCTGGCGCTGGTCCCATCAACAATACGACAAGAGCAGCTGCGTCATGAAGGTTTCCATCATCACGGCGACAACCGGCAACCCGTTCCTCGCTGAATGCATCGAATCGGTGCGCCGGCAGAGCTACGCAAATATCCAACATCTTGTCGTCGTCGATGGCCGTGAACGCAATCTCGCCGCGGCAGACATCTTTCGCGCCACGGATTTTGGACGCTCCCCGGATCGCGAACACCTTGTGGTGCTGCCCTATCCCACCGGTATCGATCGCTACAACGGCCATCGCATCTATGGGGCTGCGACCTTCATCGCGGAGGGTGATTTCCACATCTGGCTGGATGACGACAACACCATTGAACCGAATCACGTCGAGAGCCTGGTGCGCCTGGTCACCGAGAAAAAACTGCAGTGGGCCTACTCCCTTCGAAAGATCATCGATGGCGATGGCAGTGTTATTTGCCTCGACGACTGCGAAAGCCTGGGAAGGTGGGCATCCATTCTTCATCCGCAGGATTTTTTTGTCGACGTGAACTGCTATTTCGTTGCCAAGCAGATCGCCATCGGCATCTGCCCGATCTGGTATCGAAAGTTCCGCGAACCGGGGCAGATGGAGGTCGATCGCGCGATCGCAAACGCCTTGATGCACGCCAACCACCGGCTGGCGTTCGATTGCACGCGTGCCTACACCGTCAACTACCGGGTGGGAAATACCCAGCGATCGGTTCGCAGCGAGTTCTTCCTGAACGGCAATCGCGCAATGCTGGAGCGGCACAACGGTACGCTGCCATGGAAACCCGCGGCGCCTGAAAACTGTTGATCAACGCACCACGTCGACTTGGCGACACGGCGCATTGCCTGGCGCGTCGCGGTTTCCAGCGGCGACGCTGGTCGATTTCAACGGCATGGCGGATTCAGAAAATACCCAAGTCTGCTCCGGGGATGCTTATGAGGTGACTTGTTCAGAGGTTCCTTAGGTATTTGCACGTATGGGAACCCGGCCCGGCGAAATCTAACCTGATCGACATCAGGCCAGCCACTACGAACGCGCAGCGCTTCGAAACGGCCAGCCCCATGCATCGATCAGGAGCCGGTCATGAACCTCAGCAAGAACTCCCTCAACGCCCTGGGCAAAAATCTGCTGCGCGGCCTGGTTGTGGTGCAGGCACTTGGACTGGCCGCCTGCGCGGGATTCACGCAGCCGATGAGCGATATGGAACTGCGGGCCGAGGCCGATTCCTGCGCCCGCTCTGCGCTCTGCCGCGCACTGATCGAAGACCGCCCGGCGGTGCTGAGCCTCGCCGTGAACGATGCCGCCCTCTGCGAGCTCAATGCCCAGCGTGCCGAACGCATCCTCGCCCGCGAAGGCGTGGAAACGCGCCGCTACATCGTGCGCCTTAAGCCCATGGATAAAAATGGCTTTCGTAGCAACGGCGCGCAGACCCAGTTACTGCACACCTTCGTCGCCGCCAACGTGAACAACAAATGGTTCGCCGTCGACAATGGCGCGTTGCCCCACTGCGATGGTCAGGTCTGCCGCCTCGGCGAAGCCCTGCACAATGTGGATCTGGTCAGCAGCAACAACGACTACCACCTCTCTGTAGTGCGGGCAGGTGCCGGCACCAGTGTCGCCGGCAATCCGTAAGCTTTGTAGGAGCGGGGCCCGACCCGCTCACTCTGGCTGTTGATTTCCGTCAACCGGAGCAAAGATCAAAAGCGCGTCGGTACAATATCCACGTCTGCAACAGCGAAGCGCCCGCGTCAATGGCTGTGATGGTGCTGATGATGATCACTGGCATCGTGCCCATGGTCGCTGAGCTGAGCATCGAACCAGCGGTGAATCGCCGCACGCAAGTCTTCGCTTGATCCTGTGTAGGTGATCTCGGCGCCATCGCTGAGTTCACGAAAAACCACACTGAGATCACCTTTCGCTGCCGATCGCAGCTCAGCCAGGCCCGGCATGCTATCGCCATGGATATGCGCCGGCCCGGAAAAATCCCGTGTTTCGAACTGCTGCGCAATGTTCTGCAGATGTGCGCGTATCGGCGCGATTTGATCGGCATGCCCGGGACGGGCCAGCACACGCTGCACTCCGCCGTTTGGCATCTTCTCGAAGACATGCATTGTGTCGGCCAGCGCGAACGGCATCACCTCGGCGCCACGCTCGCGTACTTCGGCCTGGCGATCGTCCACAGCGTTGACTGCGGAGAACAACAGCACCAGTAAGGCCATCACCGCGACACGAAGATTGTTCATAACAGGCTCCTGACCGTAAGTTGCTGCTGCGACCGCTGTCGATAGCTCAAGTTCCTGCCCGATTAGGCTCATTACGCCCTGACCTTTGGCATTCCCGCAACGGCCGACCTCTCGTCATCATGTGCAGTTGAGCGGGCGGAGTGAGGTTTCCACGTATTCCATCCACGCACTGGCGCGCGTCTCCAGATTGATCGTAGAAGGCAATCGCAACGCAACTTGTGCGCGACGACCATACGTCAATAACCTAATCGCTACCTTGTGCGTCCAACCGTGTTTACTATGAGGCCGTCATGGAAAGACTATTCAAGCACACGATCGCCCTGCTGATTGCCGGCTGTGCGCTGCAGACTCAGGCCGCCATCGTAGTCGATGGCGAAATTGAGGCTGCCGAATGGGAGGGCGCACAGCACTTCACCGATTTTCGCGAAACCCAGCCGCTGAGCGGAAATCCCGCACCCGCGGATCTGCGTACCGAAGCCTGGTTGAAATCGACACCGGAGGGCATTGCAGTCGCGATCCGCGCGCTGCAGCCGAAGACGATCACGCGCACCGCGCCGCGCGTGCAACGCGACTTCGATTCCCAGGTCGACCGCGTCAACTTCATGATCAACTTCAACGCTGATGGTGGCAGCGGAATTGATTTCACCGTCAGTGCCAGCAACGATATCTCGGACGAGACCATCGCCCAGGAAAATCAGTTCAACAAGGACTGGGATGGCAACTGGCAGCACGCGGTGAAGACCGACGCTGCCGGCTATCACTACGAAATGCTGGTGCCCTGGCACATCGCATCGATGAAACCTGGCGCCGATGGCAGGCGCAGGATAGCGGTGTATTTCGACCGCGTCATCGCCGCCACTGGGCAGCGTTTTGCAACACCGTCAGCAAGCTTCACCCGGCCAAGGTTCGTGTCGGATTTCCAGATCATCGAGGTCGATGATCATCCCGCCAGCCTGCTCGCGATCACGCCTTACGTGGTGACCAGCGCCGATCTGAAGAATTCATCGCAGGACATCAAGGCCGGTGCCGATCTGTTCTGGAAGCCTAATGGCAATCATCAGTTCGCCGCCACCCTGCATCCCGATTTCGGCCAGGTGGAAAGCGATCAGCTGGTGGTGAACTTCGACGCGATCGAAACCTTCTATACCGACAAGCGCCCTTTCTTCACCGAAAACCAGGCGGCGTTCCAGTCCAGTTGGCCGGGTGGTGATCTGTTTTATACGCGCCGCGTGGGCAGCACTGCAGACGATGGCTCCGGTGCCGGCGAGATCAAAGCAGCCGTCAAAGGCAATGGCCGCTTCGGTGATTTCGGTTACGGATTCTTCGCAGCAGACGAAAGCGGCGACGCTGGACGCACGTTCTATCTGGCGCGCGGCTCGCACCAGTCACCGAAGCATGAACTGTCGCTGCTGCAGACCCACGTCGATCGTCCCTACCTGGATCGCACGGCCGATGTCAGTGCCGTCAACTCACGCTGGAAGCCCAATGCAGAATGGTTGATCAACACTGCCGTGCATACCAGCGATGTCGCCGTCGGCCATCAGAGTCAGCGTGGCATTGGCGGCGGCGTGGTGGCGGATTGGGACATGCCCGGCCCGTGGCGACAGCAGTATTACTTCACCCGCCTCGACAAGGACGTCAACGTCAACGATCTGGGATTCCAGGACCGCAATAATTTCCGCCTGCTCGAATGGGAATCGGGCTATCGACAGGACCAGCTGCCGGCCGATTCGATGTTCTCCAGCCATTCCTGGGAATTCGAACTGGTTTCTCAACATAACCTGGATGGCTTTCGTCTACGCGACAGCGCAGCGGTGCAGCGCTATTCCGAAACCCGCGATGGCGGCAACATGTTCGGCTACCTGCGTTACGGCCTTGACCCGTTCGATGATCTGATTTCACGCGGCAACGGGCCGATCCGTATCAACGGTGGCTTGAGTGCATTTTTCGAGCGTTTCAAGCCGCGCCAGGGCAGTGGCCGGGTCGGCTGGTACGCCAACCTCGAAGCATTTCCGCTGCGGGCAGGTTCTGGTTACGGATTCAGCGGCGGTGTGCAGCCGAAGTTCCACCCCAGCGATTCATTGGATGTCGACATCGGCTTGTTTGTGCAGCATCAGTCCGATTGGCTGGTCTGGCAACAGGGCAGCGAGTTCGGCAGCTTCAGGCAGAAGCGTCTGGACCTGACGTCGAACCTCAACTGGTTCATCAACGACAAGCAGGAGCTGCGCCTGAAACTGCAGAACATTGCCATCGACGCCCGCGCCAAACAGGCAAGACGCATTGGCACAGATCATCAATTGGTCGATTCCGCTGCTGCGATCGAAGATTTCAACGTCCGAAACTTCGGATTTCAGGTGCGCTATCGCTACAAGCTCGGCGCATTGAGTGACGTCTTCGCGGTCTACAGCCGCGGCGGCTTTGCGTTGGACGAACAACGCGGCGACGCCCTGGACCTGCTCGGGGACAGCTTCAGCCTGCGTGATGACGATCAGTTTCTGGTGAAAGTGGCATATCGGTTCGAACCCTGAGCGATTCGCTTTGGCTTGCCGTGTAAGTGCGGGTCCCGCACCCCTACGCGTTTACCTAAGATGAATCGTTGTTGCACCGGGCATGAAGTCACGTGATTCTAGCCCCGAAGGGGCTAACGTGCTGCGCTTGCGCGGTATGCAACCTGCAGGTTAACGCCTATGGGTCTTGCACCCGCACGGCTTTGATCTTCTGCATATTGCGGCGACATCAAGAGCGCGCGGGTGCAAGACCCGCACCTATTACCGAAGGAAGTCCTTGCGGACAACGGCCGCGTATCTATTGATGAGTCCGTTTTGTCGAGATCGCCTCGCGACGCAGCGGCGGTGCATGCGTCGCGGAAATTATTATCCGATCATCCCTGTCTAAAGACAGGTTCATTCATCGAGCACCGCAATTACTGTTCGCTCTGTCGCAACGGGCTTCGGTAGCGTTTTTGATTCTTAGGTGTTTATCGGCAATAAGCATCGAAACGTGGAGGCCAGCAGTGAAGCGCACGGAATACGCTGCCCCGCTGCGACAGTCGTTGAGCGCGGTCCAATATCGGCACCATATTTTTTGGTGTCTGAATCGACCACTCTCCCCAACAGTCGATTATCAGAAGGAATTGAAACGATGACGCATGCATATTTCTAGCGCCGCAACTTTATTCAAATCAATACTGGCGCGACCCACCTCAGTACATTCTCGTCATTGGCTCATCGAAGTCGTGTCGTCGGCTGCCCGTTGATGCGGAATAGCGGCGGCGCGATCAAAGACCATCGCAGATGACTCAGGCTGCCGCGCACATGGATGCACCCACTTAATTGCACATCGATCCACAACTACGGAGCGTGTCATGAACAATCTGAATCCCAACATCAACAAGCCCTTGCGGCAACGCCCAAGCCGGCCGACCGGCGATGCAACGCCACCCGCGCCACGAACACCCAGCCAGCCCGTCATCAATGCCGATACGCGCGAAGCGGTCAAGCAATCGAACGAGGGGAGTCCGATCAAGCCCAACGGTACGATCAATGTCGTGATCTATGACGACAGCGGCTATCCGGCCCCGGATTCACCTGCCGACCCGGATGAAGAGTTCAGCGCCGACCGGCTGCGCGAGCTGTCGTTCTGGTGGAAGCAGGGCGGGTCTCTTTACACCGCACTGCAGTTCGCCGATGTCGTGGTCGGCGCCGCGAATTGGACCGAGGCATTGAACGAGGTGATCAGAGCGGTTGATCGTAAAGGCGGCGGCGCGATCATCGGCAGTCTTCAGTTCTGGGGACATGGTGCTCCAGGCAGTGCATTCATGGGCAACGATGGCCTGCGCTCCTCGGATTTCGATGGCGTGCCGAAACCGGGGCGAGCGGACTTGCTGCCGTTGATTCATGACATCCGTTCCCGCATGCATCCAAAGCACGGCAGCGTCTGGTTTCGCTCCTGCGCTCCCTTCCAGGGCGAAAAGGGAAAGATGTTTGCGTCCCGCGCCGCTCAACAGTTTGGTGCCACCGCCGTCGGCCATACTTTCAATATCCATGTCTGGCAGAGCGGTACCCACGGTGTCGAGCCCGGCGCCTGGCCCGAATGGGAAAATGATCTGGGCGTGCGCGATCGCGGCAGGCACAAGGGTGAGTTGCAGATCTCCCTGCCGCTGCGTCGTCACACGGTGGGCATCTTCCAGTTCTACCCGCCGATTCGCGGCGTAGGCTGCTCACTTCCCACACGCTTGATCGGCATGCTGCGCAATCTCTTCCGCTAGCCGGTAGGTCGGGTTCCGCGAAGCGGTACCCGACATCGGAATATCCGCAGCGGCAACCTGAGCCAAGGCGCCGCTGCGGTATTTCATTAGGGTCCGTTAGGAAAAACACATGGCAGCCACCCACACTATCGATTCACCGCCAAAGCAGCGCTAAAGTCGCCGGCACCCCATCTGGGGCCATCCGGGAGAACGTCATGAGCGCTTTGCCGCAATTGTGGTTGCCTATCCTCGCTACTGCAGTATTCATCTTCATCGCCAGCAGCCTGATTCATATGGTGCTGAAGTGGCACAACTCGGACTACCGCAAGCTCGCCAACGAGGACGACGTGCGCGCGGCAATTCGTGCCGGTACGCCGGCGCCCGGCCTTTACGTCGTGCCGCACTGCGCCGATATGAAGGACATGAAAAATACCGACATGATGCAGAAGTTCAACGAGGGCCCGGTAGGTTTCGTCACGCTGCGTCAAGCCGGCCCGCCGCGCATCGGTGCCTCGCTGATCCAATGGTTCGTGTTCACCGTGGTCATCGCCACCGCAGCCGCCTGCCTTCCGCTGCAGGCCTACGGCATTGGCGCACATCCCCACCAGGCGGGCCATCTGGTTGGCATCGTCAGCCTGCTGGTCTATGCCGGCGCCTGCGTTCCCGAAGGCATCTGGATGGCGCGGCCATGGAAGAGCGTGTTCAAGCACGCGGTCGACGGCGCCATCTACGCCACCATCAGCGCGCTCACCTTCATGTGGCTGTGGCCGTGAGATGCCGCGATAGTGCAGTCTCGCCTGCTTCCATTCTGATCCGGAACTGATACCGAACGGTCATCGGCGAATGGGTAATCTGTTCCTGCTGCCTTGATCGCTGCGATCAAGGTCATGAGGGAACGGGGGACGACCGCAGCAGCAACCGGAGCCGAATCTCCCTCGGCTCCGGTTGTTTTTTGCAGCATGCATTGCCTTTGGCCGTGCGCCTCACATCCATTTGCGCAGCTTGCCCACCACGATGGCGATCAGCGCCAATGCGGCCATGGCGGACACTGCCCACCAGAAACCCGTGGCAGCCGTCTTGAAGAATGGCGCCTCGAAGTTCATGCCAAGCACGCCCGCCAGCACCGCCAGTATGCCGACGACCACGGTCGTAAAGGTGAGTACGCGCATCTGCTCGTTGGTCTGCAATGCGGTCTTGCTGCTGAACAACTCGAAGCTGCCGATCACCAGGTCGCGTGCATTCTCGACCACGTCCATGGCGCGCTCGAAGCGTTGTTCCAGCGCCTGGAAGTGACGGTCGACGCGTCCATCTTCCTGCGGCCGGAAGTCCGGCCGCGCCATACCGGCAAAGACGACACGATGCGCAGCCAACATGCGGCGCAGCCGTGATGCGCCCTTGCGCAGATCACGCAGCGCACCTAGGCAATCGTCCGCGCTGTCCGCCAGCACTGCGACCTCAAGGCGCTCGACGGCGATCTCGAAGCGCGACACGGCATCGAAGTAGGTGGATATCTGCCAGTCCAGCAATGACGCGGCGAAACTCGCCGAACTGAGAATGCCAAGGTCGGTCTCGCCGGCCTCGCGCGTAGTGATGTGGTCGATGAACGGGATCGCATCGCGATGACAGGAGATCACGATATTGCCGCCGGACACGACGTTCAGCACGCTGCCGTGGAACACCAGGCCCGCAGTATCGCTGACTGACACCACCCGCACCCAGAAATAGGGGCCGCCGTTGCTCAGCGACGGCGTAGTGCCGTCATCGAGCAACGCGGCGATGGCAGCTTGGGGAATGCCCAGTGCCGCGCCGACACTGACGGCGGACGACGCATTGCCCTGGATGTCGATCCATAGCAACTGCGCATCGCTCAACGCCGCAGCATTCAGACCGGCAAGGTCGTCGATGACGCGATCACTGCCATGCGAATCAAACAGCACGGCGCGCACGCCATCCGCGCGTTCGGGTGGTTTGACGCTACCGTCTGCTTGTGGAATCACCAGCACGAGATACTCCCGCACCATTCGAAACACGGTGCCTGGACATGTTTATGCAAAGATCATACCCGGCCACTCTTGCTGCATAGGCCGCGTGCCGGCAATCCAATGCAGGAGCAAGCCATGGAAAATGCATTGCCTGCTGCGCAATTTGCACGGTAGCCAGAGCAAGCGGCAAGACAAGGAAGCTGATCGTTGTGACCCTGTCGTGGAGCGGCGGTCGTCTCTCGACATCCAGCCTACGACGACACTTGTGCATCCCTACACGGCGTCTCGCCGCGAACAAGGATTGCCGTAACTTACGGACTCGCGGCGGGACGCCGCTCCCACGGGTCCCACTATCGTTTTCGACGGATCAATTGAGTGTCTGGACTCTCAATCGCTCTGGGTAAAAACGTATTCGTTCTGCGCATCGCGTATCGTCAATGTGCGCCGACCTGCGGACTTGCCGGCGACGAAGGGAAACGGCGGGCTGGGCGTGATGACAACGAAATCGATCGTGCCGTCGGGATTGTCGCGTGAAGCCACTGGCGCTTTCCACGCGCCGAAATCGAAGACGGTCTGCGCGCCGGACTTCTGCACCGTAAGCTCGCCGAGCAGGTCGTTGTGGTAACGCGACGCAAGCAGGGCAGCATGATCGCGGTCGGCGGGGATGCGCAAAGTACGGCGCGAGGTCGCGCGTTGTTCGCGGTCGGCGCCCGCTGCTGCTGCGACCATGCTGTCGGCCTCGGGTTGACCGTCGAACAGCACCTCCAGCAGCTTGCGCGGAAACGCATCCATCAGCACGTTGCCGGTGCTGGCGTTCATCAAGATCACGATGCCGACGCCATGTTCGGGCAGCCAGACCGTATTGCTGCGCTGGCCATACAAGCGGCCGCCGTGAAACATCATCGAGGTTCCGCTGGAAACATCGGTGTCCAGGCCCATGCCATACCAGGAATCCTTGCCGGTCTTGATCTGCGCCGCCCAGCGCGCCTGCAACGCCGACGCGGAAATGTAGCGTTTGCCGTTGGAGTGTATGCCGCCGGAGAGTTCCATACCCACATAGGCGAGCAGATCGTCGACATTGCTCCAGGCGCCGCCTGTCGCGCGCATCGCAAGCATCTTGCGATCACGCGCGGGTTCGACGAGCGCGAGATCGCCGGTCGGCGATACGCCATGCGAGCGCACGTAGTTCCCCTGCATCGCCCGATCGAAATCGAACGTGGTGCGCTTCATTCCCAGAGGTTTGAAGACGCGGCTCGCCATTGCCTTGTCATAGGCTGCGCCGAGTTCCATCTCGGGATACGCCACATGCCCACCGACCAGGCCTGCGGACGCGGCGATAGGATTGGAATACTGATACGTCGTGCCGTACGGACTCGTCAATCGCATCCGCGACAGGATGTCGAGCGCGATCGCAGCCGGCGAATTCGCCGGCGCGAACTCCCAATCGAGATTCCGGTACGGAACCCCCGTGCACGCGCACAGCAGGTGTTTGACGCGTACCTGGCGCGTGATGTTCGCGTCGGCCAGCTTGAACTGCGGCAGGAGCTCGACCACCGGCGTTTCCCAACCGAATTTTTCCTCGTCGACCAGCTTGGCCAGCATCAACGTCGTCAGCGGCTTGGTGCTGGATGCGATCAGATACAACGTATCGGCGTCCACTTTGTCCGGCTTGCCGATCTCACGCACACCGAATCCACCGGCAAACAGGATTTTGCCATTCTCGATGATGCCGATGGAAACGCCGGGGACATCCAGTGTCTTCGCGGCGCTCTCGACGAATGCCTTGAGCGCATCGATTCGGGCTGCATCCAGCGGATGCGCCTTGCGACCCGCGAAGCTTTCGCGGACATAACCCTTCGGTTGAAATTCTTCGCGGATCAGCCGCAACTCGGCCGCGCGCTTGCCGGCGACTGCATTGGCGAGATCGTCGATCCGCACCGCCCAGCGCTCGCCGTGCCGCATCGCGCGCGCGCCTAGCGAGCGCCCGGAATTCGCCGCCGTGCGATAGAAGTCGCTGCGCCCGTCCTGCCAGCCGCCGCGGTTCGCGATCGGCACCGACATCGAAACCTCCGGCTTCGCTCCGCCGCGATAGACCGCCCAGGCCTCGTCGATCGACGCTTCGGCATCTTTCGCCTCGACATCCACCAGCGCAACCCATGAATCGCCCTCGGGTGCCTCAAGGATTGACGCCTTACCACGTCGCGTCAACGCCCAGCCACGCGGCACGATAAAACCATGACCGAAGGCGGTGATTTCCAGGGTATCCGCTGTGCGCCGTTCCGCGGATTCAACTGGCTTGGCAGCGAACGCTGCCGATGCCGACAACAGCGAGCTGCAGCCGGCGATGGCCAGCAATATCGCCGCAGAACAATATTGAATCGACAGGCCGGATCGCATCTGTACCTCCAGGAAAACCCGTGATGCCTCAATCACGCTGCGTCGCGACGCTGCGTCGGCATCAGGATCAATGAGACATTGGTGTGGAAGACGTCAGCGTCGCTGATGGCGCAGCACGAGACAATGTCATTCACCGCGGATTTCGCCCGTGTCGGCGCAACGCAGGCCGGGCTCGGCGAAAAGGGATCCCGAACCGTCTCCGGATTTCAACAGACCCGCGCCCCGCTGCCCGGAACCCGTCGCAGTCACTGAGCGCCGATGCGCCCGATCCGGGAGTTAACCAGTAAGGCAATGGACCGCGGGGCCGGCGACGGCAAACGCTGATGGCAACGAACCCGCACCAGTTGTCGGTATTGCACACATCCATCCGCATACATACCCAGGAGCACACATGAAGAAGTTCATAGCGGTGATCGGCAGCATGGTTTCGCTGGCGGCAGCACAGGCCAGCATGGCGTCAGGCACCATCATCGTCGGCAACTCGCTGCCGCCGATCAACGTGTCATGCAGCTGCGAACACTACGGTTCGACGCTTGACGGCATCTGCGACGTCTGGATCAGCGGCATCAACACGCCGGCCGCGCAGCAATGGTTGAACACCACGACTGTGACTTATAGCTGGTCGACATATGGCGCGGCAGAGATGCCCTTTGGCTACTTGCCCGAGCAGAACAACGCCTACTACAGCGTGCCGTATGTGGGCCCGGGCGGCGGCCTGATTTCGACCGTGCGCTTCGAGCACCTGACCCAGGAAACCGACCCGGGCTTCCCCTACTCGGGCATCTTCGAATTCGGTCCGGACGCCTGCGGCAACGGTACCGTGGGTGGCTGGGGCGGTTGACGATCCGAGAACCTGTCGGCATCGTAGGTCGGGTCCCGCGAAGCGGTACCCGGCGTCGGGATATCCGCAGCATCAACCGTAGCTAACGCTCTCCCGCCATCACCACATTCACGTCCGCCGCCCAATCGGTGGAATACACGCCGCGCTCCACATAACTCATGAAGCTCGAATGCGGCCAATCCGAGCTGCGAGATACATGCCCATGCTTCACCGGGTTGACGTGGATGTAGTCGACATGACGAGCATAGTCTTCGTCGTCGCGGATCTGGTGTTCCCAGAATCGTCGCTGCCAGATAGCGCGCTCATTGCGGCGCACGCGGATCGCCGAGCGTCGCTCCAGAGTCGGCAGTGCCCGCGAGAAATCCGTCTTGATGCGCCGCCACCGCGTCGAATAGTCCGCATCGTCTTCCGGCAACGTCCACAACCAGTGCGAATGCTCCGGCAACACCACCCAGGCATTGATCCGGAACGGTCGCCGCGCCCGCTCCGCCGCCACGCATTCGCGCAACAAATCGATGTGTCGCACCAGTAGATCGTTGTCATGCCGCGCCAACAAGTTCACCGTGAAAAACCACGTCGCCCCAGGCGTTCGCAACCGTCGATAGTTCGGCATCCCAGAATCCTAGCGCAAGCGAAAGCGGCTGGGCGTAGGTCGGGTCCCGCGAAGCGGTACCCGACATCGGGATACCCGCAGCATCAACCGGAGCAACCGTCGCGCCGCCGTCCTATGTTTGCAGAGGCAATCGGCGAGACTACTCGGCGGATACCGCTACGCGGGATCCGCCCTA
>JANMUE010000466.1:0-2431 GCA_031391205.1 Lysobacterales bacterium | reverse complement strand
TCTCATCGCCCAACAGAACGAACAGGCGGCAGTGTTCACGCGCGTGTTGCGTATTGTCGAAATGATCGGTGGCCGCACGGTGTATCTGGCGCTGCTCAACGAGCATCCGCCGGTGATCGAGCTGCTGGTGAAGTTATGTGGGCAAAGCGAGTTTCTGGCCGACCAAATTGCCGCCTTCCCGTTGTTGCTGGACGAACTCATCGACGAACGCTTGATGAACGATTTACCTACTCGCGCTTCGCTCGCGGCCGAGTTGCAGTTCAAGCTTGACCATTGCGACCCGGATGATGAAGAACGCCAGATCGAAGTACTGCGCGAGTTCCAGCGTATCGCCATGTTCCGTATCGCGGTGGCCGATCTCACCGGCCGCATGCCCTTGATGAAGGTCAGCGATCGTTTGACGGATCTGGCGGAACTCATTGTGCAGCAAGCCCTCAGCATGGCGTGGTCGCAATTGGTGGCGCGGCATGGCAAACCCCAATGTGGCGAGGATGCCGAACACTTGCAAGCCGCCGGGGTTGTAGTAGTTGCCTATGGCAAGTTTGGCGGCATCGAGCTGGGTTATGGCTCCGACTTGGATTTGGTGTTCCTACATGACTCGGCCGGTGCAGTTCAGCAGACCGATGCCGAAGCGGCGATTGATAACAGCGTGTTCCTTGCGCGGCTCGGGCAGCGCCTGGTGCACCTGCTCAGTGTGTATACCCGCGCCGGACGACTGTATGAAATCGATGTGCGGCTGCGCCCCAGCGGCAAGGGCGGTCTGTTGGTGCAGAGCTTAAGTGGCTTTGAAAACTATCAACGCCAAGAAGCCTGGACCTGGGAGCATCAAGCCTTATTACGCGCGCGCGCCGTAGCGGGTGATGTCGCACCGATCACACGCTTTGAACAAATCCGCACCGACATTCTGCGCAAGGTCATCAAGCGCGACACACTGCATGAAGAAGTACGCAAGATGCGCCAGCGCATGCGCGACGAATTGTCCAAAGCCAAGGTCGGACAGTTCGATCTCAAGCAAGACCCAGGCGGCATTGCTGACATCGAATTCCTGGTGCAGTACTGGATGCTCAAGTGGGCCGATGAGTATCCGCCGATTATTTTATTTACCGACAATATTCGCCAGTTGGAAAGCTTGGGGTCCGGGAACATCGTGCCGCAGGAAGATGTGGATTTTCTCACCAGTACTTATCGGCTTTATCGCGAGCGTATGCATCACCTGTCGCTGGCGGGCGGTGACAATGTGATTGAGGATGGGGAGTTTGTGGAGCAGCGAAATCGGGTGGTGGAGATGTGGGAGGCCGTGATGGGGTGACGTCAATCCAACGCGCTAATAGGAGCGTTCACCGTTTCCTGGTGCTGTCTATAGGCCCACAATGACTTCTTACTAAGGAACACACTGCTTGAGATTTAAAAAGTATCACGCACTAGGGAATGACTATCTGGTCTTGCAGCCAGATGGGCTGGTGTTAGATGCCGTACAAATTCGTCGTATATGCAATCGACGTTTGGGTGTTGGTAGCGATGGAGTTCTGCTTGGGCCCTTGCCCACAAGCTGCGCCAGATTTCGGCTGCGTATTTTCAATCCAGATGGAAGCGAGGCTGAAAAAAGTGGCAATGGGATAAGAATATTTTGTCGATTTCTGTGGGATGAGGGGCTTGTAAAGGACGAGTTATTTACCATCGAAACAGCTGGCGGCGTGGTAACTGCCCAAGTTCTCGAATCGGGAAAACTAGTGCGGGTTGGAATGGGTGTTGCCAGCTTTCTAAGTGGCGACATTCCAGTTATTGGCACTTCGCGAGAAGTAATTATGGAGTCGATGGATGTTGCTGACAGGCGGTTTGATTTTTGTTGTGTTTCTATGGGGAATCCTCACTGTGTTATTCCAGTTCCGGAAACCAACTCAGCACTTGCTCGCGAGTACGGTCCAATAATTGAGACCAGCTCAATATTTCCAAATCGTATTAACGTGCAGTTTCTTCAAGTAATAGATAACTCCAGCATTCGCATTGAAATTTGGGAACGCGGTGCCGGCTATACATTAGCGTCTGGTAGCAGCAGTTGCGCTGCCGCGTCTGTAGCTTATCGCCTAGGCCTGTGTGGCCAGAACATATCCGTACATATGCCGGGAGGCATAATTCATATCGAGATCGACAAAGACTTCAATGTAACGATGACTGGCCCGGTTGCGTACTCATTTTGTGGCTCACTGCTGTAACGCGTAAGCTGGGTAAATTTATTGTAGGCTAAAGCCAGGGCTGGCCGGTTCGATCTCAAGCAAGACCCAGGCGGCATTGCCGACATCGAATTCCTGGTGCAGTACTGGATGCTCAAGTAGGCGGACGAGTATCCGCCAATTGGAAAGCCTGGCTTCCGGTAACATCGTGCCGCAGGAGAGGTGGATTTTCTCACCAGTACCTATCGGCTATACCGCGA
>JANMUE010000422.1:0-2047 GCA_031391205.1 Lysobacterales bacterium | reverse complement strand
TGAAGATACTGTAAGCAACCAGGTTCGCGTAGTAGCAACGTGGCCGGTTTGTCATCAGTGTTTAACTACATGGGCAGATCACGAACAAAATTCCGCTTGGCCTTGTATTCAGTCCGCAGTGTCGCCAACCATTCGGCACGTCGTGGCGCATCCATTCGCTCGACAATCTCGTTCACCAACTCCAGCTCATTGCGATAGGGGCTCTGTGCTATGGGCATGGACTTGTTGAAGATGCGCAGCAATAACATCACCGCTTGTTCGCGATGAGTATCCTCCAGTTGTAGGGCCAACTGTCGCAGCACTCGCATGTCGCAAATGGCAGGTGGCTGTACCAGCGCGAGCGCTTCTTCCCAGCGACTTTCGGAACACAGTATCGCAGTGCGCAGCGACACTTCGCATTGTGATTGAGCGACATCGGGGTACGCGGAAACCGATTTCCTGCGCGGTATCTGGAGCAATTTCAGCTCCTTTGCTTCCAGCATCCCCAGCAGTTCCTCGCGCAGTACCGCGACGTCCTTATGGGCGGTGATACCTACTTTCAATACCGAATGATAGTTTTTCACGCTGGGCATTGCCTCGAACTGCTTGCGCCGCAGCGCATAGGCTTCCTCCCCCCAGCCATCACGCTCGTAGATGTCGAGAAGTTGCTCCTGCACCCGCCAGTCGTCCGGGAACTGTTTGTACGCCGCCTCGGCATTGCCCAAGGCCTCACGATGTCGGCGATGTATTTCGAGAAAGCGAGTCACTTGGTTGTAGTGCATCGGCTCGGACAAGTCTTCGCGCAGCACCGCCAGCGCGCCATCGACATCACCCATCTGTTCCAGTTGCGCCAGATGCAAACGCTCCAACGTCCACAGTTGCGAATCAACCTCGTCGCGCTGCAACCAGCCCGGCACACTGCGCTGACGCTTGCCGGTTTTCGCAGCGTGCTCGGCCTTGCGCGCCAACACCTGATCCTTGACTTCGCGCCACTGCCTAGCAAGCGCGGTGCGATATCGATTTAATGCCGCCGTACCCATCGCTTGCTCGGCAATTTTCCGGTCGAAGCTGCCGAACGGATCTTCAAGCTGCAAGCGCAAATAGGCATCGCCAAATGCCACAGGTTGCGCCCCCGCGCTTTGCAGAGCCACCAACCATTCGCGTGCGACATTCTCACACAGGCCACCAATCTCGCCGTTTGAATCATCTGCCTGCTGCATGGCGGCCCAGCCGCGGCGTAGCGCATGCAAGCACAGAGGCAACGCCGCTTGCGCGTCTTGTTCGCGCGCTTTGCGCAGCACCGTCACCACGGCTTGAGCGCGCCGCACCCACGCGCCACCCTCAAATACAGATAAAAACTGCCGGCCCATCGACAGGGTTTCAGTGATCAGCGATTTGAGTTCTTCCGGATTGGTCGGTGGCTGACAGGTCTTGCGCCACACTTGCAAGTCGCGTTCGACATCGCGATCCATATCAGCCATGGTCATCAACTTGTCAGCCAATTCCGATGCCGGTTGCGCACGCAGAAATTCATGCAGCGCATGGCGACGATCCTTGACCGTTTGCGCCCGCTTGGCGCTGGCTTGCACCTTGGCGCGCGCTGCTTCATCGATTACGGACTCGGTGCCCATCAAACGATCACGCCAGGTCAACGCCACTGCCACCTGATGCTTGCAGAACCAGCCTTCTTGAGCGTGCATGCAATTGCACTCGCCGTCAACCTCATTGTCTTCGATCCATACACGGGTCGAATAAGTTTCAGTGCCATTGACCTCGGCGTGAATTCCCGGCGTGAGATCGCTCTCCTCGCCCAGCACGCACACGGCCCCAGAGCGCGCATAGGTCACGCCGCGCTCAACGATCTTGGCGCTGCTGAGGTTTTTTAATGCGGCATCTGAGAGCAGCCGGACCATAACTGCCGCATCCACATCATCACTCCCACTCAATCGTGGCCGGTGGCTTGCTACTGATGTCGTAGGTCACGCGCGAGATGCCGCGTACTTCATTGATGATGCGGCGCGACAGATGATCCAAGAACTCGTACGGCAAGCGCGCCCATTGCGCGGTC
>JANMUE010000415.1:0-6883 GCA_031391205.1 Lysobacterales bacterium | reverse complement strand
GTTCACCGTCGGCAATAGTGGCGGTACTGGCACCGATATCACCGGCAACAATTTCGGTACGCTCACCATCGACGAAGTGTTGCTCAACGGTACCGGTCGCGCACTGAATCTGACGACGGGCACCATCGCCGGAACGGGCTTCACCGGTGTGACCTCGACCAGCAGCAGCACCCAGGGCGTCAACCTCGCCGGATTGGCCGGTGCGCTGAACATGAGCAGCACCACGATCAGTGGTAACACCACCCAGGGCATCCTGGTCGGCACCACCACGGCTAACGTCAACTTCGGCAACACCAGCGTCACCGGCGGTACCGATGCCATCAGCCTGCAGAACAACAGTGCCGGCACGCGCACCTTCGGAACGCTGACGATCAGTGGCAACAGCGCGGTCGGCATCCTGCATGGCGTTGGCGGCGGCATCACCACGGTCACCGGCGCCACTACCATCACCAATCCGGGTGGTGCTGGCATCGACATCCAGAACAGCGTATCGGCGATCACGTTTGCCGCGCTGACGGTGAACAAGGGCGCCAGCAATGGCACCGGCATCAATATCGCCACCAGCGCTACGGGCTCGGTGACCGCGACATCGCTCGACATCACCACCAATAATGGTGCCGGCCTCGTTGCCAACGCCGCAGGCACGCTGACCATCGGTGGCGTGGCCAATACGATCGTCTCGACCGGTGGTGCTGCGCTCGATATCACCAACACCATCCTAGGCGGCGGCGCTACCTTCAGCACCGTCAGCTCCACCGGCAGTGCCGGCAAGGGCATCAATATCGACACCGTGACCAACGCGCTGGTGATGAACGGCGGCGCGATCGGCACGCCGACCGGCATCGCCTTCGATCTGAACGCGGGCAACAGTAATGTCACCTACGCCGGCACCATCACCAGCACGGCGGCGGCGCGCCTGATCGAAGTGACCAACCGCACCGGCGGCACCGTTACTTTCTCCGGCAACCTCAGCGGAACAACGGCTGCACACACCGGCATCAATATCGCCACCAACACCAGCGGTACGGTCAACCTGAGCGGTGCCACCAAGACTTTGAATACAGGCACCAACACCGCTGTCACATTGGCCACCAACGGCAACATGACGATCAACTTCACCGGCGGCGGGCTGGGCATCACCACCACCAGCGGCAACGGGTTCAGCGCCACTGGTGTCACTCTGGGGGGCGTCAGCGTGCAGGGCACCGGAAACACGATCAGCACCACAACCGGCACTGCACTCAATGTGGTCAATACGACCGTCGCCCTAGCCGGCCTCACCTTCCAGAGCATCAACTCAGCGACCGCATCGGCCAATCAGGTGATCGTGTTGACCGGCACCGGCACCGGACCCGTGACCGTGTCCGGCACCGGCACCGCGGGCAGCGGCGGCACCATCGACAACAAGACCAACGATGCGATCCGGCTCAACACCACGGGCGGCCTGATCACACTGAACCGCATGATCATCGAGGACATCGGCGACATGGCCGGTGCATCCAACACCAACAGCACCCACGATGCGATCCATGGCCAGGACGTCAACGCTGGCCTGAGCATGACCGGCACCACCATCCGTCGCATCAGCGATCAGGCAATCCATGGCGCAACGCTGGCGGGCGCGGCGACGGTATGGAATGGCCTGGTCCTTGAAGGCGTGGCCATTGAGGACAGCAACCGATTCCATGTGGCCAATGTCGGCGATGCCAACAACGAGGGCACGATCCGCATCCTGGGTCTGCGCGGCACGGTCACCGTCAACAACAGCACGTTCCTGCGCGGTGGCGAGTTCCTGGACACCTTCGTGACCGGCGGTACGCTGAACATGACCGTGACCAACAGCAGCTTCACCAATGCCTACAAGGAATTCACCGTCGGCGCTTTGGCATCAGTCGGTGGACATTGCGTTGATGTGGTCGTGCAGGGGGCTGGTGCAGCCAACGTCACAATCGGTAATCGTGCCGCGGGACCGAACAGCAACATCTTCCTGAACTGTCGTCTGGGTTCGGTACGCTTCGTCAACGACACGGGCACCACCGGCAACAGCGACTTGATCGTGGCCCGCAACACCTTCACGGTGAACGATGGCAGCAGCGGCATCGGAGGCGATTTCGACTTCCCGATGGGCGGTGTGCTGGCCTGGAATCTGGGCAATGGCCTCGGCGGCAGCGTGGTCGACACCATCATCGAGAACAACGTCTTTACCGACGTGACCAATGCTTCGGGTGGCGTAGGCCAGCTGACCTTGATTGCCGAAGGCGGCCTGCTGCAGGCGCTGGTGCAGAACAACAGCTTCATCCGGCCCGGTAATGCGCCCTGGTTTATCCAGTCGCGCAACACGGTCGATTCCAATGCCCGAGTGCGCTTCGCCAACAATACCGTCACCGGCGGTCCGTCGCTGTGCACCACCGATCCGAGTTGCGCTGGCGGCTACTCGACGCCCGGCCTGCGCACTCTGTTCGATGCCAACACGGGCGCCACGCTGGACGCCACGCTGGACACCAACAGCTTTGCCGGGCATGACCAGTTCTTCGATCCGGGCCAGACTGTGGAGTTCCGCGGCCTGGTTCCCGGAGGCGGCAACTTCTGCGTCGACATGACCAGCAACCAGGCAGACGACGGCTACTCGCTGGAACCATTCGCCGGCACGATGCGCACGGTAGGCGCTGGCACCTGCCCGGTGGGGTCACCCTCGGCGGCCTGTCAGACCGTGATGGGGAATCGTAATAATCGGGGCGGCGCCAATAGCCTGATTACCAACCCACCGTTGGTCAACGTAATAAACGCGGCGGTCACTGTGAGTGGCGTGGCCTGCGCGATTCCGGTCGGGGGACCGTTTTGACACGCGCGCCAGTTTGCGCGATATGTACCGAACAGCATCGATGATCAACAAACAGCCTGGGGCAGCGCGCCTGTCCCAGGCTGATGGCAGCGACCGGCACCGGGGCCCGTATCGCCACCCGTGCTTTCCAACCGAAAGACGACCAGGAGATCGATATGGCAGAACCCTTCTTGAGCGAGATCCGAATGTTCTCCTTTGTTTTTCCGCCCAAGGGGTGGGCGCTATGCAATGGGCAGTTGTTGCCGATCAATCAGAATCAGGCACTTTTTTCGCTGCTCGGCACAACGTTCGGCGGTGACGGGCGGGTCAATTTCGCGCTTCCGGATCTGCGCGCCAGGGTGCCCATCCATGTGGGTGAGGGTCATACGCTTGGCGAGCGCGGCGGCGAGCAGGCGCATACGCTGAGCATCGCCGAGTTGCCGACACACGCGCATGTGGTTCAGGCCAGCTCCGGGGCGGCCGCAACGCCCGATCCCAGCGGCGGCTTTCTGGCTTCGGCACCGTCTGCACTGGGCACACCCTACGGCAGCAGCGCGCCATTGGCTGCGATGGCTGCCACCACCCTGGGTAATACGGGTGGCTCTCAGGCCCATCTGAACATGCAGCCGTTTCTGACGCTGAGCCTGTGCATTGCCCTGCAGGGCATTTTCCCCTCACCAACCTGACCGGAGGTCACGACGATGGCACAACCTTATGTGGGTGAGATTCGAATATTCGCCGGAAATTTTCAGCCGGCGGGTTGGATGTTCTGCGAGGGTCAGCTGTTGCCGATCTCGGAGAACGAGACGCTGTTCCAATTGATCGGCACCACGTATGGCGGTGATGGGCAAGAGACCTTCGCCCTGCCGGATCTGCGCGGTCGCCTGCCGCTGCATCAGGGCGGTGGGTTCATCCTGGCGGAGACCGGCGGCGCGGAGGAGATCACACTGACGGTCAATCAGATACCGGCGCATTCTCATCCCTTCATTGCCAGTTCTGCAGCCGGCGGCAGCTCCAACGCGGGCAACAACACACTGGCTACATCGGTGGGCAATCTGTATTTCTCATCACCAGCAAGTACGCCGGGCACGATGAGCCCCAGCATGGTGTCACCCGTTGGCGGTAACCAGCCACACACCAATTTCCAGCCCTATCTGTGCCTGAACTACATCATTTCCCTGTTCGGCATTTTCCCAAGTCCGAGTTGAGTGAATTCGGCCACAGAGTGAGATACACAGAGCCGAAGCAGGCTTCGGCGTTGGTCAGCAATTCAATAGGAGTTTCGTCATGGCGGACCCGTTTGTTGCAGAGATTAGAGTTTTCCCGTTCAATTTTGCACCCAGGGGTTGGGCATGGTGCGATGGACAACTGCTGCCGCTGTCGCAGAACACGGCATTGTTCTCGCTGCTCGGCACCACCTATGGTGGCAATGGCAAGTCCAACTTTGCGCTGCCCGATATGCAGGGCAGGGCGGCCATGCATCCCGGCCAGGGCCCTGGACTGTCGCTGCATGACCTCGGCGAAACCGGTGGCTCGGAAACCGTCACCTTGCTGGAGAGCGAGATTCCTGGCCATGGCCATAGTGTCAACGTGGCCAATGAAGGCGCAACGCTCAACACTACGAGTGGAAACCTGATGGCGCGCCCCTTCGGTCGCGGCAACAATCTCTACACCACGGTGAACACCGGGCTAGTGGCAATGAACGCGAACACCTGTGCGCCAACGGGCGGTGACCAGCCGCATAACAACATGATGCCCTACCTCACATTTTACTATTGCATCGCCTTGCAGGGCGTGTTCCCGCCACGCACATGATCCAAGGCAACGACGGCGATCAGGCTTACGCGCGCAGCCGGATTTCCGAGGGCACCAGCGGTGAATGGAGCATTCACCGCGTGGTGTTGCCGGCGCGAACCGTAGAAATTCCGGACAACCGCCCGCATTGTTTCCGTTACCGACCCGGCGAGTACACCGAGCTGCGTTGTGGCGGCATCACCTTCATGACCGATCTGTATGACGAGTGGTGGACGCAGCGAAGCGCCATCACCCGAGCGCGCGCGGTTGGCGGGCGGGTGCTGATTACCGGCCTGGGCCTGGGTCTGGTGGTCAAGGAGATTCTGGCCGATCCTCAGAACCGCGCGCCGATCGACAGCATCGTCGTCGTCGAGCGCTCTGCCGACGTCATCAAACTGGTGGCATCGCAACTGATTGCGGAAACCGGGTCCTGCGTTTCCATTGTCGAGGCGGATGCCTACAGTTGGGTCCCCGATTCCGGGCCGGCATTCGATACCGTCTGGCACGATATCTGGCCTGATCCTATGGCCGCAGAGGTGGACGCCGAGATGACGGCGCTGCGCGCCCATCATGCACCCTGGGCGCGTTGGCAGGGCTTCTGGCCGGATGATTATCGCCAGGCTCTTGCCGCGTAGCTGAGCACGCGCACCCTTGGCGCGCCGCGTCAGTCCTGCTGCCGTCGAATGTTGTACGGCGCCGAACCGGTTAAGAATTGTGGCGATTACGCGGCCGAGGCCTGCGCGGCGCAGCGACTGGCGTGCCCGCCTTCGCGCAAACGACTGTGCGCTGCCGATTGAAGCCGCATTGCGGCGCGCTTATTCCGTGTGAATCTTGTCACTTGGCACCCTCTCCAGCGCCCGCACCCCGCGCAGAAAGCGGTGTCAATCGGGCACCGCCACCGGGCCGCGCTGCGACCGTCGGGCAGTGCTAAAAATCTACGGACCCGGTACATTGCACGCAACACACCGGGGGGTGTCATGAAACGCCGTGAAGTCATCGTGGGCCTGAGTGCCCTTGCAAGTGCGCCACTCGCTTTGTCTTTTGCTGGAAGTGCTTCTGCCCAGAGTCTGACGCAAGTCCCGTCATCCGCCGAAAAACGTGGCGGCGCGGCGGCGACGATGACTCGACTGAATCTGCTGGCGATGCAATTCGCCAGTACTGCCGCTGCCGTGGACATCGATGCGTTGTTCGATGTGGACGGCAAGCTGCTGCCTTATCGTCTGGCCTGTTTCCGTGTCGGCAGTGTGTCGCCGCAGAGCAAACTGCTGAGCTTCAACTTCGACCAGCGTGCATTGGCGGGTTTTCGCGTCGATCTGTGCAAGTCGTCGGGTCGATCCACCACGGTCGGTGTGAGCGGCGGAAGCTGCACTGCGGGTGTCGAAGCTTCATACCGATTGCCGGTCAGCGGCAGCTATGTGCTGGACATTCCCAGCAATGGCATGGGCGTTACCGTGTCGACCATGAGGCCCGGCCAGCGCCTGGACGATCCAGCCTGGTTGCGCACGCGCGCCGGTCAGTCCTACATGGTTTTCGACATCGCGCCCGCGTTCGGATGAGTTTGCCGCAGGCAGCGCTCGCGCCGGTCTTGGCCAGGGCGCTGTCTTTGAACCAACCGGGCATCGGCCTGCGCACCGAAACCGATGCCGATCTGGATTTTCTGATCGCCCTCTACACCAGCACGCGCTGGCAGGAGCTGGCGCCGGTCGACTGGCCCGAAGCCACCAAGCTGCAGTTTCTTGCGCAGCAGGCGCGGCTGCAGCACGCGCACTATCGCGAACATTACGTAGGCGCCGAGCGCCTGCTGATCACAGCACCACTGGCACGGGCTGCAGAAGCGAGTGGCGATTCCTCGCTGTGGCCGGATCCATTGTCGCCCCATGACACGTTGATCGGCCGCATCTATCTGCGCAGTGGTTCGAGCGAGATTCGATTGATGGATATCGCGCTGCTGCCTCAACTCTGCGGCGGCGGCATCGGCCGTTGCCTGATCGAGGCGCTGCAGGCCCAGGGCAGCGCGCGCGGGCTGGACATCACCTTGCATGTGGAGCCGAACAATCCCGCGCAGCGGCTTTATCAGCGGCTGGGGTTCACGCTGATCGAGCAGCGTGGTGTGTACGATTTTTTGGGCTATACGCCGCCGCGCTCTTGATCTTGTAGAGCGGGGCGTGGTACGCGGCGATTTATATTTTAAAGGCGTCGGGGAGGTAAAGCCAGAGCCCCCGGGCCAGCCCCCCCCGACAACAAGCAAAGGGCGGCGCCCAAGAGACC
>JANMUE010000414.1:0-2427 GCA_031391205.1 Lysobacterales bacterium | reverse complement strand
GCGCGCCGTCAGCGCGCACCAGGACAACCACCATCGAACGGGTGCTGGATTTTCTGCGCAAGCACGATTTGGGCGTGGACTGGATCCTCGAGACGCATGCCCATGCCGATCACCTGAGCGCCGGTGGCTATGCACGGGATCAGCTGGGCGCGAAGCTGGCGATCGGGCGCGGCATCATCAGCGTGCAGGAAAGGTTCAAGCAATTGTTCAACCTGCCCCAGGATTTCATTGCCGATGGTAGCCAGTTCGACCGATTGTTCGGTGATGGAGACGAGTTCGAGATCGGACAGCTGACCGGCCATGCAATGGCGACGCCGGGACACACCGACGACAGCCTGACCTACGTAATCGGCGATGCCGCATTCATAGGCGATACGATGTTTGCTCCGGATACCGGTACTGCGCGCTGCGATTTCCCGGGCGGTGATGCCCGCAAGCTCTACGACTCCATCCACAGGATATTCGCGCTGCCGGCAGAAACACGGCTTTTCCTGTGCCATGACTATCCGCCGGGCGATCGCGAACCCACCGCGCAGACTTCTGTTGCGGCTCAGAAAGCCAGCAACGTGCATGTGCGCGAGGGAGTGGCAGAGGCTGATTTCGTCAAGCTTCGCACCGAACGCGATGCTACGCTGCCCGAACCGAAGTTGATCCTGCCGGCGTTGCAGGTGAACATTCGCGGGGGACGACTGCCGCCGCCGGACGGCAACGGAATCAGCTATTTGCGCTTGCCTCTGAACCAGATTGGACACACCGGTTGACCGCAGCTTGACCCGCGATCATGCGCTGGCGCCGAAGTATCCCAGGGCGCCAACGCTGCGATACAGCATGTAGATCGCAACGGCGAAAATCAGGCCGGCGAAGACCAGATTGAGCATTCCCTTGTTGGCCGACAAGCGCGTGGCCAGTCGGGCGCCCAACACCCCGCCGACTACACCACCACCAATAAAAGCTGCGGCCAGGGCCCAGTCCACCAGGCCGGAGCGCGCATAGTTGAGCGCCGTGGTCAGACCGAAAACCATAACGGCAAGGAGCGACGAACCTACGGCATACAGAATTGGCATCCGGGTGGATGCCATCAGCCCCGGCACGATAAGAAAGCCGCCGCCGATTCCAAAGAATCCGGACAGTGCTCCGGTAAGTCCACCCGAGAACGCGAGCTTGGGTGCATTGCGCTTGTTCAGGACCACGCTCGCGTCGCCCTCGCTCGACCGGGAGCGCAACATCAGTCCCGCAACTACAAGCATCAGAAGCGCGAACAATGCCAGCAGTTTCTGTCCATCGAACGCTTTTCCAAGCGATGAGCCGAGGAATGCGCCGGCGACGCCTGCCGCAGCGAACACCCCCGCGCAACGCCACTTCACGTTGCCGCTGCGGGCGTGGTTAACCAGGTTCGCGCCGGCACTGACAGCCACCGCAAGCGCGCTGGTGCCGATGGCGACGTGGGGGTTGCCGACGCCAACGACATAGACCATCAGGGGCACCGCGAGGATCGAACCACCGCCGCCAACCAGTCCCAGGGAAAAGCCGACAAGCGAACCTGCGCCGACCCCAAGAACATATTGCAAGACTGTAAGTGTCATGGAGATTGTTCCTCGGGTGACCGGGGAGCTGCTGCGCCCGGAAACGCGGCTACTTGCCGTTCACCGTGTTGCTCAATACGTCTTCAATTGCAGAGGGGCTTGGCATGAGCGTCATGAAGCTCTTTGAGCCCATCATTTTCAGATCAGGAAAATGGACCGCTGCGCGAAAGCGCATATGCAACGCTATCACTTTCCTGCCTTCGACCATGACTTCATAGGGCAGGTAGGCCGTCGACCGCACTGCGGCGTTGTCGATGGTGCCCATCTGGAATTTGTCGTCGTAGAACTTGTCGTCGGGGGTCGCTCCTTTCATGGAGACGCCGAACACAGTTTCTTCCTTGCCAGGAATATCGATCCGGTACACCTTGGCTATGCCGTGCCTGTTGGAAGCCAGGTTTTTTTCAACCACGCTCACCGCTTCCCGATGGCTGGCAAATTCAGCCAACTCGTAGACGTCGTCGAAGTATTCCATGCCGAGGGTGTAGTGGTACTTGCGGAGTTTGGTCGCCGTCAGCCCCCGCGCACCGAAATCGCGTTCCTTGCCGAGTGCGGACTGGAGCTGTGCGGATACGTTCGCGAGTTCTGTGTTCATGCGGTAGGCCTGGCTCAAGTAAGCCGGGTTGACATGGGAAACCTGGACCTGATCGCCCATCCTGGTCACTGCCACGCGCCAGCCGGCGGCGAGACCACCGAATTTGTTGCCGGAGGCCGCTTTTTTCAGGTCGTCACTGGTGACGATGATGACGTGGGCATTTGCATAAGGCTCATAGTCGCCGACAACCTCGAAGCCTTTCTGCGCCAGCGCTTCCTTCACTGCAGCGACTTTGTCCTTCATGTCGCCGGG
>JANMUE010000404.1:0-1428 GCA_031391205.1 Lysobacterales bacterium | reverse complement strand
ATCTGGCGTATTGACGGTTGTACATACATCGGCTAGCCTTTGATTATGCGTGAAATTTTGAATGGATTCGATTGGGATGCGGGCAACATGGAAAAGTGCTGCAAGCACGGTGTAACGCTTGCAGAGATCGAGTCCCTGTTTCATGGCGAGATTGATGTGTTCCCCGATGTGGGGCATTCGGGTGAAGAGACTCGCTTTCTGGGTATTGGGCGAACTTCAGCAGGGCGGTATCTGTTTGTGGCCTTCACGCTGCGCGCCCGAGTCGGCAAGAAATTTATCAGACCGATCAGCGCGCGGTACATGCACTTGAAAGAGGTAAAACACTATGAAGCGGAAGTTGCCCGTCGCAAAAACTGATCGACAGGCGGCGTCGTTCGTCAAGCGTGCCGATCTGACCAAGTACGATTTAAGCGCAATGCGACCGATGCGATTCGAATTTGAAGCCAAGGAAGCGCGCGTCAACATGCGCCTGCCCGGAAAATTGCTGGACGCCATCAAAGCCGCCGCACACAAAGCCGGTGTTCCCTATCAGCGTTATATTCGGCATACGTTGGAAGAGGCGATTACGGCGCGCAAGTAGTTTAAGTGGGTGGCTTGTGCTGGCAGTGCATTGCTTGTAGGGCGCACTCGTGAGTGCGCCGAACGGATGTAGCAATATCGTTTGAGGCATACGGCGCACACCGGGTGTGCGCCCTACGAGTTCTGAAGGTTGCACGTGATTCCGTTAATTTGCAGTTCCGGACCCAGCCTGCGAGCCTCATGATCAGGAGTGATTGTCGAAGTGATTCTATCGTATTGGCGCGATACGATTGAAGCCGGAATTTCATCTCAGTCCACCTATCTTCGGTTTGGCCAATACTCCAATGACTAAAGAAAATGGCAAAGGAAGAAGAATCAACAGGTTTACTAGTAGTGTGTTATCAACCCAATGAAGTTGAAAGTTTAGAAGAAGAAACCCACCTTGTAGAACCAATATCACCATTGCTTCTCTGATGCTCAGCTGATGGTTGCTTACGCGACCAATCAAGACATCGGTATAGGCTCGCCAGTCTTTCATTCGGTCACTCATGCTTTGGGTCTTTCCTGGAATCGGGATAAAGTACAAAACAAATACAGCATGTGTCGATAAGTATGTGAAGGCCATGCCGGCGATGATGGCGTCCGATGCTGATAACCATGGCAAGCTAGCATTGCTATCGAATATAGACAGACTCTGCTGCATGAATTGCATAAGTCCCAAGGAGAGGGTAATGCACAGAAACCACATGTACGCAAAAAGTTTTGCGATTGAATCAGCTGGATTGGGTGAAAATGCTAGCCATACCGTAACGAAGGAAGGCACTAACACCGCATACATTAAGCTATTGTGGGCCATACTGCCGTCATAGAAGAGACTCAAGAAAGCGAACCAGAACGTCAGCGTATAGG
>JANMUE010000464.1:0-1358 GCA_031391205.1 Lysobacterales bacterium | reverse complement strand
GCTTTGTTGATGAGCGGCGGTTATGCGTTAGCGGCGGTAGTCCTGGGCGCGGGCCGCGAATTGGTAGGACACGGCTCGCTATTCGCCGACGCCGGCTTGTTGCTGGGCCAGTGGGCACAGCCGTTGGAATGGCAGTTGTTCCGTACCGATATGGGCTTTCTACTCGCCGTGTTGGCGCCGGGCGCCTTTGTGGGTTTAGGGCTGGGTGTGGCTTTGTACAATTGGTTGTGGCTGAAGTTTAAAGACCGACAACATGAATAAAGATCAGCGCCGCGAATTGTTTCAGCGCCTTAAATCGCTCAACGCCAAACCCACTACCGAACTGCAATACACCACACCCTTCGAGTTGTTGATCGCCGTGATCCTCTCGGCGCAGGCGACGGATAAGGGCGTGAATTTGGCAACGCGCCGCTTGTACCCAGTGGCCAATACACCGGAGAAAATTTATGCGCTGGGTGTCGCCGGTTTATCGCAATACATCAAGACCATCGGGCTGTTCAATGCCAAGGCCAAGAACGTCATCGAGACCTGTCGCCTGTTGCTCGAACAGCATGGTAGCGAAGTGCCACGCACGCGCGAGGCGCTGGAAGCCTTACCCGGCGTGGGCCGCAAAACCGCCAACGTCATGCTCAACACCGCGTTTGGCGAGCCGACCATTGCAGTCGATACCCATATCTTTCGCGTTGCCAACCGCACTGGTCTGGCGCCGGGTAAGAACGTGCTGCAAGTCGAACAGAAACTGCTCAAGGTAGTGCCGGAAGAATATGCTCACGATGCGCACCACTGGCTGATCTTGCATGGCCGCTATGTGTGCAAGGCGCGCAAACCCGCATGCCCTACCTGTGTGTTGATCGACCTGTGCGGGTTCAAACACAAAACTCAGCCTGAGGGCAAACCTGTTGCGCTACTGCCGACCGGTAACCAGGCCACGCCCCGTCATCGCCAACCTCCTGCTCGCAAGTAACACCATGACCAGCTCTGCCCCCGTTGAATTCCTCTACGACTCCATCGTTGGCGACGCATCGCTCAGCATGTTTCAAAAAGTGCTGCTGACCACTGATGGCACTGTGACACAGTTGCTAGAGCTATACACCGGCCTGCGGATTCGCGTGAATAAACTGGAACAAGCGATCCTGCATTGCGACCCTAACGAGTCGCTGATGACCCACGCTGACGATCAATTGCTCAAGCGCGCCATTCTGTTGTGCACCGATGCTGGCAGTGCGTCGCGCGCGCTGTTGTATGCCGAATCGCTGTTTGTGATCGACCGCCTGCCCTTGCCTACTCAACGTCAACTGTTGGAGAGCGACCGGCCGATTGGCTTGTTGTGGCGCGATCAGCAACTGGAAACCTATCGG
>JANMUE010000374.1:0-1947 GCA_031391205.1 Lysobacterales bacterium | reverse complement strand
GCCCGGCGTTTTTGACGCCTTAGGCATAGCTGGACGTACCGCCCAGCGTCCCGAGATCCGTCGCCGTGGTGCCATTCCAGATCACTGCGTGGGAGGCAGCATTACCGGTAGTACTTGCAGTGCCCACCACCTGCCCGGCGTTGTTGATGCCGTAGGCAACGCTGTACGTACCGCCCAGCGTCCCGAGGTCGGTAATCGTGTATCCAGCTGCCCAGGTAGGATTGCTCAGTGCAAGACCTGCCAACAATGTGGGCACCAGCGTGATCAATTTCCGTGTTGCGTGTACGGATTCCATTTGTGACTCCCTCAATTTTTGATGTTTGTTTATTGACGCTTCGCTCGCACGTTTTCGGGTGCGATTTCATAACTGCTTTTTACCAATGCCGTCAGTCAGATTATGACTAACGAATATCTCGGGCCGGTGCGTGTCGGGTTTGAAACCGCCGCGAACAAACCGCCCTGTATTCACCCTGCACGCTTGGCCGAGTTGTTATTTTTTCAAAGTCGAAATTTCCCTGAAACTTATACGCCCCTGCCTCGGGCTTGGCTAGCCGCCTATCGCACCGGCCAAGGCGGCGCGCATGGATGGTGCCGGTGCGAAGGTTCGTAGGTATTGATGTATTCGCACAACGCCTTCTGCCTCTCTCATCTATAAATACGCACTAATTCGAACCATCGCACCGGCACCATCACTCCCGGAAATTTCATCCCGGTCCACCGCGTCGCCCGCCAATCATCTGTGCCAAGTCTTTGTGTGAGGCACCCAATGCAAGCAATGATTTCACGAGCAGATCCAGGGAAACCGAAGCGTCCCCGGCTTCCATCTTGGCGACACGCGACTGGCTTGACTTGACCGTCTTGGCTAGTTCCGTTTGCGATAAGTGTTGGTGTGCCCGGCGACTCTTGAGACCTTCGGCAAGCTTGAGACGTAATGCGATGTAGGCTTCTTCGGCGGTATTCAATTTCAAAAATTCTCGAGTGTCACCGACCTTCCAGCCGTGGGACTCAAGTTTCTTACGTTTATTTGCATGCATCGTCGTACTCTCGCAAACGTCTCTGGCAGATAGCTATCGCCGTAGCTGGCGTCTTCTGGACCTTTTTCGAGAAGACCTCGGCGATAACCACCGCATCGCGGTCCAATCGGTAAACAATTCGCCAAATAACCTTGGCGTCGGTAATCCGAAGCTCGTGGCAATTTCTTCCAATGGATGGCATCGGCCGCGAGTGCGGCATCGACAACAACTCGCCGCTGGAGTCGCCGCAACAACAATCCCGCTTCAAGCCGCGCCTCCGGCCCAAATGGCGGTGTCTTTATCTCTCCATGCAGCCACACCAGCGGCTTGTCATTTGGACTCATGCAAACAACTATATGTCATTAATGACATGAGGGCAATCGGCATTGACGCCGTCGATCCGTAGGTATTCATGTGTCCGCACGCCCGTATTAAAAATACATGCGGATCGACGAGTCGGGACCATGCCTATAGCGGGGAGGCAAAGCAGACACCCCAATGGCCGCTATCGAGAAAATTCGGGACGAGGCTCGATTGTCTTATAAGGGCCGATTCTTAATTCCCTAGACAACCCCGTGAGCGCACTGAAAGATTGGCGGCAAGACAATGGCCTCGAAATCGGCATAATTTTGCCATTCCGTCAAAACTATTCCCATCTGACTAAGAGCGGCCTGTTGCAAAAGCCGGTGCAGGATGTGGCGGTATTGTTCCAAAGCCAGCACAAGGCTCATCGCGATGCGGTGGTGGCGACGAAATAAAGAACCCCGCCGCAAGCAACGGGGTATTGAGAGCAATGCTGATTTGTTAGCTGGGTGCAATGCTGAAAAAGGGCGGACACACAGGTCCGCCCCTACGTCGGATTCTGGGTTTTGTAGGGGCGGACCTGTGTGTCCGCCCTCTTGCTGCCGGATCACAGTGATTTCATGTTAAGTAA
>JANMUE010000233.1:0-4378 GCA_031391205.1 Lysobacterales bacterium | reverse complement strand
GAAGCTCTTGCTCCCATCTTCAAAGCAAGAACTTCTCGGCGGGACGCCGCTCCCACAAAATTAGCAATACCGGGTTTCAAACAGAGTCGGCACCCCTATGGGGCTCGCCTCTCCGGTTTTCAGACTTTCCGTTAGACTGCGCGCCCTCGTCGGGCCGGCATGCTGTTCAGCTTTCTCCCCGCCCACCCGCCCGCTTTCTTTTCCGTTCCGGAGCACGCCATGGTCTTTGACATCCTCGACAAAACCGGCCACGAGCAGGTTGTCTACTGCCACAACAAGGATGCCGGCCTCAAAGCCATCATCGCGATCCATAACACCGTGCTCGGCCCGGCACTGGGTGGTCTGCGCATGTGGCCGTACAAAACCGAGCAGGACGCTCTGAACGATGTGTTGCGGCTGTCGCGCGGCATGACCTACAAGGCCGCGGTGTCGGGCCTGAACCTGGGCGGCGGCAAGGGTGTGATCATCGGCGATCCAACCAAGGACAAATCCGAAGCGCTGTTCCGCGCCTTCGGGCGATTTGTGAACTCGTTGAATGGCCGTTACATCACCGCTGAAGACGTGGGCATCGATGTCAACGATATGGAATGGGTGCTCAAGGAAACCGAATTCGTCACCGGCGTGCATCAGGTGCACGGCGGCTCCGGCGATCCCTCGCCGTTCACCGCCTACGGCACCATGCAGGGCCTGATGGCGGCGCTGAACGTCAAGTTCGGCGACGAGGATATCGGTAAGTACAGCTACGCGGTGCAGGGCATCGGTCATGTCGGCATGGAATTCGTCAAGCTGCTGCGCGAGCAGGGCGCCAAGGTCTTCGTCACTGACATCAACAAGGATTCGGTGGCCCGCGCCGTCGACGAGTTCGGCTGCGAGGCGGTGGGGCTGGACGATATCTACGATGTCGACGCCGATGTGTACTCGCCCAGCGCACTCGGGGGCACGGTCAATCACAACACCATCCCGCGCTTCAAGTTCAAAGTGATCTGCGGCGCCGCCAACAACCAGCTCGCCACGGAGGACTGCGGCGACGACGTGGAAAAACGCGGCATCCTGTATGCCCCGGATTACGCGGTGAATGCGGGTGGCCTGATGAATGTGTCGCTGGAGATCGATGGCTACAACATCGAGCGCGCGCGCCGCATGATGCGCACCATCTATCACAACCTCGGCAAGATTTTCGCCATCGCCAAGCGCGACGGCATTCCCACCTACCGCGCCGCCGACCGCATGGCCGAAGAGCGCATCCACACCATCGGCAAGATTCGTCTGCCGCAGATGGGCAATACCGGTACGCGCTTCCTGGGGCGGATGCGGGGGTTGTAAGCGGGCGGTAAGTTGTCGAGCTGCGGGCGCAGATCGCGCTCCTCTCGTACGTCGCGGTATTACTGAGCACGGTGGGTTTGCGCTTCGCTTAACCCACCCTACTTTCTTCGTTCGAGGTGAGCGCATGCGTCCGTTTCCACTGGGTGAAGACATCGACCTGCTGCGCGAAAGTGTGCGTGCGTTTGCCGAGAAGGAAATCGCGCCGCGCGCCGATCGCATCGATCACGACAATCTGTTCCCGCATGATCTGTGGCAGAAGCTGGGCGAGATGGGATTGCTGGGTATCACCCTGCCCGGCGAATACGGCGGCTCGGAACTCGGCTATCTGGCACATCTGGTGGCAATGGAGGAGATTTCGCGTGCCTCTGGATCGGTAGGGCTTTCCTACGGCGCGCATTCCAATCTCTGCGTGCAGAACCTGTACAACAACGCCAATGCGCTGCAGCGCGCCAAGTACCTGCCGAAGCTGTGCAGCGGCGAGCATGTCGGCGCGCTGGCGATGAGCGAACCCGGGGCCGGCTCTGACGTGGTCGGTTCGATGAGCTGCCGTGCCGAGTACAAGGGCGATCATTACCTCGCCAACGGCAACAAGATGTGGATCACCAACGGGCCCGAGGCCGATGTGCTGGTGGTTTATATGCGCACCGCCGGCAAGGAATACAAATCGCGGGCGATGAGCGCCTTCATTGTCGAAAAGGACATGAAGGGATTTTCCACCGCCCAGAAGCTGGACAAATTCGGCATGCGCGGCTCCAATACCTGCGAACTGGTGTTCGAGAACTGTGAAATCCCGGCTGAAAACCTGCTCGGCGATCTGAATCAGGGCGTGCAGGTACTGATGAGCGGCCTGAACACCGAACGCCTGGTGCTGTCCGGCGGCCCGCTGGGGCTGATGCAGGCGGCGCTGGATATTGCGCTGGGCTATGTGCGCGAACGCAAGCAGTTCGACGCGCCGATCGGCACGTTCGGCATCATGCAGGCCAAGATCGCCGATATGTACACGGCGCTGCAGAGCTCGCGCGCCTTCGCCTACATGGTGGCGATGGACTATGACCGCAGCCACAAATCACGCATGGATCCAGCCGCCTGCCTGCTGCACGCCTCGCGTTCGGCGGTGGAAGTGACACTGGAGGCGATCCAGTGCCTGGGTGGCAACGGCTACATCAACGATTATCCGACCGGGCGCTTGCTGCGCGACGCAAAACTTTACGAAATTGGCGCCGGCACCAATGAAATTCGCAGGATGTTGATTGGGCGTGAATTGTTCGCCGGGGCGCATTGACGGCAACATTACATGTGGGTCCGACCTGCGGTCGGACGCCTTTTCTGGGTTGATGACCCATAGAGCGCCCGACCGCAGGTCGGACCCACAAAAAAGCCGATGATCATCCCCGCTCTACAAATTCACATGCCAAGGCTGCTATGTTCGGCCTGTCGAAACCGGGGTCGAGATCAGCGATGGATTTCCTGTTTGCGCCCGAAGCCCAGATCAGCCTGCCTGCCTGGAAGGTGATGATCATCGACGATGAGCCCGAGGTGCATAACGTCACCCGCCTCGTCCTCGGCAATTTTCGTTTCGAGAATCGCGGCATCGAGTTCATTCATGCCTACTCTGCCAACGAAGCGCGTCAGAAGCTGCGGGAAATCAACGGCCTGGCGGTGATGCTGCTGGACGTGGTGATGGAGACCGACCAGGCCGGCCTGGAACTGGTGCGCTACGTACGCGATGAGCTGCAGAATCACTTCGTGCGCATCGTGCTGCGTACCGGCCAGCCCGGTCAGGCGCCGGAGCAGGAAGTCATCGCCAATTACGATATCAACGATTACAAGGAAAAGACCGAACTCACCGCGCAGAAGCTGTCGACGATGATGTACGCCACGCTACGTGCACACCGCGACATCATGACCATCGAAGCCAACAAGCGCGGCCTGGAGCGGGTGATCGAAGCCTCGGCGAAGATTTTTTCGCTGCACGAATCGCACGAGTTCGCCTCGGCGGTGCTGTCGCAGCTCACCAACCTGATGAGCATGGACCGTGGCGCGCTGTACTGCAAGGTGACGAAACCCGAATCGACCGCGCCCGATCATTTCGTCGTGGCAGCGGCCACTGGCGACTACTCGCGGTTCGTCAATGCCAACGCCGATGAAACCCTGCCACCGCAGATCGCCGATTCATTGCGTGCCGCGTATTCCAACAAGAGCCACCAGTTCACCAAAGACCACTACGTGCTGCATTTCACCGACAGCCATCGCACCGAAAGCCTGCTTTACGTCGGCGAGGCCTGGGATCTGTCGCCGATGGACATGAAACTGGTCGAGGTGTTCTGCACCAATGTTTCCATCGCCTTCGAAAACCTGCACCTGCAGCGCGAACTGTTCGAGGGTCAGGTCGAGATGGTGACCCTGCTTGCGGGTCTCGCCGAAAGCCGGTCGCGCGAAACCCTGGCGCACGTCAAGCGCGTGGGCATGGTCGCTGATCTGCTGGGCGAGGTCTGGGGCCTGGACGCGCAGGCGCGCGAGATGCTGCGCTACGCATCGCCGCTGCACGATATCGGCAAGATCGGCATCCCGGATGCGATTCTCAACAAACCCGGCACGCATACCGCCCAAGAAAGCGAAATCATGCGCACGCACGCCACGCTGGGCGCAACTTGGTTGTCCGGATCGCGGCTGCCGCTGCTGCAGCTTGCAGCCATCGTCGCCGAGGATCACCACGAAAACTGGGACGGCAGCGGTTATCCACGCGGCCTCAAGGGCGAAGAGATTTCGGTGGGCGGGCGCATCACTGCGCTTGCCGACGTGTTCGACGCACTCGGCAGCAAGCGCTGCTACAAGGAAGCCTGGGAGCCAGAGGCGATCCGCCAATTCATCGCACAGCAATCCGGCGTCAAGTTCGATCCGCGCCTGGTGCGTATCCTGTTCGACAATTGGGAACGTGCCTTCGAGATCCGGCGCCAGATGCCGGATTGAATGCAAACATAAAATGTAGGAGCGGCGTGAGCCGCGAAGCTCTTGCTCTGATCTCTGGAGAGTAGAGCAAGAGCATCGCGGCTCA
>JANMUE010000231.1:0-2542 GCA_031391205.1 Lysobacterales bacterium | reverse complement strand
GGACGCTTTTTGTCTACCCGGTCCACTCTGGCGAAAGCGTCCGACCGCAGGTCGGACCCACAAACTTCACCGCTCCCACATCTCGGCACCAACCCCGGCCCGAAAAACCCGCGTGATATATTCTGACGACTATCCCCTGTTCACGCGCCGCACAAGGCCGCGCAACCTTATGTCCAACTCCGACGATCTCAAGACCCAGGCACTCGAATACCACTGTGCTTACCCGCCCGGAAAGATCAAGGTCCAGCCGACCAAGTCGCTGATGACGCAGAAAGATCTGTCGCTTGCCTATTCACCCGGGGTCGCTGCGGCCTGCGAGGAAATCGTGCGCGACCCGAACACGGTGTCGCTGTACACCGCGCGCAGCAATCTGGTGGCGGTGATCACCAACGGCACCGCGGTGCTGGGTCTGGGCGCCATCGGCCCGCTGGCGGCCAAACCGGTGATGGAAGGCAAGGGCGTGCTGTTCCAGAAGTTCGCCGGCATTGATGTCTTCGATATCGAGATCAACGAGCGCGACCCGGACAAGCTGGTCGACATCATTGCCGCGCTGGAGCCCACCTTCGGCGGTATGAATCTCGAAGATATCAAGGCGCCCGAGTGCTTCTACGTCGAGAAAAAGCTGCGCGAACGCATCAAGATTCCGGTTTTCCATGATGACCAGCACGGCACCGCGATCATTGTGGGCGCGGCCGTGATCAACGCATTGCATGTGGTCGGCAAGAAAATCGAAGAAGTGAAACTCGCCACCTCAGGCGCAGGTGCCGCAGGCATCGCCTGCCTGGACATGCTGGTCGCGCTCGGCATGCGCCGCGAAAACATTCTCGCGGTCGATCGCTGCGGAGTGCTGTACGAAGGGCGCATCGAGGACATGGACGCCGACAAGCAGCGCTATGCGCGCAAGACCGACAAGCGCACCTTGGCCGAGATCGTGAGCGGGGCCGATATTTTCCTGGGACTATCCGCCGGCGGCGTACTCAAACCAGAGATGGTCAAGACCATGGGCACGCGCCCGATCATCCTGGCGCTGGCCAATCCCACCCCCGAGATCCTGCCCGAGCTCGCGCGCGAGGCACGCCCGGACTGCATCATCGCCACCGGTCGCTCGGACTATCCGAATCAGGTCAACAACGCGCTGTGCTTTCCTTACATATTCCGCGGCGCACTCGACGTTGGCGCGACCACGATCAACGAAGCGATGAAGCTCGCCTGTGTGCATGCCATTGCCGCACTGGCGCGGCGCGAAGCATCGGATGTCGCGGCCCAGGCCTATGGCGGCCAGGCCGCGGCGTTTGGTCCTGACTTCCTGATTCCGCAGCCGTTTGATCCGCGCCTGATCGTCGAACTCGCGCCGGCCGTAGCCCAGGCGGCGATGGATACCGGCATCGCCACGCGACCGATGGCCGATATGGCGGCCTATCGCGAGAAGCTGACGCAGTTTATTTTCCGCACCGGTCTGTTGATGAAGCCGGTGTTCGATCGTGCGCGCACCGATCTCAAGCGCGTCGTATTCGCCGAGGGCGAAGAAGAGAATGTGCTGCGCGCGGTGCAGGTCATTGTCGACGAGGGCTTCGCAAGGCCGATCCTGATCGGCCGCCCGGCGATCATCGAGCGCCGCATCGAACGCATGGGCCTGCGCGTGCGGCTGGGCACCGATGTCGATGTCACCAACCTCGACAACGATCCGCGCTTCAACGACTACTGGCAGCAGTATCACGCCGGCATGCAGCGCCGCGGCGTGACGCCTGCGGGTGCCAAGGCCGTAGTGCGCTCGCGCGCCACCGTGGTTGCTGCATTGATGGTCGAGCGCGGCGAAGCCGATGCGATGATCTGCGGCATCGTCGGTCGCTATCACAAGAAGCTCAGGCACATCCTGGATGTGATCTCGCTGGATGCCGGCGTGTCGTCGCCTTCGGCCATGACCGCAGTCGCCAATGACAAGGGCGTGTTCTTCTTCCTCGATACCCATGTCCAGATCGACCCCACCGCGGAACAGCTGGCCGAGGCCACATTGCAGGCCGCGTACCGTTTGAAGCTGTTCGGCATCACGCCAAAGATCGCGCTGATCTCGCACTCGAATTTCGGTTCCCATGACACCGCCAGTGCGCAGAAGATGCGCAAGGTGCGTGAGCTGGTGCTGGCCAAACAGCCGAAGATCGAGATCGAAGGCGAGATGCACGCCGATGCCGCACTGAACGAAGAAATCCGCAACAAGCTGTTCCCGAATTCCTTGCTGACCGGGCGCGCCAATCTTTTCGTCTGCCCGAATATCGACGCCGCAAATATTGCCTACAACATCACCCGGCAGATGACCGACGGCGTAGCCATCGGCCCGATCCTGATGGGTGTAGACAAGCCCGTCCATGTGCTGACGCCGGCATCGACAGTGCGGCGCATCGTCAACATGACCGCACTGGCCGCCGTCGAGGCGCAGATCCGCGCGGCGCGTCAGGTATAGCGGCAATGTAGGAGCGGCTTGTGTGGGAGCGGCGTCCCGCCGCGAAGCTCTTGCTCTACTTTTGATAGTCAGAGCAAGAGCTTC
>JANMUE010000221.1:0-2667 GCA_031391205.1 Lysobacterales bacterium | reverse complement strand
TGGTCGAGCGTCCGCTACGTCTCAACTTCATCGTCAACGATGAGCGCATTGGGCGATTCAAGCAGACCAGCGCCTTCAGTGAGCTGGCTATCTCCCGCAAGCGCAAGAACAAAGCCAAGATTGTGGAAGAAGTGCTGAAAGGCGCCGCCGCACAGGCCGCCATCCTCGAAGCGTTGAATGGCATGAAGCCCGCATTCAAAGCCGGGCAGCTCGTCAAAGACCGCAGCGTCTTCGACAAACAATTAAGCGCTGCCTTCAAAAAAGCGGACATCACACTGGAAGACAAGCTCAAGAATGCGCTGCTTGCCGCCGGTAGCCTGGGCGAGAAAGACCCCGCGGCTGAAGTGTGTCTCGACAAAAAGGGCAAGCCCGAGCCAGATGCCGATCTGCGCGACACCGAGAATGTGCCATTCCCGCCCGGCATCGCCTTGCCCCTGCCGCTGGACTACGAAGGCAAGAAGAACAAGGGCAAGGTGGATGTGGCGCCCTTGCTGGCGCTGGTGCAGGCCCATTGCGAGGCCTACCTCAAAGCCGAAGTGTTGCCGTATCGCCCCGATGCGTGGATCGACCACAGCAAGATCAAAGTCGGGTATGAAATTCCCTTCAACCGCCACTTCTACGAATACGAGCCGCCGCGTCCGCTGGAAAACATCGAAGCCGACATTCTGGCGCTGGAAAAGGAAATCATGGCCATGCTCAAGGACGTTACTGCGTGAGTCAGCAGAACATGCCGGTTCCCAGTGGCGAGTTTATCCTCTATCAGACTGAGGATGGTCGTACACAAGTCCAGTGCCGCCTTGAGGAGGGAACGCTGTGGCTCACCCAGGCGCAGCTCGCCCAGCTATTCCAGACCACACCACAAAATGTCACGCTGCACTTGAAAGCCATCTACGCCGAAGGCGAGTTGGCAGAGGCGGCAACTTGTAAGGATTACTTACATGTTCGCCACGAGGGTAAACGCAAGGTCTCGCGCAACCTGCGTCACTACCGGCTCGAAGCGATTCTTGCCGTCGGTTACCGGGTACGCAGCCATCGCGGTACTCAGTTCAGACAGTGGGCCACCGCCCACCTCAGCGAGTACCTGGTCAAGGGCTTTGTCATGGATGACGAACGCCTGAAGAGTCCCGGTGGTTGGGATTACTTCGACGAACTGCTGGCGCGCATCCGTGAGATTCGTGCTTCCGAAAAGCGCTTCTATCAAAAGGTGCGCGACCTGTTTGCGTTGAGCAGTGATTACCGCACTGACGACAGCGAGGCTCAGCTGTTCTTTGCCGAAGTCCAGAACAAATTACTGTATGCAGTGGCGCAACAGACCGCTGCCGAAATTGTGGTGTCGCGCGCTGATGCTGCCTCACCCAACATGGCGCTCACTACGTGGAGCGGCACGCGCGTGCGCAAGCACGATGTCATCGTCGCCAAGAATTACCTCAACGCCGACGAAGTAGACACGCTCAATCGTCTGGTGGTGATCTTTCTGGAACAAGCCGAGCTGCGCGCCAAAGAACGTCAGCAACTCACCCTCGACTACTGGCGCAACAATGTTGATCGCCTGCTGGCTTTCAACGACCGTCCGCTGCTGAGCAACGCCGGGCGCATCAGCACCGAGCAGATGAAGACCATTGCCCACGAACGCTATGAAGCATTCGATACGCAGCGCCGTAGTGCTGAAGCGCTGGCAGCGGATGCGGCGGATATCAAGGCGCTGGAGGCTTTTGAGCAGCAGATGAAAGGGAAGGGCGTAGACAAGTGAGCTACTACACGTACCAAGAATATGAAGCTAGTGGTATTGCCTGGATCGGCTTGAAACCAAGCCATTGGCAAGTTAGACGCCTGAAAGAATTAGGACGTTTGGTGGGTGGTGCGGGATTTTCTCTTGATGAACAAGGCATCGCTGAAGAGGAGCTGCCCTTCTATAAAGTGGGTGACCTAAAAGAGGCGGCCGATGGTCGAAATATGGGTGAAGCACCTAATACTATAAGTAGGGAAACTGCAAACAGGATCAGAGCAACTGTCATCCCTAAGGATGCGGTCGTTTACGCAAAAATTGGTGCGGCACTGCTGCTGAATAGGCGCCGAGTGACAAGTTTTCCATGTTGTATCGACAACAATATGACTGCATATATTCCTGACGCCGAGCATCTTGATATTCGATGGGTTTATCAGTGGATGACTAACATTGATTTTGCTGAATTCATTAACCCAGGGGCCGTTCCTTCATTCAGTGAGGGATACCAAAGCCTATTACCGATTTGTGTGCCCCCCAGAGAAGAGCAAAAACAAATCGCTGCATTTCTGGACTGGAAGACGGGGCAGATTGATGCGCTGATCGCCAAGAAGCAGGAGCTGGTTGAGAAGCTGAAGGAAAAACGTCTGGCCGTCATCACCCAAGCCGTCACCAAAGGCGTCAATCCTGCTGCTCCGATGCGTGCCTCGGGCATTGCTTGGTTGGGTGATGTGCCAGATCATTGGTTGTTGAATCATAAATTGGGGTTTCTTGCCGCATCCGAGAAGAATAGTTTCGCGGATTCAACTAGCCAGTGCATAAGTTGAGAGGATGATGACGAGTAACCTCTTGTCAAAGCAAGAGGTTACCGATGCCACAGTATCGACGCATCACCCAGGATGATCGTTGCCAGATTTATGCGCTGCACAAGCAAGGCTGTTGCC
>JANMUE010000215.1:0-1435 GCA_031391205.1 Lysobacterales bacterium | reverse complement strand
GCAACCCACTTTCATCCAGTTAACGTCGATGGCATCGGCGCTTAAACCCGGGATAGACAACCATGGCAACAGCGCCACTGCCACCCAGCCCTTGCCGATGTCGATCAGCATGACACCGGCTGCAAACATCCAGCCCTGAGTACGCAGCGCGTTGGTGCCGCCGGCATTACCGCTGCCCTGTTGGCGAATATCAACGCCGCCTTTGAGTTTGCCGATAACCAAACTGCCCAGCAGCGAACCCAACAGATAGGCCAGTACTATTTTGATGATGAAATCCAGCAAGCAGACATCTCCGTCGAAGGAGCCGGGATTCTAGCAGCCAAGCACCGGCCCGGCGATTAGCGCTGCGGCAGGAACACTTCCGCCAACATACAGCGCACGCTGCCGCCACCCAGACGTTCGATAGTAGGAATGGGCGACACCACCAATGGACCTGCCAACGCTTGCAGTTGCTGACGCTGCGTGTCGGTTAATGCGTCATGGGCGCGCTGCGACATGGCCACGCACAAGCCGCCGGACTCGGTGCGTAATTCCAACATGTTGCCGGCGAAGGCCTGCATTTGTGCTGCGCCGATCTCAATGACTTCATGACCGGTGCTGCGCAGTGACTGCAAGACAGCAGCCTGCTCATGCGCGGCAATCACTTCGGTACACAGCACTGCAAAACGGGTACCAACGCACATCAATACATTGGTGTGATAAATCGGCACACCGTCGGCATCCGCTGCATCGAAGGTCACCAACTCGTAATCTAGTCGCTGCGCGAATTCGCCCAGCACATCGAGGTCGGTGCGCGGCGATAAACACGCATAGGCAAAGCGATGCACACGATCCAACACCAGTGAGCCGGTGCCTTCCAGAAATTTGTCTCGCTGCTCGTGCGCAGTGAGATCGATCGTTTGGCTGATGCGCAGCCCTTGTTCGCTGAGATGCTGCAAGACATCCATGCGTCGCTCTAAACGGCGGCTCGGCGCTAGCATCGGATACAACACCGCCGCGCCATCGGCATGCAAGCTCAACCAATTGTTGGGAAAAATGGCATCCGGCGTGTACGGTTCGGACGTGTCATCCAGTACATGCACCGTCACACCGGCAGCACGCAATACGCTGACCAATTGCGTGAATTCCGCCAATGCCCGTGCCTGGATTTCGTCGACAGTGTGCTGCGGAGCCAAGTTCTGAAAGCGATTCGATACCGCCGTTTCAACATTGCCGGCAAAACGGACCGGACGAATCATCAGCACCTGGTTGGCGGATTGTAGTTCAATCATGGGTTCGCGTTCCCGTAGGGGCGGACCTGTGTGTCCGCCCATCTTCAACATCGCACAGAAGCGGGCGGACACACAGGTCCGCCCCTACGGCTATACAATCTCCGCTTTGGTCAACCCGCGCAACTGTTCCAACAAGGCATCCGCCGATTGGTCGGCCGGCAAAC
>JANMUE010000131.1:0-1981 GCA_031391205.1 Lysobacterales bacterium | reverse complement strand
AACCGCGGCGGCCGGCAAATTATGGCCTTGATGTGGTGGTAAAAGCGGCTCTTTAGGCTCTGTCAGTCCTGAGGATTCACGACGACTGGCGTGATGGCTTTCCTCGAATAGGACGTTTATTCTTCCTGTCCATGTTAACTGTCTGAGGTAACCACCATGCACAGCGCCAAACAAGCCGCGCGCGAACTGATCGAGCAGTTGCCGGAGTCGGTGAGCTGGAATGACTTGATGCACGAGTTGTACGTCAAGCAGAAGATCGAGGAAGGCCTCAAGGAACTGGACGAGGGTCGCGGCATCCCCCATGAAGACGTTAAACGCCGCTTGCTCGGCGATCAGTCACCAGCCGCACAATGAAGGTCGAGTGGTCGCCGCGCGCTGAGCGTGAGCTGACGCAGTTGCGCGATTACATCGCGCAAGATTCGCCGTTCTATGCGCGCCAATTTACCGAGCGTGTGATCCAATCCATTGAGCGCTTAACGGCCATGCCGCGCAGCGGCCGCATGGTGCCGGAAGCGGGTCATCAAGACACGATTCGGGAAGTGATCTTTCAGGGTTACCGCATCGTCTATCGCATCAACGATCAACAACAACTTCTGCAGATCGTCACTGTGCTGCACAGCGTCGATACACCAGAAGTGATCAAGTGTATCGGCACCGAGTGACTAATACCCCCGAACCCGGTGCCCGGCACCGGTCACGCAATTCATAATTCATGAACTGAGAATCGCTGCTATCTGAATACCTTCTAACTTTTGGCCCGGCGCTGTTCGCGTGAGATAAATATCTTCCCGGCCATCACCGCGCGAAGTCAGATGGTACAACGCACCGGGAAATTCGATTCTGAGGGGCGGGACACGAGTATCTCAGGTAAATAATGAACTTAACGAGAATGGCGCTTACTTAAGCCATCAATGTCAGGAAGCGTCCCTTCCCCCGTTCGACGGGAGAAGGACAGGATGGGGGCAAAGCTCAGATGCTGCGGGCTGTTGAAGCGTCGGAGTGCCCCCACCCCAACCCTCCCCCGCAAGCGGGGGAGGGAGCTTGTACGGCTTAAGTAAGTACCATTCAACTTAACGATCTTCTCGCGTATGCCAGATACGCAGCACATAGATGATTCCGCCGTGAAGTTCGTACCGCATCTCATAACGCCCCACTAACAAGCGACGCACTTCGCGTGGCTCGAACTCTTCCAGCTTTTCACCCATGCGGGGTTGCTTCAATAGCTTGGCGGGCGCCGCTGTCAGCGATTGAACGGTACGCACCGCCGCTGCTGCATTGACAGGCGACAGAAATTCATAAAGTCGTGCCACATCGGATAATGCTTTGCTGGTCCATTTCAGCTCCATCAGCTTGGCACAGGTAACGGCTTCTTGGCATTAAGGCTAGTCGCCCACGCCTGAACCGCTTGGTGATCGATGACTCGACCCGCATCAACATCCGCCAAGGCTTCCAGTGTCAGGCTACGCCGCTCCTCCTCCTGATCCACCCACGCTGCCAACGCCTGCTTCACAATCCAACCACGAGGCCGCTCCATGCGCGCGGCCAACCGATCAACCTTCTTTGCCAACGCAAGCGGCACATGCGCGGTCAATACTTTGGTGGTCATTGCACACTCCAGATTAATCAGAGTTAATCATAGCCCGCGAGACCACCCCGCTCAAGGCGCTTATCCCGGCATTGTTCCCCACCGGCAAATTCAATGCGAAGGGGTCGGGACATGCCGACGCGTTAGGCGATTGATTCGCTGGGAGTCAAGAGTCAAGACCCCAACTTTCTAAACTTTCTATGTTTCATGCAGAGCTGCTGCACGCTATTACCGCCTACCAGCACTTCGTTCATGCCGAGTCGTCACCCGGCTCGCTGCTGCAACACCTCAATGCCAACGATAAGCGCATTCTCGGCAGCGTTACTTTCGCCGCTAAGCTGTTGGGTAACGCGTGGCGACCACGATCACGCAAAACACTCGAAGTACTAATCGACG
>JANMUE010000111.1:0-3756 GCA_031391205.1 Lysobacterales bacterium | reverse complement strand
TGTGCAGGAGCGCATAATCCCTTGACCGAATAATCGGTAAGGGGAGGGACCCATGAAGCTTGCGACCAGAACGCGTCTTGCGACATTGATCGTCGCGATCGCAGCGGCAATCGCCGCGCCCGTCACGAATGCAGAAACCATTACCGCCGATGGCCTGCGCGCGCCTGGCAGCATCGGTATCGATGCCGCCGGCGTGCCGTTGATCACAGCTGCCAATGACTACGATGCCGCCTTTCTGCTCGGCTATGTGCACGCGCGCGATCGTCTGTTCCAGATGGATTACACGCGCCGCGCTGCCAGCGGCACGCTGGCCGAACTGGTCGGTCAGCCGGCGCTCGCCAACGATGTGCAACTGCGAACGCTTGGTCTGCGTCGTGCAGCGCAGACATCCTGGTCAGCGGTCGATTTCGAGCTTCGTGGTCAACTCAAGTCGTATGCCGACGGGGTGAATTTCTGGGTGCGTACGCATGCGCTGCCGACAGAGTACGGGGCGCTTGAACTGACAAAATTCGAACCCTGGTCGCCGGTGGATTCTTTGGTGATCGGAAAGATTCTGGCTTTCCAGTTGAGCTTCGATCTGGACATTGATTACACCATGCGCCTGGGTGCCTATCAGCAGGCGGGGGCTGCCGGCGGCTTCAATGGCGCCGCACTGTTCTTCGAAGACACGCATCGCGTCCAACCTTTCGACAATCGCGTGTCGATCAACGGGTTCGTGCCCACGCAGGCCGATGCGTCCGCGGCCAAGTCGTTCTCCGAACTGACGCCCATGGTGACGCCGGAAATGATGGCGCTGGCCCAGGATCTGCGCGGCAAGATCGAAGACAATCCATGGATTGCGCCGACGCTGCGTCCGCGCGAGAACCGTGGCGGCAGCAACTGGTGGGTGGTGGCAGGCGCCGAAACCGTTTCCGGCAAACCCATACTCGCCAACGATCCGCATCTCGCGCTGGATATGCCTGCGATCATGCACGAAGCACATATCGTTTCCAACGATAGCCGTTATCCCGCTCCGATGAATGTCTCTGGATTGGCGCCTCCGGGCGCGCCATCCATCCTGCTTGGCTGCACCGAAAAATTCTGCTGGGGTCTGACCACCAATCCGCTGGATGTGGCCGACACCTATCAGGAGCGGCTCGTGTTCAATACCTACGGCGTGCCCACGCACACCGTTTACAAGGGGGTATCCGAGCCGGTGCAATGGGTGTTTCAGACCTACAACGTCAACCAGCTCGATGGCGTCGCCGACAATGCAAAGCGCGACACCACGATCGGCTATTCCAATGGCGGTTTGAGTCTATTGGTACCGAGGCGCAACAACGGTCCGATACTGTCGATCCAGGGCAATGCGGGTCTATCGGTGGCCTACACCGGCTGGGGCGCTACTCATGAGCTCGATGCGATCCGGCGCATCAACCGCGCCACCAATCTGACCGAGTTTCGCGGAGCGTTGCAGTACTTCGATGTCGGCTCGCAGAACTTCGCGTTCGCCGACACCGACGGCAATATCGCTTACTTCACCAGCGCCGAAGCCCCGGTGCGCGAAGATCTGCAGACCAGCAGCTCGGTGGATGGCGCGCCGCCTTTCCTGATCCGCGATGGCTCGGGTACGCGCAAGAACGAATGGCTCGCCGTCAGCCATCGTCAGCCGAATCAGGCCATGCCATTCGAAGTGCTGCCGGCGAGTGAGATGCCGTTTGTCATCAATCCGGCCAGCAACTACATCGCCAACGCCAACAACGATCCGGTCGGCAACACTCTGGACAACAATGCCTTCAATCAAGTGCGTCCGGGGGGTGGTTTGTATTATCTGAACTTCGCCTACTCGAGCCTTCGCCAGGGCCGTGTCGATCGCATGATGCAGTCGTTGATCGCGCGTGAGGCCAAAATCACGGTCGCTGATATTCAGAAGACGCAGGCGAACGCGCAGCTGCTGGATGCGGAGTTGATGGTTCCGCATCTGATCAATGCGATGCACCGCGCTGAGGTTTCCACCTGGCGTGCACTGGAAGAGGTCTACGTCGACACGCGCGTGCGCGAAGCCGTGCAACGTTTTTCGCAGTGGGATTTTTCCAGCCCTACCGGTATTCGTGAGGGTTTCGATGCGGGCGACAATCCGCTGGCGCTGGCGGAGCCCAGCCAGGCCGAAATCGATGCATCGGTCGCTGCGACCATCTTCTCGGTATGGCGCGGCCAGGTCATCCGCCGCAGCATCGATGCGACGATGACGCGCATCGGGCTGGGTGCGGCGCTGCCGGGTTCGACCGAATCCTATGTCGCACTCAAGCATCATCTGGATAGGTTCCCGACGCGTCACGGTGTGGGCGCATCCGGTGTGAATTTCTTCATGCACTCCGGTGCCCCCACGCCTGAAGACGCCCGTGACGCGATCCTGCTGATTGCATTGCAGGACGCGCTGAACCGGCTCGCGAGCAATGATTATGCGGCTGCCTTCGCCAACTCTACCCAGCAAAGCGATTATCGCTGGGGCCGGCTGCATCGCATTGTCTTCGATCATCCGCTGGGTGGACCGTTCAGTATTCCAGGTCAAGGTCTGTATGGCCTGACCGATCTTGCGCCCGGCCTTCCTGGCGTAGCCAGGCAGGGCGGATATGAGGCGGTGGATGCGTCCAGCCACAGCACGCGTGCCGACAGCGTCAACGGCTTCATGTTCGGCAGCGGACCGGCACGCCGATTTGTCGGCGAGATGACCTCACCCATCGCAGCCGTACAGGCCTATCCGGGCGGTCAGAGTGGTTCGCTGGGCAATCCGCTGTACATCTCGCAGCTGCACCTGTGGTTGGTGAACGGCTACAAGCCGCTGCCGATTGATGTGCCGACGCACAATGCCGCTGCTACAACGCGACTCGATTTCCAACCAAGGCTGTAAGGGTACCTCTGACCAAGTTCGGAGCCGCGATAGCCCCCTGAGTCAGGGGGCGAAAAACCGCAGGTTTTTAGGGTGTGGCAGGCAATAGGCTGTTGGGCGAAGCCGATGTGGTACCTACTGAGACGCTAAGCGAGGAGACAGGGATGTCCATTGATGCAGCGCGGCCGCGTGGACCTTTTCCACGCGGTTTCGATACCGACGAGGCGGGGCGCGTGTTGAAGCGCGCCGACAAGTCGCTGTCCAAGTGGATGCGGCGCATCGGTCCCATTGAGACCGGTTGGCATCGGCCGTTTGATCCGGTCGATGCCCTGGCCAACTCGATTCTGTACCAGCAACTCTCCGGCAAGGCCGCCGCCACCATCGTCGGACGCGTACGCGAACGCTGGTGCGCCGGCGGCCGCATGACGCCGCAGAATCTGCAGGCGGCGCCGGTGCAGGGTCTGCGCGACTGCGGTGTGTCATTCAACAAGATCGCTGCGCTCAAGGATCTTGCCGAGAAGGCGAACGAAGGTGTAGTGCCCAAGGCCGCGCAACTGCGCTGGCTGCACGACGATGAACTGGTCGAGCGTTTGACCGCAGTACGTGGCATCGGGCGCTGGACCGTGGAAATGCTGCTGATCTTCCGGCTTGGCCGCCCCAATATCCTGCCGGTCGATGATCTGGGCGTGCAGAAGGGCGTGCAGATCGTGTTGGACCTTGATGAGCTACCCAAAGCGCGGGCAATGCATGAGCTCTGCGCACACTGGGCGCCGCATCGAACCCTGGCCAGTCTGTATCTGTGGCGTATTGCCGATTTCGGCAAATAGCCATGTAGGAGCGGCGTGAGCCGCGATGCTCTTGCTCTACTGTCTGGACATCAGAGCAAG
>JANMUE010000095.1:0-14768 GCA_031391205.1 Lysobacterales bacterium | reverse complement strand
ACCAAGTCGTCCAACGAAGTTGCGGACGATTTGGAACGCAAACCCTTCGGGACCGGCCCGAATCGGCCTGCAACCGCGTCAGGGACCTTGACCGTAGCGTCGGCTATGGCCTGCGGTCCCTTCCTTGTTGCAAGCCGATTCGGACTCGGTCGCGGCACGTGCGACTTGTTCAGAGGGTCCCTAGGCCAGCCATGCCCGTACTTGCACATCCAGCCGGGCGCGCAGCAAGCTCTGGTCAGGTGCTGTTGGCAAGTGCGGTGCCGGCCACGATACCGAACACAACAGGCAGCAATGACTTCATGACTGCGGCAGTTCGCGATGGTCATAGCTGATCACGCGTGTCACAACCCAGGCGTCGTCTACGCGCTTCCAGATATGGGTGAATTTGGCGATGCCGGTACAGTCGTCGCTGCCCTGCGCGCAGAAACGATGCGTGCCCATCTGCACCGCGCCGTAGCCCTTGATCGGATAGACCTCAAGCGAACCCGCGATCAATTCGCGGCGCACCTTGCCGCAGATGTTCTTGCGGGTGTTGTGGACCATACGTTTGCGCGTCCAGGTAACCCCGCCCAGATCATGATAGAACTCGACATTGAAGGTGAAGTACTCGCCAAAGGTTTTCAGATCGCAGCTGTTGAACGCATCGAAGACCTTGGTATCCAGCGCGGCGATGGTGCGTGTCAACGTGTCGGCGGATTCGGTATCCGGCTCTTTTGCAGCCTGCGCTGTCGATATCGATAAGCACAGCGCCGTCGACAGAAAAAGAGCACGCAGCAGGGAATGGAGGGTCATGAAGTTCTCGCTTTTTGATTGAAGTGGTTGAAAGGCGCAGCGCCAGCAGCGCCTCAGATGAATCCGGGCGTGACTGCCCGCACCGGCGGTCAGTGCCGGTGTCTGCTTGGACGCGGTGTGGGGGAATTAGGTTTGCTTGCGCGATAGCGCGTAGTAAATAAGGTGCGCGATGCCGGTGCAGCCGACCAGCAGGGCGACTGCGCCTGGGGTAACGCCGCGCACCCCCAGGAATTCAATCAGCGCAAAGCCGATCGCGATGGCGATCAGCAGCAGCCCCCAGCGCAGCGAAGCCAACCGGCGCTGCGCCTGTTCCCCCAGCAGAATGGATTGCAGCAGATGTTCGGTTCCCGGCTCACGCAGCATGCGGTAGCGCATCACCGCATCGAGTGTGGCCTTGAATGCCCAGGTTATGCAGGCAAACAGGGCGAGCGGGACTAGCGTATGTTGATCCATGAGCAGCTCCGTGCGGGCCAGGCGTCCTGACCCCTTCGCTGTCATAGGAGTCGCGGCGGCGGTAGGCGGTTGCAGACGATTGAAACCATGGGGCTTGCAACCGGTGGGTGCTGCGGCGTATCCATGATGACAATGGACTGCCCTATCTTATGAATCCGGACCGCGCCATGGTCGAGGCCGTGCTTGCGCGCTTGCCTGGCGCGTTTGAACAACTAATGCGGCAGTACCAGGGCCTGTGCTGGCATATCGTCTATCGCATGCTGCGGCACAACGAGGACGCCCGCGATATCTGCCAGGAGACATTTCTGCGCGTGTATCAGAACCTGCACCAATATCGCTACGAAAGCCCGCTGAAATATTGGATAGGTCGCGTAGCCTATTCGATCGCACTACGTCATCTGGAACGCCAGCGCCTGCCTACTGGAGAACGCATCGAGCAGGACGACCCGGTGATTGCACTGGAGGATGAGGCCGACAGCTTCGACTTCCAGGCGGCCTGCGAAGACGCTGACACCGCCCGCCATCTGCGCGTGGCCATTGACCTGCTGCCGCCGGTGCAGCGCACACTGCTGACGCTGCACTATCTTGAGGACCTGCCGATTCCCGAGATTGCCCAGATCACCGGCCTGCCCGCCGGCACCATCAAGAGCCATCTGTTCCGCAGCCGGCTGCGTCTGCGCGAAGTGTTGGAACTGCATTGAGGACCCGCACGATGAATACACGTTCACCGCAATGGCTATTCGACGCCGCCGAACGTGAGCGGCAGTTGCAGGACCTGGCGCGCGAAGACGAGCGCCAGGATCGCAGCCGCGATGGGCACAGCGCCCGGCAACTGCGCTATCGGCTGCTGGCGCGTACGCTGAATCAGCCGATCGAAGCGCAGCTGCCTGCGGATTTCGTTCCCGTTACGGCGGCCCGGATCGAGGCAGCCGCGATGCAGCGCCGGCGCGCCACGCGCCGATTCGAAATCGGCCTGATCGCTTTCTTCGTGGCCGTATTCGGCCTCTGCGCGATCGTCGCCTTCACCATTTTCTCCGGAGACTGGATTGCAGCGCTGGCGTCGACGCCGATCATGGACGCGGTCAGTAATCCCTGGCTGCTGACCCTGCTCGGATGCATGGGCCTGTCTCGTCTGCTGGAGATTCACCCCTCGATGCGGCGTACTTCACGGTAGTGGCGCAGTCTGTAGGAGCGGGTTTCGTACCCGCTTGCTCCTGACCTTTTCTCCGATGGACGAAGATCAAGAGTGAGCGGGTACAAGACCCGCTCCTACTACGGCAAAGCCGTGTCAGGCCGCTCCACGACTTCCGCGGCAGGCAGGTCTAGGGTGAAAGCAGCGCCGTGCCCCAAACCCTCGCTGTGCACGGTGAGGGACCCCCTCATTTCTTTGGCGGCATTGGCGCTGGAATGAATGCCGAAGCCGTGTCCGTCCGCCTTGGTCGTGAAGCCGTGCTGAAATACTTTCAGTATGTTGTCTGCCGGTATGCCAATGCCATTGTCCTGCACGATCAGCTGCACGCGGCCGGGTTCGCCAGGCGCAACGCGCAACGTCAGCTCGCCGTCGGGCCGGCCGGTCTCGTCGCAGGCGTGTTTGCTGTTGCGGATCAGATTGACGAGAATCTGCAGCACCTTGCCCTTTTCCGCGATGACCGCAGGAACGGGCCGGTAGTCCTTGGTCAGCTTGACCGGGTTGCGGGAAAGAATGCCAGCGTTCATGCGCAATGCGTCATCCATCAAGTCGATAGCATCGACTGATTCCAGCATGCCACCCATGGTCGCATAGGCTTGTTGCATCGCGACGATCTCTTTGATGTGATCCACGTTTTTTTGCATCACATCAATTTCGCTTAGCAGACGTTCGCGCTCGCTACTGAAGTGTTGGGAGAGCGATTCGAGAAACTCGGGTACTCTTTTACCTTTGGGATCCTCAGTCAGAAAAGTGGCGAGGTCAGCGGTGTGATCGCGCAAGAGCTGCCCAACCTTGCTCAGGCTTTCGGCTTTCGACTGACGCATGCCGGAACCGAGGATCGCGACCGAAACATTCAGACTATTGAGCACATTGCCGACGTTGTGCAGTACTCCGGTGGCGATTTCGGCCATGCCGGCCACCCGCGAAGCGCCGACGAGCGCGCTCTGCACTTCTTTCAGTGACAGACTCAACTCTTTTTCCTTGGTTATATCCTCGGTGTATCCGAACGTACCTATGATGGCCCCGGATTCTTCGCGCAGCGGCATCTTGGTCGCGCGTCCCCAACTGGATTCGCCATTGCCCCAGACAAGTTTTTCCTCCTGTCCCACCATCGTCACCCCGGTGCGCATGATGTGTTCTTCGTCATTGCGGGCTAGCTCGGCGTGTTCCGGAGGGAAGTAATCGGCATCGGACTTACCGATCATTTCGCTGGCGTCGGCAAAACCGTGGCGGATCAATTTCTGTCGGCCGATAGCGATGAAACGGCTGTCGCGGTCCTTGAAGTAGATATGGAAGGGCGCATGTTCAAGCACAGCGGCGGCCATGATCTGATCCAGCTCAAAGAGATTCGGATCGGTCGGTTCGTTTGAGGAAGGTTGCATGGCGTTGCAGGGCTCTATTTGGCTCAGGTGTGCATAAACTAATCAGCGGCGGGCAATTCCAAAACAAATTTGGCGCCCTTGCCAAGACCGTCACTATGGACGTTGAGAAAGCCTTTCATTTCTTTTGCCGAGATGGCGCTGGAGTGAACGCCAAAGCCATGGCCCGAGGCCCTGGTGGTAAATCCATACTGGAATATCTTTGGCAAGTTTTCCGGCAGAATGCCGATGCCATCGTCCTCGACGACGAGTCGGACATAGCCCGGCTCACCCGGTGTGACCCGCAGTGTCATTATTTTGTCGGGACGGCCGCCATCGTCACAGGCATGCTTGGCGTTGCCGATCAGGTTGACGAGAATTTGCAGAACCTTGCCTTTCTCGGCGACGATACGCGGGGTGGGCTGAAAATCCCGAACGACCTGCACGTCATGGCGCTCCAGTGCGCTGGAATTCATACGCAAGGCATCCTCCATGAGTGCGGGGGCGTCAAGGGTCTCGACGGTACCAAGCATGATGGCGTAGCTCTGCTGCATGGAAACGATCTCATTGATGTGATCGACATTCTTCTGCAGGGAATTCAGTTCCTCGAGCAGTCGATCCCGCTCGCTGCTGAAGTTCTGAGCGAGGGAAGTGATGAATTCCGGAACGCGCCTGCCCTTGGGATCGCTGGCGAGAAAATCGCCGAGATCGTGGCTGTGCTCGCGCAACAGCTCGGTCAGTTTGGCAAGGCTGTCGGTTTTCGACTGGCGGAAACCAGTGGCGATGATCGAGGCGGAAACATTCAGACTGTTCAGCACGTTGCCGACATTGTGCAGCACTCCGGTGGCAATCTCGGCCTTTCCAGCAACGCGGGAAGTGTCCATCAACTCCCTGTGTTTCCTCTCCAGGGTCGCCTCCATTTCCTTGCTGAGGGTGACATCGCGACTGAAACCAAACGTACCGATGACCTCACCCTTGAGGCCACGCAGCGGCATCTTGCTGGAATACACCCAGGTCACGCGGCCATCGGACCAGAGTTCCTTTTCCAATTTCCCGAGAATGGATTCTCCGGTGCGCATGATGCGCTGCTCATCATCAAAGGCCGGTTGGGCATGCGCCTTGTCAAAGAAATCGAAGTCGGATTTGCCGATGATTTCGTCCTGGGATTGTTTCCCGAGGAGTTTGACGAACGAGGCACTCATCGCGATGAAACGCGATGCCCGGTCTTTGAAATAGATGTAATCGGGAACGTTTTTCAGGAATGTGGTGACGAGTGCGCGATCGAGCAGCTGCTTGGGCTCGTCAATCGATGGTACTGGCGATGGAGAGGAACTCATTTGGCAGCGGCGCAGACGGCTTATGACTGAAGGTAATCCTAGCAGTATCTCGCCAAAAGCTTCCCAATTCATCGGCTTGGAACGTCACGAATGATCACGCGGAGCGCTCCGGCTCCTTATCTCAGCGCCGCTCAATGACTCAGTTTGAAATTCACCGGGTTCCCTTTCCGCGGCGACTGGCGCCCTCTCTCCCGCTCAGCGCAGCGGCAGGAAGGGTTCATCCCGACACATCACCCTCATTCATCGCCGATCCGCTTGACAGCTTGCAGCGCGCCGCGCCTTCGTTCACGCTTCGCACCTTGCGCATGCAGCGCGTCAACCCACCGAATGCCGGAGCCCCGCAATGCTGACTTCATTTCGTTTCTGGTTGCTGATCGGCGCTATTGTCGCCATTGCTGGAGGGTTCTGGTCACGCAGTCCTTACGGCACAGCACTGCCATGGGAAGTGGATGACCTCACTCCGATCCAGGAACAACTGGAACGATTGCCCGATGAGGATCGCGAACTGGTACTGGGCTACCTCAGACGCAGCGGTGGCGATGTACTGCCCGCGACCTTTGCTGATCCCGATCAGCCTTTCACGGCTCGCACGTTTCGCCAAGCCATTGCTTTGCAGAAGGATTTTCTGGCCCAGCAGAGCGTAAGCGATCGTGAGGCCGATGCCCGCCGTGCCGATCGCGAGGCCATGATCGCACCGCTGCGCAAGGTCAGCAGCGTCAGAGTACTGAAACGCGAAATACTGACCGGCGACGAGATCTACGGCCAGCCTGTGGCAAGCGATTACGCGACGAGGAAATCACCGACATCCACCGCGGGCAGCGGCAACAGGGTACTGGTGGTGACGTACCGATTGCACAACCTCGCGCCCCGCGCCATCGCGTCGATTCAGGGTAGCGTATCCATTCGCAGCGCCGCCGGTGAAGAAATGACCGACTGCTTTATCGATCACGGCGAAAGCATTGGCGCGGGCAGCAGCGCCGACATCCGTTGCGGTCAACCCAATCTTCCGGCGAGCGTCAACGACATCGCCTTTACCGCCATGCCGATAAGCGATTTCACCGTGCACTGGGAACCGCGCACGATTGCGTTTGCGGACGGCACCCAGATCACGACCGGGCTTTGACGATGCGCCGGCATGCATCAGTGCGATAGCCAACAAACAAGGATCGGTATCGGGCGTACGCTCGAATTGCGGTCCGATCGATTCTGAGGATAACGACTACCTAACCAGATTCCGACGTGCGCCCAACATGGCAGGCGACACAGTGACGCGCAGGTTTGGCGTGTTGGATGGTCTGATCGGGAGATGTTACGTGAAGTGCAGTGCGCCGGGCAGTGGGATCGGCACAGACACCGGCGCGGTAGCTGCGCCCGACCTGCGCCGATTGCATTGCGCCCTGTACCTGGCATTAACGCTTTCGGGTCCGTTGCTTGCCGATTCAGCGCTGCGGCCACCGTCGCGGGCAGAAATCACCAACGTGCCCGGCCACGTGGAGCTGGAACGCTCCGGCGCCGTCATCGGCAAAATCGAAGTGGATAATCAGGATGTTTTCGATCCGCGCGATCCGCGCGAGGACCGCGCCCTGTTTCGATTGTCGAACCGGCTGCATATCGAGACAAAGCCCGAGCTGATTCTGCAACAGGTGCTATTCCGAACCGGCGATCGCTATTCGCATCGCCTGCTTGAGGAATCGGAACGCATGCTGCGCGGCGAACGGTTTCTATACGACGCGGACATCACGCCGATTCGTTTTGCCGATGGCGTGGTCGATCTGCGCATCACTACCCGCGATGTCTGGTCGTTGAACCCCGGCATTTCGTTGGGTCGCAGCGGCGGCAAGAGTACCAATGGCTTTGAGATCGAGGAGCAGAATCTGCTCGGTCGCGGGGTGGGTGTGGCGCTTTCTTACAAATCCGGTGTAGACCGCGATGTTCGCGAACTGACCGTTGTCGACCGCCATGTGCTTGGCACACGACTTCAAATGCTGGCCAGCTACGCCAACAACAGCGACGGCGACGAATGGCAGGTGGCCGTGGAGCGGCCATTCTTCTCACTGGATACGCGCTGGGCCAGCGGTCTTCAGTTCGCTTCTCAGGACCGCATCGACCCGTTGTATCGTCTCGGCGAAGTCGATTATCGATTTCGCGAGCGCACCCACAGCGCCGAGGTTTTCGCTGGTCGCTCCGCTGGCCTGCAGGCCGACTGGGTGCAACGCTGGTTATGGGGCGTAACGTTGGACCAGCGCCGGTTCGATCCACTGCCGGACGCGTTAGCCACTGATCCGATCCCAACGGACCGCGACCTGGTGTATCCGTGGATGGGCTGGGAGCTGATCGAGGACGACTTTACGCTGCGTCGCAATCATGACCAGCTCGAGCGCACCGAAGACATTTTTTTGGGCACGCGTCTTCAGGTTCGTCTTGGCTACAGCAGCGCCGGGCTGGATGCAGATCGCAACGCCCTGATGTACCGGGTCGCCGCCGACCGTGGACTCAGCCTGGGTCCACGTTCGACGCTGACATTTTCGTCGACTTTGAACGGGCGCCGGGAGGACGGTCGCAATGCGGACCTGCTGCTGGAAAGTCGCACGCGCTATTACTTCGAACAAAGCGAGCGCTGGCTATTTTTCGCCAGTGCCGATCTCACTTATGGCAATAACCTGGACCTGGATCATCAATTGTTGCTCGGTGGAAGCAACGGCCTGCGTGGTTATCCTCTGAACTATCAAGGTGGCGACAAAAGCGCGCGGATTACGATCGAACAGCGTTACTTCACCGACTGGTATCCGTTCCGGTTGTTCCATGTGGGCGGCGCCGTGTTCTTCGACGCCGGTCGCACCTGGGGTAAGGATTCGCTGGACACGCCCGATTTCGGCGTGCTCAAAGATGTCGGACTGGGTCTGCGTCTGGGCAATAGCCGTTCGGGACTGGGTCGTGTGATCCATATCGATCTGGCATATCCGCTGGATGGCCCCGGTAATATCGACAGGCTTCAATTCCTGATTGAGACGCGTAAGGAACTCTGATCGACCTTGTCTGACCCCGGCATCACGCACCGCTCCATCCGCTCCATGCGGTGTAGATTGCGGTCGCTATGAGCACGCCACCGACAATGCGTGCCAGCAGAGCATTCGCGCCGGGCCGCGCGGCAAGAAAACGGCGCACGCGATCACCGGTCAGCGCCATGCCGCCGTAAACCGCGATCTGTGTGATCGCGATGATCAGCCAAAGCAACAGCGCCTGTGTCCACAATGCGCCATAGGCCGGCTTGAGGAATTGCGGAAAAATCGCGAGCATGAACAGATACGCCTTGGGATTGAGCAGGCTGGTCAGCATGCCCCGGCCAAAGGTTTCGCTCTGCGAGCGTCGTTTCTGATCCGGCAACGCAGAAAAGGCGGTATCGCTGCGCCATAGACCCAGACCTATCCAGGCGATGTAGATCGCGCCGGTCATCAGCATGAAGTTGAACAAGGCGGGCATCAGGCGCAGCACCACCACAATGCCGAGCGCGCCCATGACAACATGGCAGATGCCACCAGCAACGATGCCGGCCGTCGCCATCATGCCCGAGCGTCGGCCACCCACAAGGGCGCTGGCCAGCACATAGGCCATATCCAGACCCGGCAGCAGCACAACGCCGAATACCATGACGAAGAACAGCCAGAGATGCGCTGTCTGTTCCATATCAACGCGCCCGGTCTGCGATCGGCAGCAGTGAGCCTGCGGTCGGGGCCAGACGCAATGTTTCGCTGCGCACGATGCGGCGCTGCAATTCGGCGGTGGCCTGCGTCCACGCCGGCAAGGCCATCCACGTGCGCTGCTGATGCGCATGCGCCGCCGCATCCGGGTAGCGTGCAAACCACACGAAGACCGATTCACCCTTACGCACCGGCAGACCCGGGAAATTGTTTTCGGCAGTCTCGGTGACGAAACGGCCAAGCACCTCGCCATCTGCCTGAGCGAGCAGCGGCGCGATGGTGGCGTCGAAGAAGGCGACGAAGCCGGCGTCGACGCCCGTGTCGAAGTAGTAAATCGTCGCCACGACGATCGCGGCCGTTGTGGCGTTGGCGTCCGGCGATGATCGGGGTGCAAGTGGAATCACGAAGCCGGAATTCATTGCAGCCGGTCGCAGCAGCAATACATTGTCCGAATCCAGCATGGTGGCATTCGCTGCGTTGCGGTGCGTCTGCCACACCGGACCGCCATAGAATGCGGTCAGTGCCTTGGCGCGTGCCGGCATGTCCTTGAAGCCGCGCAGCCAGACGAATCGATCGGGATTGTCGAGGTCGCGGAACTGTCCTGCCACGCGAATACCCTGCGCCTCCTGTGGCGCTATGAACTCGCGATCGAAGAGGTCGATCAGTGCATCGCGCTGCCCGGGTTTCAGGGTGTACTGGCGCAATTCCAGAACATCGCAGCAAACGACGGATGTTTCGGTGGGCATGGATTTCTCCGTATGGGCTGCGGACTGACAGCCGGCCAGGGCCGTCATCAAGATGAGAGCGGCTGCGGCCATGGCGTAGCGAATGTAGATTCTGGGCATAAAGTTCTCCGTGGCGGAACGTCGCCAGTGCCGTGCAGGCTAGAACTCAATCAGGGCGATTTAAGCCCTGATTGATCGCTAGAATCTGCCCCATGCATCGCCCCACCACCCGCGTACTGACCCTACTCGAAATGCTGCAGGCGCGTGGCCGCATCAGCGGCGTGGAGCTGGCGCGCGAACTTGAAGTCGATCAGCGCACATTGCGTCGCTATATCGGCATGCTGGAGGAACTGGGCATTCCGCTGACCAGCGAACGCGGCCGCTATGGCGGATATGCGCTGGTATCCGGCTTCAAGCTGCCGCCGATGATGTTCAACGACGATGAGGCCATGGCGCTGGCGCTGGGATTGTTGGCGGCACGTGGCCTGGGGTTGAGCGACGCCGCACCCGCGGTGGTCAGTGCCCAGGCCAAGCTCGAGCGTGTCCTGCCCAAGCCATTGCAGCAGCGGCTGCGTGCCGTCCACGAAAGCATTGCGCTGGAATTGCCACGCGCCCAGGTTATGGCTGGCGACGGCGCAGCGCTGTCCGTACTCAGCGCTGCAGCGCAGGCGCGGCAGCGCGTGCATCTGCACTATCGCACGCCACAGGGCGAGACCAGCACACGCGACTTCGATGCCTATGGACTGGCCTGGCGCAGCGGCCGCTGGTATGTCGTCGGCCACTGCCATCTGCGCAAGGGACTGCGCTCATTTCGCATCGACCGCATAGAGCAGGTAAGGCCGATGCCGGCGAGTTTTGCGCGACCCGACGGCTTCGATGCACTCGGTTATCTGGCGCATGCGGTCGCCACCCTGCCACGCGCGCATGCCATCGAGGTTCTGCTGCTGACCGATGCCGCGACCGCGCGCCGTGAAGTATTTCCCGCAATCGGTCTGCTGCAGCCGCGCGACGACGGCGTGCTGCTGCGCGCGCAGGCTGATGATCTGGATTGGTTTGCGCGCGAACTGTCACGGCTGCCATTCGATTTTAAGGTACTGACACCCGCGGCGCTGCACGAGTCATTGCGCAGCTGCGCGAATCGCCTGAGGCGGCTGGCGAAAGCGTGATCCCTGCCTTGTAGGTGCGGGTCTTGCACCCGCACGCTCTTGATCTTCGGGCAATCGGCGCGAACGTCAAAAGCGTGCGGGTGCAAGACCGCACCTACATCGCTACCACTGCCAGCTGTCACTGGTCACCATCCCAATACCTGGGTTACCCTCGACCTCCGGACGTATCCGGTCCCGCTGCACGGGGGTGCAGCGGCCAACTTCCAGGAGAAACAATGTGCGTATGTCATTGCACGGCGTGATGTCGCCACAGGAACCTATTTGCCGGCTACGACGGGGCGCCGCAATCACCGTCGGTTTGCTGATGCTGGTGGCGCTGCCGTCAGCAACGTTGGCCGAAGTTGCGACTACGCCAGCGGCTGCACAGTCGACCCTGACACCCGGCCTGCCACCGCCGATGCTTGCACGTCCGCGTAACGAACTGTCCGATGCCGAACCTGTCGACCCGGCAGAAGAACGTCCGGCCATCGTGCCGCCGACCCGCGCCAAGCTCCGCGGTGTAACGCCGACCTGGGAAGCGCTGGGCCCGTCACCCACCGAATCTGCACAACTTAATGTGCCGCCGAACGATGAGGTCTCAGGTGCCATCCACGCCATCGCACCGCATCCCACCGACGCCAACACGATCTACGTGGGAGCGGTCAACGGCGGCATCTGGAAGACCAGCAATGCCACTGTGGCCCAGCCCGTCTGGGTGCCACAGACCGAAGACCTGCCGTCGCAGTCGATCGGTGCCATCGCCTTCGATCGCAGTGATGTCACCCATCAGACCCTGATTGCCGGCACCGGCAGATGGAGCAATTTCGGCCAACGCGGCGACGATGAGACCGGCATTTATTACACCACCGATGGCGGTGCCAACTGGGCGCATCTGGGCGCAACGCCGCTGCTGGGACAGAAGATCCTTGGAGTCTCGGCTCGGGGCGCAGTGCTGATGGTGGTGTCGCGTACCGGCGGACTGTTCCGCAGCATCGATACGGGCGCCAACTGGACGCTGGTTTCGGGCACGGGTGGCCTGCCCACTGGCGGCGTGTCCGATCTGGAAGCCGACCCTGCCGATCCGCTGCGCTTCTATACCGCGGTGCTCGGCGCCACACCGCGCCTGTTTCGCAGTGACAATGGCGGCACCAATTGGATCGAAATCACCACAGGGATCACTGGCCTGGGCAGCGGCATCGGTACCATACGATTCTCAGTAGGTGCTGCCTCGACGGTCTATGTAGCCACCGTGGACGGTGGTGCGCTCGAAGGTATTTTCCGCAGCACTACGCTCGGCAGCGCATGGACGCCAATGGATGTGCCGAACTTGCATCCCGGTGGGCAGGGCACCGTGAACAGTGCGATCGTTGCCGATCCGGTCGATGTCAACATCGTCTATCTCAGTGGCGATCGCATCAGCGCCGGCCCCTTCACTGGCAATCTGGCGCGCGGCAATGCGGCAGCCGCTGCGGGTTCGCAATTCACTTCCATCATGGATGGCAACGCCGGAAACACCTCGCCACATGCCGACAGCCGCGATATGGAATTCGATGCCAATGGCAATCTGCTGGAAAGCGATGATGGCGGCCTCTACCGGCGCAGCAACCCCACCTCGTCGGCGGGCACCTGGGCGTCGGTGATCGGCAATCTCAATGTGATGGAGGTGCATGACCTGGCCCACGACCGCGTCGCCGACATCATCACCATCGGCACCCAGGACAACGGCACGCACATGCAGCAGAACGCGAGCAATCCGCGCTGGGTGTTCATCAACGGCGGTGATGGCGGCGATATCGCGGCCGACAGTGTCAGCCTGGCGCCTTTGTCCGGTTTCCGTTACATCAGCTCGCAGAACCTCGGTGGCTTCCGGCGGGTGCGCTTCAGCAATGCCAATGCTCAGCAGGCCAGCCTGGGCTTGCCAAACATTGCCGATCCGCAGTTTGTGACACCGATCGAATTGAACCGCGCGAACAAGGCGCGGATGCTGATCGGCGGCGTTTCGACGCTGTACGAATCCATCAATATCAATACCGCCGCACCCATACTTGCTCCGTTGGGCGGCCCCGGCGCCAACCGCAATGCCATGGTATTCGGCAGCCACACTGATGCGAACGTCGCCTACGTCGGCAAGAATGCCGCAGTATTCAAATTGACCCTGGGCGTGTTTGCCGCCACTGGCGCATTGCCCGCGGGCGCTGCAACCGTCACCGACGTCACGATGGACCCGGATGACCCCAATCGTGTGTTCGCTGTCGATGACAACCAGGTGTTTCGCTCCATCAATGGCGGCGCTACCTGGCAGGATGTGACGGGCAATCTGACCAGCATGAGCTCGCTGGATTTCCGCACCATCGAGTTCATTGCCGATCTCGACGGCGACGTGGTGGCGGTGGGCACTCGATCAGGCGTGTTCACTGCTCCCGCCAATGCCAGCACCTGGTCAATGCTGGGCGTCGGCCTGCCGGATGTGCTGGTGTTCGATCTTCAGTACTTGCCGAGCACACGCAGCCTGATCGCCGGCACGCTGGGGCGCGGCGTATGGCGGCACACATTTCCGTCGGGCAATGGCATCTTTGCCAACAGTTTCGAATTCTGAAACTGGAAACGTACTCCTGCGTTTGATCTATGTCCCAACGGGATTGACCAGCTGCGCTGTTGACAGCCCTTCGGTCATAGGTGCGGGCTTTGCTCAGAGGAAATCTGGACGCATGCTTCAGCGCGCGCCAGCAGCAGCTGGCGTTCGCGGGCGTTGCGGGTGAGTTCGGTAGCACGCAGAAACGCCATGCGCGCCTCGTCGAAGCGCCCCAGTTTTTTCAGCAGGTCGCCGCGTACCGCGGGCAGCAGATGATAGTGCTGCAACAACGGCTCATCGATCAATGTATCGGCGAGTTCCAGTCCCAATGCCGGGCCGAAAGCCATGCCAATGGCGACCGCACGGTTGAGCTGCACCACCGGCGATGGTGCAATCGTGGTCAGCGCTGTGTACAACGCGGCGATGACATTCCACTGCGTGTCCTCGGCGCGCAGTGCCCGCGCATGACAGGCGGCAATCGCCGCCTGCAGGGTGTAGCTACCCTGCGCACTGCCCAGGCGCTCGGCGCGATCCAATGCGATCAGGCCACGCCGGATCAGCAGGCGATCCCATATTGCACGGTTCTGATCGAGCAACAGGATTGGCGCGCCGGTCGCGGTGACGCGGGCCTTGACGCGCGAGGCCTGCAGCTCCATCAGCGCCACCAGACCATGCACCTCGGCCTCGCGCGGCATCAGTTCGGCAAGTACCCGTCCCAGCCGCAGCGCCTCATCGCACAACGCCGGTCGCATCCAGTCGTCGCCAGCCGTGGCCGCATAACCCTCGTTGAAGATCAGATAGATCACGTTCAGCACGGACTCCAGACGTTCCGCACGCTCGGGCTTTTCGGGCACCTCGAAGGCAGCGCGTTCCTTTGCCAGGGTGCGTTTGGCGCGCACGATGCGCTGCGCGATGGTGGGCTCAGGCACCAGGAAGGCGCGCGCGATTTCGTCGGTGCTCAAACCACCGAGCAGGCGCAGCGTCAGCGCCACCTGTGCATCGGTCGACAGCAGCGGATGGCAGGCAGTGAACATCAGCCGCAGGAGATCGTCGCCGATTTCACCGGCCAGTACCGCGTCCTGTTCGGGTCCGCTCATGGGTTCGCCCTCGATGTCTGCACCGAGTTCGCCGTGCGCGCGTTCCAGCATCGGACCGCGACGCAGATGATCGATGGCGCGGCGTTTGGCGGTGGCCGTCAGCCAGGCGCCGGGGTTGCCGGGCACGCCGGCCTCGGGCCAGTGCTCCAGCGCGCTGACCAGAGCTTCCTGCGCGAATTCCTCTGCCAAGTCGATGTCACGCAGCAGGCGTGCCAGCGTGGCGATGATGCGTGCCGACTCGATGCGCCATACGGCTTCGATGCTGCGATGGACGGGGCTGGTCATGTGCCGCGATTCTATGCGAGTTCAAATGTAGGAGCGGCGTGAACCGCGATGCTCTTGATTTTGTAGAGCGGGGCTTGCTCCGCTGCTCTTGATCTTTTGCCAACGTTGCGACCAGAT
>JANMUE010000079.1:0-1904 GCA_031391205.1 Lysobacterales bacterium | reverse complement strand
GTACTTTTTCTGGCCGCGATTGTTCTCGGCAATCCACTGACGCGCGAACTTGCCGTTCTGCACTTCCTTCAGCACCTTCTTCATCTCGCGCTTCACTGCGGGCGTGACGATGCGCGGGCCGCGGGTCAGGTCGCCGTACTTACAGGTTTCGCTGACGTACTGATGCATCTTGGCCAAGCCGCCTTCGTGCAGCAGGTCGACGATCAGCTTCAGTTCGTGCATCACTTCATAGTAGGCAACTTCGGGCTGGTAACCGGCTTCGGTCAATACTTCAAAGCCCTTGAGCACCAGCTCGGTGGTGCCGCCGCACAGTACCGACTGCTCACCGAACAGATCGGTTTCGGTTTCTTCAGCGAAGGTGGTTTTAATGACACCGCCGCGCGTGCCGCCGATGCCATCCGCATAGGCCAGCGCGTTGTCGAAGCTGCTCTTGGTGGCATCCTGACTGACGGCGATCAAGCACGGCACGCCGCGACCCTGCTGATACTGACGACGCACCAAGTGGCCGGGGCCCTTAGGTGCAATCAGCACCACATCTAGATCTTTGCGCGGTTTGATCTGCTTGTAGTGAATGTTGAAGCCGTGCGCAAACAGGATGGTTGCACCCAGGGACACATTCTCCAGCACCAGCTTGTACAGATCCTTCTGGGCCAAGTCGGGCACCAGGAAGGCAATCAGCTTGGCGCCTTTCACCGCTTCGGCCGGTTCAGCCACAGACAGACCGTCTTTCTTGGCCTTCTTCCAGCTATCGCCGTTCTTGCGCAAACCAACGACCACGTCATAGCCGCTGTCCTTGAGGTTCAGCGCATGGGCACGGCCCTGGCTGCCGTAACCGAGGATGGCGATGCGAGCGCCGGCGAGCGCCTTTTTCTTGACGTCTTTCTGGGAATAGATCTGCATTGTGATGGCTCCTGAAGGATGGCCGTAATGAATCAGTGAAAAATCAAGCAAGGGAAAATCAAACAATCAAAATCATAACCTGTAAAAACGACAAACCCCGCTGTGGGCCGGGCGGGGTTCACTGTCTGAGGATCAAAGGCTGCTTCAGTTCAGTTTCCCGCAGGGGCCGTGGGTAGTACGGTTACATTCCGTACTACGGCTGCCGCCGATACAGTGGCATCGGCAAATTCTGCGGGTTGAAAATTCAAGAAAATAGCCTATGAAAAAAACGGCGCAATGGCATCACATAAGCCACTGATCTGTCAATGGCTGGAAGGCGAAAAGCGCCTGATTTTCTGGCCGGACGTGTTGCCCTAGCCTGTTATTCTTCTGGAATAAAATTTGCGTAAATTTTTGCCTTTTTGTTTTGGCAATAAAGCAAGAAGCCGTTTTTTTCACACATCGTTTTTTGCGAGACGCCCATGCTGGTTCGTACTACCGACAATGCTGCAATCCCCCTATTGCTGTTACCCGAAGATGGCTTCGATGCCTTCCTGGCCGGGCAAGACACTCGTGTACAAACCTGGACACGGTTGCAAAGTTTTCGCGGCGAACGCAACAAGCTGTTGTTGATCCCCAACGAGCAGGGCGCGTTGGCGGCGGTGTGGGTGGGGCTGGGCAAACGCTCGCCCGATAACACACTCAACCTGTGGATGGCTGCTGCATTGCCGGAAAAATTGCCGGAAGAAATCTATGCATTGCCCGCGGGCTTGTCGGTACAGGAAGCACAACAGTTCGCGCTCGGTTGGGAATACGGCCAGTACCGGTTTGAGCGTTACAAGAAACCGACCGAGCGCAAGGCTCGCACCTTGGCGGTTGGTGCGCAGGTGGATATGGAGCAAGTACAGCAATTGGCTGCCGCTTGCGCCTTGGCCCGTGACTTGGTGAATACGCCTGCCGGCGATCTCACGCCCAGGGCATTGGCACAAACTGCCGTGGATGTTGCTACAGCCCATGGCGCCACC
>JANMUE010000054.1:0-24557 GCA_031391205.1 Lysobacterales bacterium | reverse complement strand
TGCCGCATCCGGAAGCAGTGCCAACGGCACGGGCAATAGCCCGATGGTGGGCAAGATGGCGGCGGTTTCATTCTCGGTGATCAACCCTCTCGGGCAGACCATCCACTTTGCGGCGCTCGCCAACAAGACGCTCGGTGATGCAGCCTTTACCGTCAGTGCCCCCGACGGCGCATCAGGCAACCCCGTTACCTTTGCAAGCCTGACCGCCGCAGTGTGTACCACCAGCGGCACCAACGGTGCCACGGTCACCCTCATCCACGTTGGTACTTGCACCATCCGTGCCTCCCTGTCAGCCAGTACCAACTTTTTGGCCGCGGCCGATGTCGATCAAAGCTTTAGCGTCGCCCAAGGCGCGCAGACCATCACCTTCGGCCCCGCACCCACCATCAATCTGTCGGCGAGCGGCTTGGCAACGGTTTCAGCCACCGGTGGCGCATCCAGCAATCCGGTGGAGTTCTCTTCCCTGACGACCTCAGTCTGCACGGTGAGCGGCAACAACGGTGGAACCGTGACTGGGATCGTGACGGGTACATGCGTGATCGCGGCCAATCAAGCGGGTAACGCGGACTACACAGCCGCACCGCAAGTCACACAAAACATTTCGGTGGTCGCACAGCCCGGTGCGCCAGTCATAGGTAATGCCGTGCGCGGCAATGCGCAGGTCACAGTGAATTTCACGCCGCCTAACAACGATGGCAACAGCCCCATTACGAGCTACATCGCCACGTGTGGATCGCAAAGTGTCTCGGGCAGCGCCTCACCGATTGTGGTGACACCGCTCGCCAATGGCGTGGAGGTCACCTGTACGGTGCGGGCAGTAAACGCCATCGCACCGGGTGCTGTATCAGAGGCGTCGAACGCGGTCACGCCCGCCACGGTGCCGGATGCGCCAAGCATCGGTGCGGCAACCGCCGGCAATGCCAGCGTGAGTGTGGCCTTCGCGCCGCCGGCGTTTAGTGGCGGCACGATCATCACAAGTTACACCGCCACCTGCGGTGCGGCCAGTGCGAGTGGTGCTGTATCGCCAATCAGTGTCACCGGGCTTGCCAATGGGGTGGCGGTGACTTGTGTGGTGTATGCGACAAATGACGTGGGTATTGGTGGCGCATCGAGCACCTCGAATAGTGTCACGCCCGTGGGCCCTCCCGATGCTCCTTCGGCAGTGTTGGCAACGGCGGGCAATGGCAGCATCAGCGTTTCATTCGCCCCATCATTCGACAATGGCAGCACCATCACCGTCTATACCGCCACGTGTGGCAGTGCCAGCATGAGCGGTGCAGCCTCACCCATTGTGGTGACAGGTGTGACCAACGGCGTGGCGATAACATGTACCGTCATCGCCACCAACGCCATTGGCGACAGCGTGCCTTCCGCACCTTCCAACGCAGTGGTTGGTGCGGGCGTGTGGCGTGCAGCAGGCACCATGGCCGCCGCACGCGCGTTTCACACGGTGACGCTATTGAATGATGGCCGCGTCTTGGTCGCGGGCGGCAGCGATAGTGTGGGCAATTACCCGGCAGCGGCGGAAATCTATGCCCCCGCCACCAATAGCTGGACGACCACGGGAAGCCTCAACACGCCGCGCTATGTACACACCGCAACACGTTTGAGCGATGGGCGTGTATTGGTTGCGGGCGGGCGCAACTCGCTCGGACAAGCACTATCGGGCACCGAAATCTTTGACCCCGCCACAAGTCTCTGGACGGTTGGGCCAAGCATGACATCCGCGCGCGCCACTCACACCGCTACGCTGCTCGGCAATGGCCGGGTGCTGCTAGCAGGCGGCGTTGTCAGCGATGCCGATCTCTATGACCCTACTACCAATACCATGTCTGCCGGTGGCTCGGACTCCTCATCGCGTTCTGAAGCGTCCGCTCTTCTCTTGGAGGATGGTCGTGTCCTGGTGGCCGGTGGCAGCCAGGGCGCATTTGTGTTGGCAAGTGCCTCTTTGTATAACCCGGTAACGAATACCTGGGCGGTCACCAGTAGCATGGGTGTCGCGCGGCGCAGCGCCAATGCAGTCCTACTGTCGAACGGCTCGGCTTTTTTCGTCGCCGGTGCCACCTCAACCGGCAGCAGCACGCAGACGGCACAAGCGCACAGCTACAACCCGTTTGGGGCATGGGCACCAGCGGCAAAAGTACCCGAACCTGTGACCATCGCAGCGACCTTGTCAGTGGTGCCTTCCGGTAGCGTACTGCGCGTGGGCGGTCGTGATGGTGCGACCTTCACCACCATGAACACCACCGTGGCCTACAACGTCTCCGCCAATGAGTGGGCATCATCCAGCAGCCTCATCAGCGCACGCCATCTTCACGGTGCTGTGGTCTTGCCGCATGGGCAGGTGCTGGTGGTCGGCGGGGCGAATAATTCGGGCATGATTGCCTCCGCCGAGATTCGTGATGCCGATGGCGCGACTGCGCCGAATGCACCCACCATCGGCACTGCCACGCCCGCCAATTCAAGCGTGTCCGTTACCTTCACGCCGCCCGAGAATAACGGCGGCAGTCCAATCGTTGGCTACACAGCCACCTGCGGTACGCAAAGCAACACGCAGGCGGCATCCCCCATTGTCGTCAGCGATTTGACAAATAACGTCGCCATCACCTGCACGGTAACCGCCACCAATGCCTTCGGTACGGGTGCGGCCTCAGCAGCCTCGAATAGCGTCACACCGATTGGTGTGCCATCGGCACCCAGCATGGGCACAGCAACGACCACAGTGGGCGATGTGACGGTCAACTTCACCGCTCCCACCAATGATGGCGGCAGCGCCATCACCGGTTACACCGCTACCTGTGGAAGTCAGAGTTTGAACGGCAGTGACTCGCCCATCGTGTTTACCAACTTGACACCCGGTGTGGCCGTGACTTGCACGGTGCGCGCAGCGAACAGTTTCGGTTTGGGCGCGTCATCGGCGGCGTCCAACTCAGTCACACCTATCGGCGTGCAAACAATCACCTTTGGCAGCTCGCCAACCATCGGTGTGAGCAACAGCGCCACGTTGAGCGCGACGGGTGGTGCATCGGGCCAGCCTGTCATCTTCACCAGCGCCACGCCAAGTGTATGTACCGTTAGCGGCACGAATGGCAGCACCGTCACCGGTGTGTCGATGGATACATGCACTGTCAACGCTAACCAGGCGGGCAATGCGAGCTATAGCGCCGCAGCGCAGGTGAGCGTGAGCTTTACCGTTGGCCAAGGCACCCAAACCATCACCTTCGGACCCGCGCCCACCATCAGTAGCGGCCAAAGCGCCATGATTACCGCCAGCGGTGGTGCCAGCGGCAACCCGATTGTGTTTGAGACCACCACACCGGGCGTGTGCACCTTGGTCGGAAGCACGGTCACCGCAGGCTACGCGGGTATCTGCACCATCACAGCCAACCAGGCAGGCAGCGCGAGCTACCAATCCGCACCGCAGGCCACACTCAGCTTTGTGTTGGTGAGCGAGACCTGGACTGCAACCGGTTCGATGATTGCGGCGCGCACGCTACACACACTCACGAAGCTCAACGATGGCCGCGTGTTGGTGGTGGGGGGCTATAACGTTGGCTATTTCAATACACCGCTTGCCAGTGCCGAGCTGTACAACCCGTCAACCGGCACCTGGAGTGCGACTGCGAGCCTTTCCGCTGTGCGCGCTGAGCATACGGCGACCCTGCTTGCCGATGGCTCGGTGCTTGTCATTGGCGGCCGCGATGGCAGCCAAATCGCCACCAACACCGCCGAACGTTACGACCCTGTCACCAATACATGGAGTGCCGTCGCACCGATGCAGGCTGCCCGCGCCCAGCACACCGCAACCTTGCTTGCCAACGGCAAGGTGTTGGTGGCTGGGGGGTACTACGAATTTGTCGGACGGCTCAATTCGACGGCGCATTACGACCCCGCGATCAACACATGGACAAACGGCCCGAATCTTCCCGATGGCTTGTCCCGCCATACCGCAACGCTGCTCGCAAATGGAGATGTGCTGCTCGCAGGTGGCGAAGACAGCAGCGGTCCATCGTGCAAGTCGATGCTCTACTACCCGACCACCAACAGCACGTCGCTCACCGGCGCCTTTCAGCAGTGCCGCTACGGGCATACGACTACGCTGCTTGCAGACGACCGCGTGCTATTGGTCGGCGGTGGAGACATTGACACCAACGGCAACGTCTGGGGCAGCTCCTTCGCATACAGCTCCGCTAGCAACACCTGGCAGGCGCGCGCGAATATCGCTTCGGGCAGGCAGCAACACACCGCCAACTTGCTCAGCAGCGGCAAATTGTTGGTCGCAGGCGGCACTAACGAAAACTTCGAAGACCAGACGAGCGCGCTGGTTTACAACGCACAGAGCGATGCGTGGACATCGACCGCTAATCTAATCACTGGACGCAACAGCGCTGTGAGCGTGACCTTGGACGATGGTCGGGTACTGGTGGCAGGCGGCTTCGGAAACTATATCGCGCTCGCCTCGGCTGAACTCTACAGCGATGGCACCGCGGTGCCACCCACCATCGGTACGGCAACGGCGGGCGACGCCAGTGCAACGGTCAACTTTACCGCGCCGAGCGGGCAGGGCGTGACATCGGTGACGGCTATCAGCGCGCCCGGCGGCGTGAGCGTTACCTGCAATATGCCGTGCAGCAGCATCGTCGTGGGTGGGCTAACCAATGGCACGGTTTACACCTTCAGCGTGACGGCGACTAATTTCAACGGCACCAGCTTCGCCTCGGCAGCCTCGAACAGCGTCACTCCGGTAGCGGCCATGCAATCGCAAACCATCACCTTCGGCGCAGCACCGACAATTGCAGTGGGTGGCACGGGGACGGTAGCGGCCTCGGGCGGCGCATCGGGCAACCCGGTGCTATTCACTTCGATGACACCCACGGTCTGCACCGTCAGTGGTGTGAATGGCGCGACCGTCACCGGGGTCAGTGCGGATACATGCACGATTGTCGCCAATCAAGCAGGCAATGCCAACTACACCGCTGCGCCCGAAGTTACGCAAAGTTTTAGCATCATCGCGGGGGCGCAAGTCATTGCCTTTGGCGCCGCGCCCGCGATCACGGTCGGTGGCACGGGCATGGTGTTCGCCACAGGTGGGGCATCGGGCAATCCGGTGCTGTTCGATTCCACAACGACAGCGGTCTGCACGCTCAGTGGATCGAATGGTGCGATGGTTACCGGCGTGACGACGGGTATCTGTACGATCACAGCCAATCAGGCGGGCAACGCGAACTACGCCGCCGCCGCGGAAGTCACGCAGAGTTTCGCCATAGGCGCGAGCGGGCAAATCATTACCTTTGGCGCCGCACCCGCGATCATGGTCGGCGACACGGGCACGGTTTCCGCCACCGGTGGGGCATCGGGCAATCCGGTGCTGTTCACTTCGATGACCGCAACGGTGTGCACGCTCAGTGGATCGAATGGCGAAACTGTTACCGGCGTAAGCGCCGGTACTTGCAGCATCGCGGCCAATCAAGCGGGTAATGCCAACTACGCCGCCGCAGCGGAAGTCGTGCAGAGTTTTTCCGTCGCCTTCCAGCAATACACGGTGACGCCATCGGCGGGCATGAATGGTGCGATCAGTCCGAGTGCGCCGATCCTGGTGAATCGCAACGACACCGCGGTCTTTACGGTCACGCCGGACAGTGGCTATTTCGCCACGGTAGCGGGTAGCTGCGGCGGCAGTCTGGTCGGAAATACCTACACCACGGCCGCCATCACCGCCGACTGCACCGTCGAAGCGAATTTCAGTTTGGGCGCGATTGTGCCCGGCGCGCCGCAGTTGGTGAGCGCAACCCCGCTCAATAACGCCGCACGACTAGTCTTCAACGCACCGCTGAGCAATGGCGGTAGCGCGATCCTGGATTACCTTGCCAGTTGCACGCCAGGTGCGCACACCAGCACCGCGAGCAGCTCGCCCATTGACCTGACCGGTCTGAGCAACAATATCGCCTATCGCTGTGTGGTGCGTGCGCGCAACGTGGTTGGATCAAGCGCCGCCTCCAACGCGCTGAGCGTGATTCCCGGCGCCAGCGGCAGCAGCGCGGACCTCAGCATCAGCAAGACCAACAACGCCACTTTCGTCAACGATGCCATGCCGGTGGTGTATGTGATTAGCGTCGACAATCCCGGCCCGGCAGCGGTCGTCGGTGCGCTCGTGGAAGATGCCTTGGGCAGCGATTTCAGTTCGGCGCAATGGACCTGTGCGGCATCGGGCGGAGCGTGGTGCGAACCCAATGGCAGCGACAGCCTTGACCTACTCGTGGATTTGCCCGCGCAAGCATCCGTACAAATCACGCTGACCACACAACTCACCGCAGGCATGACCACCGCGGTCAGCAACATCGCCTCGATAACACCGCCGGTCGGCATCACCGATCCAAATCTCAACAACAACGTGGCCTCAGACGGGCCGGATGTGCGCGGCATATTCCGCGGCGGATTCGAATAGTTCCCGCACCATCCGGATCCCGTACAGCGCGCTGCATCCATCTCTTCTTGCGCAGTCGGGCACGCCAACCCGATCACTATTTCCTGCGGTTGTGCGCCTTCTGGATATGCCTCCGGCGTAACTCAATCCGGCTTCTTGCGACTCGGGCGTTTCCACCCTGGAATGCTGGTCTGCCGCGAACGCGACACGGTCAACTCCCCCGCTGGCGCATTGCGCGTGATCACGCTGCCGGCGCCAATGGTGGCTTGCTCGCCGATGCTGACAGGTGCCACCAGGGCGCTGTTCGAACCGATGAATGCGCCATCGCCGATGCGGGTGACGAACTTGTTGATGCCATCGTAATTGCAGGTGATCGTGCCGGCGCCGATATTCACGCCAGATCCGATTTCGGCGTCACCGAGATAGCTCAGATGATTGGCCTTGGAACCGCGGCCGATGCGTGTTTTCTTGGTTTCGACAAAATTTCCGACATGCGCGCCTTCGGCCAACTCGCTGCCTGGGCGCAACCGCGCGTAGGGACCGATGACACAGTGTTCGGCGACGATGGCACCATCGATGTCGCAATGCGCATGCACGACCGTGCCGCTGGCGAGGTGCGTATTGCGGATGCGGCAGAATGGGCCGATGCGGACGTTGTCGCCGAAAATGACGTCACCTTCCAGTATCACATTGGCATCAATTTCGACGTCGCGACCGACTTGTACGTCACCGCGTACATCCAGTCGCTCCGGATCGGCGATGCGCACGCCCAGATCGCAGAGTTGGCGCGCGCGCAGACGTTGGTAGCGTCGCTCCAGATCGACAAGCTGCCAGGCATCGTTGACCCCGAGTGCCTCGGACACATCGCCGACACGAACCGCGATGGCGGGTTTGCCGGCCTGCGCGGCAATGGCAAAGACATCGGTCAGGTAATACTCGCGCTGGGTGTTGTCGTTGCTGAGCTGACCCAGCCAGGAGCGCAGCAACCTGGCATCTGCAGCAATCATGCCGGTATTCACTACATCGATGCGGCGCTGAGCGTCACTGGCGTCTTTTTCCTCCACGATGCCGACGACATGACCAAGGTCGTCCTGCAACACGCGGCCATAACCCTGGGGATTTTCGAAGCGGGCGGTCAGCACGGCGAGCGCGGCGTGGTCGCCCAGCAGCTGCAGCGCATCCAGCATCGCCTGCAAGGTGTCGGAGCGGATCAGTGGCACATCGCCGTAAAGCACCAGTACGCGGGCATCGATGGGCACCAGGGGCATGGCCTGCTGAACGGCGTGTCCGGTGCCCAATTGTTCGGCCTGCAAGGCCCAGTCGACGTCCGATTCGGCGCTCAATGCCAGCTGGACCTGGTTGCCGCCATGCCCATGCACAATGTGGATGGCCGCCGGTTTCAGCGCCCTCGCCGTTTTGATCACATGCAGCAACATTGGCCTTCCGGCGACACGATGGAGTACCTTGGGCAGGTTGGAGCGCATGCGTTTGCCTTCGCCAGCTGCCAGGATAATGACGTGCAATGGGGCGGTGAAAGACATAGTGCCTCTAAACGGGGTGGGCGCGACGGGCGCCAGGGTCGAAATACGATAGCAGTGTGATGCCAGGGGGCGTTCGCTGAATGCAAAGTCATGGATCGACCGGGTCTTTGGACGGGTCGTGCGCGATGGCTGCAGTCGCTCCCGCTGTATGGGACGAAGCCGGGCAAGGACTGCCCTCGGCAAGTGAAATGTAAATATCTTCACGCTAGGATGGAATTCGACATGACGACCTCGCGCGAGCCGATTCGAAAGCCGCACATCGATACCGACCTGCTGACCCGCCTGATGGCCTGCGACACCATCGAGGCGCTGACCAGCCAGGTGCAGGACGCTTCTCAGCGCCTGGGATTCGAGCATTGGATTTATGGCGCGTTGATGCCGGTAACCCCGACCCGTGCCGAGGAATTCGTTATCAACGGGTATCCCGACGAATGGCGGCGCCATTATCTGGAATCCGGCTACACGATGGCCGACCCCACGGTGACCTATGCGCGCGGTCACGTCATTCCCTCGCTTTGGGACGATCTGGCAACGCGCAGCTACCGTGGTGTCAATTCCGACCACGCCAAATTGATCTTCACCGAAGCAAAGTCGTTCGGCCTGGCCAAGGGCCTGAGCGTGCCATTGCACGGACTGGGCTGCCTGTTTGGCATCATGTCCTATGCGGCCAGCGACCCCAAGCATCCCATTGTCGAGTCCACGATTCATGCCGAGGCGGTGCTGCTGGCGACCTATGTGCATCAGGCGGCCTCACTACTGATCAACCGAGGTGCCAGTGAAAAGATCCGGCCGCTGACCCCCAGAGAGCGCGAGTGCCTGAAATGGGCGGCCGAGGGAAAGAGCGGCTGGGAGATCGCCCACGTTCTGAAAATCTCTGAAAGAACAACGGTTTTCCACCTGATGAATGCCTGCCAGAAGCTGGGTGTGATGAACCGTCAGCAGGCCGTAGCCAAGGCCCTGGTATTGGGCCTGCTCGAAATTTGACCGTTTGTCTAGCTGTAAGATTCGACAGCTGCAAAATGTTACAGGTAAGTCGTTTGATTGCATCCACGTTCATGGGGAACGTAGGAGTCTTCAAATGCACGAGATCATCATCGGTCGTCCCAGCTGGCGGAACATTTCCGCCCCATTGCTGGACAGCATGTACGGCCTGCGCCACGAGATGTTCAGTGAGCGCCTGGGCTGGGACGTAGAAAGCCGCCACGGCAAGGAAAAAGACTGGTTTGACCGTCTGGAGCCGACCTATGTCGTGGCCAGGCATGCGCAGGACACCACGCGTGCGACCGGCAGCTGGCGTCTGCTGCCCACGACCGGCCCGTACATGCTCAAGGACGTGTTCCCAGAGCTGCTGCATGGCCATGCAGCGCCGCAGGACCCGTGCATCTGGGAAGCCAGCCGATTCGCCGTTGCCAAGCATGACGAAGGTGCGACGTTCGGGATGAACGAAACTCCTATTTCGATGATCCGCGAGATGTTGCGTTTTGTTCGGCGCAACGGCGTCGAGGAAATCGTCACCGTGACCAGCGTCGGCGTCGAGCGTCTGATTCGCAATCTGGGGCTGAAGACCGAGCGTTTTGGGCCGGCATTGCAGATCGGAAACGTACGCACCGTCGCGCTGCGGGTGCCGATGGATGACGCTGCTGAGCGCGTGCTCTGGGGTTCGCTCGAACACGAGCTGGCGCGCGAAGCCGCGTAATGGTTTTTGGTGCGGCAGCGGGCGAAGGCTCTCGGAATCCACCCCGGCCTTTCCGACCTCGCCAGACCCGCTGCCGCGCCAGTTTGTTTGAGGTTGTTTGAGCAGGGCCACGCTCAGCGCGTGGCCGCAGGTTGCAGATACAGGGGAAGGAAATGATGACCAGGAAGGTGGCAGTGTCCATGGTAGGTATTCCCGAGCGCATGCTCGGTGTGTTGCACCTGGTGTTCGAGCGCTCTCGGACGCGTTCGACGATTCACTATATGCCGCTGGATGCTGGCGGTGAGACTGACGCGTTGGTGGTGCTGCTCGGGCGGGACTTGAAGGCCCCGGAGCCATCGCGCTGGGGGAGGTCGGTTGCGGCAATTCTGCCTCTGGCGGATTTGATCGACGGGGCAGTTCGATCGGGCAGTGCGCATCACGTTCCAATGTCGTTTTCCGACCTGATTCGGGGCTTGGATGAAATCTGCCTTCGCCACTTCGCGATACGCTATGCCGAGCCTGAGGGGAAAGGCGAACTGCTGCCGGGATACGCCGATGCGAAGTCGTCGGCCCCGAGCATCGTATCGATAAGGGCCTGGACGCGCAGCAACGTCCTCCTGGTGACCGAGGGTCACCGGGTAGACGAAGCCGCGTTCGAACGCATGGCGCAGGACGAGATCGATTTCGAGTTGGCGGCCAGCCCCGGTGAGGCGCTGCGCAAGAGTGCGCTGGATAGTTTTGACTTGGCAATACTCGATGTCGATGCGCTCGAAGGCCAGGCTTACACGCTGTGCCGGGAACTGATGCAGCGGCGTGGCGACGGCAGGCTCCGAGTACTGTTGATGGGACAGCGCCGCGGCATGCTTGAGCAATGGCGTGGCCGTTGGGCAGGATCAGAGGGCTTGATTCCCGGGCCTGATGAGCCTGAAGGGTTTCGCGCGGGTGTGACCAAGGTGCTGCATCGCTAGCACTCGCATGTAGGAGAGAGGACCGCCGCTCCCACAAATTTGCGACCCAAACAAAAACGGCCCGCAATGCGGGCCGTCGATTGTGTAGAGCGGGGCTTGCTCCGCTGGCTTTAATGCTTCAGATTTTTTCTCAAACGCTCCAGCGCCTGCAACTGCGCCAGCGCCTGAGCCAGCTGTGCCTGCGCCTCGGCCACTTCGATGGCGTCGGTGCGGTTGAGCAGCAATTTCTCTGCCTCTTCCTTGGCCTGCTTGGCGGCGACTTCGTCCAGATCCTTGGCGCGGATCGCGGTGTCGGTCAGCACGGTCACCACCTGTGGCTGCACTTCCAGAATGCCGCCGGAAACGTAGAAAAATTGCTCGTCGCCGTTCTCGAGGATCACGCGCACCTGCCCGGGCTTGAGTCGGGTGATCAGCGGCGCATGCCGCGGTGCGATCCCGAGTTCGCCCATTTCGCCGGTCGCGACGACCAATTTGACGTTACCGTGGAAGATTTCTTCCTCGGCGCTGACGATGTCACAGCGAATTGTGGATGCCATTGCGATTCCAATTTCTGATGCCCGTAGACGAGCGTTGCACTGCTTTTACGTTACGCAAAACACCATCGGTATTCGGCTTTTACTCCCTCCCCGATGTTCGGGAAGGGCTAGACAGTAGATTCAGATTTTAACGCGGTGAGGCTTCATCCACCGCTAAAAAATCTTAGGCTGCGGCCTTGGCGGTCATCGCCTTGGCTTTCTCGATCACTTCTTCGATGCCGCCAACCATGTAGAAGGCCTGCTCCGGCAGATGGTCGCACTCGCCGTCGACGATCATGCGGAAGCCGCGGATGGTTTCCTTGAGCGTGACGTATTTGCCTTCAGAACCGGTGAACACTTGGGCAACAAAGAAGGGCTGCGAGAAGAAGCGCTCGACCTTGCGGGCGCGCGAGACCATTTGCTTGTCTTCCTCCGACAGCTCGTCCATGCCGAGGATGGCGATGATGTCCTTCAGTTCCTTGTAGCGCTGCAGAGTCGACTGCACCTTGCGCGCAGTGTCGTAGTGCTCCACGCCGACGACCAGCGGATCGAGCTGGCGCGAGGTCGAATCGAGCGGGTCTACGGCCGGGTAGATACCCAGTGAGGCGATGTTGCGGCTCAGCACCACGGTCGCATCCAAATGCGCAAAAGTAGTCGCGGGCGAGGGATCGGTCAGGTCGTCGGCGGGCACGTAGACTGCCTGGATCGAGGTGATCGAGCCGGTCTTGGTCGAGGTGATGCGTTCCTGCAGCACGCCCATTTCCGCGGCCAGCGTGGGCTGATAACCCACAGCAGAGGGCATGCGGCCGAGCAGCGCTGACACTTCGGTGCCGGCCAGCGTGTAGCGGTAGATGTTGTCGACGAAGAACAGCACGTCACGGCCCTTGCCGGCCTCGTCCTTTTCGTCGCGGAAGTACTCGGCCATGGTCAGGCCGGTCAACGCGACGCGCAGGCGGTTGCCCGGTGGCTCGTTCATCTGCCCGTACACCATCGTGACTTTGTCGAGCACGTTCGAGTCTTTCATCTCGTGATAGAAGTCGTTGCCTTCGCGGGTGCGCTCACCGACGCCGGCGAACACCGACAGGCCGCTGTGCGCCTTGGCGATGTTGTTGATCAGCTCCATCATGTTGACGGTCTTGCCGACGCCAGCGCCGCCGAACAGGCCGACCTTGCCACCCTTGGCGAAGGGGCACATCAGGTCGATGACCTTGATGCCGGTTTCCAGCAGGTCGTTCGCTGCCGCCTGGTCGGCGTACTCGGGCGCCGGGCGATGGATTTCCCAGCGGTCTTTTTCGCCGATGGGGCCGGCTTCGTCGATGGGGTTGCCGAGCACATCCATGATGCGACCCAGGGTCTGGACGCCGACCGGCACCGAGATGCCCTTGCCGGTGTTGATCGCGATCAGGTTGCGGCGCAGGCCGTCGGTGGAACCGAGCGCGATGGTGCGCACCACGCCGTCACCGAGCTGCTGCTGCACTTCCAGCGTGATGGCGGTGCCTTCGACCTTCAATGCGTCATACACGCGGGGCACCTCGGCGCGCGGAAATTCCACGTCGACGACGGCGCCGATGATCTGAACGAGTTTGCCCTGGCTCATGTTGTCTACTCCGAATACGAAACTGATGTGAAACGGTTGAATGCGGTGTTGCTTTTGCTTTTCTCCCTCCCCGATGTTCGGGGAGGGGCTAGGAAGTACGATCGATTTTCATGCGGCGGCACGCCGCCTGAAAATCAAACTGCTGCGGCTCCGCCGACGATTTCCGAAATCTCCTGGGTGATCGCTGCCTGGCGCGCCTTGTTGTAGACGAGCTGCAGATCGCCGATCAGTTTGTTGGCGTTGTCGGACGCCGACTTCATCGCGACCATGCGTGCAGCGTGCTCCGAAGCCAGGTTTTCCAGCACGCCCTGGTACACCAGCGACTCCACATAACGCGTCAGCACGTCATCGAGCACCACTTGCGGATTGGGCTCGTAGAGGTAGTCCCAGTCGTGACCGGCTTCGAGCTCGTCCGAAGCCGGTAACGGCAACAACTGATCGGTGCGTGCCTTCTGCGTCATCGTGTTGATGAAATCGTTATAGCAAAGGAATAGACGATCGATGCGGCCTTCACTGTAGGCGTCCAGCATCACCTTCATCACGCCGATCAGCTGCGATACCTGCGGCTTCTCGCCGAGATGGGTGACGCTGCCGACCAGATTGACCTTGAGACGCTTGAAGAATGCAGCCGCCTTCTGGCCCACGGCAACCACATCGACCTCAACGTTCTTGCCCTGCCACTCGCGAATTTCGTTGAGCAGCTTGCGGAACAGCGTCGAATTCAAACCGCCGCAGAGACCGCGATCGGTGGAGATCACCACGTAGCCGACGCGCTTGATTTCGGCGCGCTCGACCAGGAACGGGTGCTTGTATTCGGTATTGGCCTTGGCCACATGCCCAATGACCTGACGCATCAGACGCGAATACGGGCGCGAAGCCTTCATCTTGTCCTGGGCCTTGCGAATTTTGCTGGCCGAAACCATTTCGAGCGCACGCGTCACCTTGCGGGTGTTCTGCACGCTCTTGATCTTGGTTCGTATTTCTTTGGTGCCTGCCATGACTAGCCTTGATGCGTTGGGCGCGTGGGTTCACCGCGTTACGTGGAATGCAATCGAACGGGCAAAACTTCTACGGCTACCTTTACCAGCGACGGGAGCAAGCCCCCGTCCTACAGTTTGTGTTCGGTGGGCCGCGGCCCACTGAATGGTTTACCAGCTGCCGGTCTTCTTGAACTCCAGGATCGAAGACTTGAACACGCCTTCGACCTTGTCGTCCCACTTGCCGGTCTGCACAATCTCGTCCATCAACGTGCCCTGGTTCTGTGCCATGAAGGCATGCAGACCGGCTTCGAAGGCGAGGATCTTGTTCAACGGCACGTCGTCGAGATGGCCTTCGTTGGCGGCATAGATCGACAACGACATGTTGGCGATCGACAGCGGCGCATACTGCTTCTGCTTCATCAGCTCGGTAACGCGCTGACCACGCTCCAGCTGCTTGCGCGTGGTCTCGTCGAGATCCGAGGCGAACTGCGCGAACGCCGCCAGCTCACGGTACTGGGCAAGTGCGAGCTTGACGCCGCCAGACAGCTTCTTGACGATCTTGGTCTGCGCAGCACCACCGACGCGCGACACCGAGATGCCCGGGTTTACGGCGGGCCGGATGCCGGCGTTGAACAGGTCGGTTTCCAGGAAGATCTGGCCGTCGGTGATCGAGATCACGTTGGTCGGCACGAATGCCGAAACGTCGCCGGCCTGGGTTTCGATGATCGGCAATGCGGTCAGCGAACCGGTCTTGCCTTTGACGGCGCCGTTGGTGAATTTCTCGACATAATCTTCCGACACGCGTGCAGCGCGCTCAAGCAGACGCGAATGCAAATAGAACACGTCGCCCGGATAGGCTTCGCGACCCGGCGGGCGCTTCAGCAGCAGCGAGATCTGGCGATAGGCAACCGCCTGCTTGGACAGGTCGTCATAGACGATCAACGCATCTTCGCCGCGGTCCATGAAGTACTCGCCCATGGTGCAGCCGGAGTAGGCGCTGATATAGATCATCGCGGCCGATTCCGAGGCAGTCGCGGCGACGACGATGGTGTTCGCCAGCGCACCGTGCTCTTCGAGCTTGCGCACAACGTTGGCCACAGATGACGCCTTCTGACCGATGGCGACGTAGACGCATTTGATGCCGGTATTTCGCTGATTGATAATCGCGTCGATGGCGAGCGCGGTCTTGCCGGTCTGGCGATCGCCGATGATCAGCTCACGCTGGCCGCGGCCGATCGGGATCATCGCATCGACGGTCTTGTAACCGGTTTGCACCGGCTGGTCGACCGACTTGCGCCAGATCACACCCGGAGCGACACGCTCGACGGGCGCGGTCAGCTTGGTATTGATCGGGCCCTTGCCGTCGATCGGCTCGCCCAGCGCGTTGACGACGCGACCAAGCAATTCCGGACCGATCGGCACCTCGAGAATGCGGCCGGTGGTCTTCACCGAATCGCCTTCGCGCAGATGCTGATAATCACCCAGAACCACGGCACCGACCGAGTCGCGCTCCAGGTTCAAGGCGAGGGCGAAGGTGTTGCCGGGCATTTCGATCATTTCGCCCTGCATCGCATCGGCGAGGCCGTGCACGCGCACGATGCCGTCGGACACCGAAGTGATGGTGCCTTCGTTACGGGCAGAAGAACTGACCTGGAACGACGCGATGCGGCTCTTGATCAGCTCGCTGATTTCGGAGGGGTTGAGCGTGCTTTGCATGGTTGACCTCGGTGATGCGTTGCGCGCATCGGATGAATTAGACGTTTAGGGCCGGAACCAGTCCGGCCGGCGATTCTTTAGAGCGTCAGTGCGGATTCCAGCGCTTTCAGTCGACCTGCCACCGAGCCGTCGATCACAACGCCGCCGGCATCGATCACGGCGCCACCGATGACGGTGGCGTCGATCACGCTGTCGAGGTCGATGTCGCGGGCAAAACGCTTTTTCAGCGCAGCCTTGAGCGCATCGCTCTGTGCAGCGGCCATCGGAACGGCAGTGCGCACGACGACCTTGAGCACACGCTCTTCGTCGCGCTTGAGCGCGTCGAACTGCAGTGCGATCTCGGCCAGCGCAGGCAATCGGCGATTGCCAGCGACTTGGCTGACGAAGCGCGCGAAGCCACTGTCGGCGGATTCACCCTGCGGCATCACCAACTGGGTCAGCTGAGTGGCGCCAAGCTTGGGGTTGCCAATCAACTCCTTCACTTCCGGCGCTTCGGTGACACCAGCGGCAAAGCCGAGCTTCTGCGACCACTCCGCAAGCGCATTCGCGCCTTTGGCGAGCTCGAATGCGGCACGGGCGTAGGGACGGGCGAGCGTATGCACACTGGCCATGTCAGATCTCGCTGGCCAGCTGGTCGAGCAACGCCTTGTGGGCGTTGGCGTCGATCTCGCGTCTGAGGATCTTCTCGGCACCGGCAACGGCCAGTTGGGCGACCTGCTTGCGCAGCTCTTCCTTGGCACGATGCGAAAGGCTTTCGATCTCGGCGCGCGCAGCGGCGAGTTGACGATTGCCCTCGGCCACAGCGTCGATCTTGGCTTTCTCGATCGCGGCATTGGCCTGTTGCGCGGCCTTGTCCAGGATTTCGGCGGCCTTGACGCGGGCAGTCTTCACCTCTTCCGCCGCCTTGTCGTCAGCTTCGGCAAGACGTGCAGTGGCACGATCTGCGGCAGCCAGACCTTCGGCAATTTTCTTCTGACGCTCTTCGATCGCGCCCAGAATAAGCGGCCAGCCGAACTTCATCACCAACCAGGCGACAAGAAAAAAAGCCAGGCCCTGGATGACGAGCGTAATGTTGATACTCATCGGTTCACTCCTTGATGGTGGCGCGCGGCCACCACGCGGTCACGACTGGGAATTACTGCATGCCCAGAGCGTTGAGGAACGGATTGGCGAAAATCAGCAGCAGCGCGATGGCGACGCCGATCATCGGCACGGCGTCGAGCAAGCCGGCAACGATGAACATCTTGGTTTGCAGCATGGGAGCGAGCTCCGGCTGGCGTGAGGCGCCTTCGAGGAACTTGCCGCCGAGCAGAGCAAAGCCAATACCGGTGCCGAGTGCGCCCAGGCCGATCAGCAGGCCTACAGTGATCAGGGTCATGCCCATGACGTCAGCGATCAGATTGATGTTTTCCATTTTGCAGCTCCCGATTGAAACCAACTAAGTGTGGATAGAGAAAGTACGAACTTCGAAACAAAACCGGATGAAGCGAAAGCGGGTAACGCGGAAGGGCGTAAAGCCAATCAATGGTGCTCGGCGGCCATGCTCAGATAGACGATGGTCAGCATCATGAAGATGAACGCCTGCAGAGTGATGACCAGCACGTGGAAGCCGGTCCACAGGAAGCCGGAGAACAGCTGCACCGGGCCGAGAATCCAGGTCACCAACTCGTTGAGCCCTGCACCGAGCGTCATCACCGCAATCAGAATAAAGATCAGCTCGCCAGCATACATATTGCCGAACAGTCGCAGCGCCAGCGAGACCGGTCGCACTGCCTCTTCGATCAAACGCAGCAGCAGATTTGCCGGTGCCAGCACGACCTTCATCACGCCACCGTCAGCGTGAAACGGTGCGGTAAAAAATTCACCGAAGAATTTGCCAACGCCCTTGTGCGTGATGCCAACCCACTGGATCATCAGAAATACCGCGAAGGCCATGCCGAACGTAGTGTTGGGGTCGGCAGTCGGCACCACGCGCAGATACGGAATGCCTGCATGCTGAGCTGCCCAGGGCAGCAGGTCGACCGGGATCATGTCCATGAAGTTCATCAGGAACACCAGGCCGAAAATGGTGATGGCCAGCGGCCCGACCATCTTGCTATGACCGTGGAATGTGGACTTGACCAGATCATCGACGAGTTCGACGATCATCTCAATGGCGCACTGCAGCTTGCCAGGAACGCCTGAGGTGGCGCGCCGCGCCACGCGCAGGAACACGAACACGAACAGCAGCGCGAGTGCGAGCTTGAACAGCACGCTGTCCAGATGCACCGTCCAGAACGTACCGGCATCCTGATTCACCTGCAGATGCTGCAGGTGATGCTTGATGTAATCGGTCATGCTTTCTGGTGCGTGTTCTGCCGACATCGGATTACCTGCGGATATCTAAGGGTTTGATCAATGCGAAATAGAAGCCGACATGGGCCGCCAGCATCCCGAGGATCAGCGGCAGCGCCGCAAGGCGCCAGACCGCTATCGCTGCGTAGAGCAGTGCCACCATCCAGACCCATTTCAAAAGTTCGGCCATATAGACCGAGTTGAGCAGGGTTTTGGCCGGGGCGATGCCGTGGATAAACAGCCGCCACGCGAAAATTGCGGTACCGCTTGCGACGATCAGACCACCGATCAGGGCAGAGAGCGCAGATTCCGGGCCATGCAGCAGGCCCAGCAGCGCGGCTACGCCCGCAGCCAGGCACTGTGCAAGCACGGTGCGGCGCGCGGTCTGCTTTCCGGAGGCAACGGAATTTTGCACAGGGAAAACTTCCGTAGGTCCGCAGCCGGAAGGGCAGCGAGTCGTCTGAAGCGCAAACGCAAAACGAGTAAACGGGTACGACCAAAGCGGTTCAACAAAGCCGCGAGAGTCTAGCGTTTTCGGTCTTGAGCCCGCAAGCCCGGAATCGCATCCGTTGCTGTGCTTCGCCGCGCGCGTCTGATGATCGGTTTTGCTTGCGATTCAATGCGAAAGGGTTGCGTCGCGAAGACAGCGCCGGGGATTTCATTGCCGCGATTCGCAAACCCGCAAAGATTGTTCCAAATCTGCACGGTGTGCGCGCCGGGAACTTCGTGGCCACCCACAAAGGGATGCCAGAAAAAAGTCATACCTTCGGTCCAGCCATTTCCAACAAATCGGACCCGGTCTTCCAATGTGCGCGACCACAGGGGGTCGCTTTGACCGATATGGACGTCAATCGGACGTTTGCTGGTTCCTGCGGCAAACACTCGGCTGGCGCACTCGGCGCTGTTCAGACCGGCACAGGCCAGTCCGGCGCTGACGCCGGCGCTGACGCCAAAGCCGGCGAACATCGCACTATTGAGCTGCCGATGCGTGCGATTGAGGGCGACGTCCAGAGTGACATGACCGCCACTGGAAAATCCCCAAAGATAAATGCGTGCTGGATCAATCGCATAATCGCGCTCGAGTTGGCGAATCAGCGCAAACAGCACGTCATAATCCGAGGGCGCATCCGTCTCGTTCACTGGCGCGATCCAACTTCCCAGGCTGCCCGAGGCGATAGGAGCGGCGACGATGAAGCCCCCGGCCTCGGCGGCGCCGGCCCAGAGATTGCGCGCGATACTGGCCTGTCCAATAGCAAGCGTGGGACTGCCTGCGGTGCCATGCAGCACGACAAACAGTGGCATGGGCGAATCCGTCGCCTGGCGCGACGGTACGTAGACGAAAGCCAACTTGCTGCCGTAGGTAGGATGCGAGTTGAATCCCGACGCGCTGATCAACACTTCCCGAAAGGTGCCCACGCTCGTGTCTCCGGGCGCTGAGACTGGGCAGCTGGAATGTGCCGTCGTGGCGGCGCCGAGCAAACAGATCAGCACCGGCAGTCGCCACAGACGGCATTGAAAAGCGTTGGAACTTCTGCGAATTGAGTACATTCACCCAGCTTAGGCGCTGTTGGCTGAACTGCCAATGTAGACGTCGTGACCTACCGCAGTTGCCGCTACGCGCTGAGCTTCCCATAATCGGGTATTCGGCCACGATGGGATCGGAACGGGCATGGCACAGGCAGACGACATGTTTCTCGAGGTAGCTACGGGGCAGACCGTCTTCCGCGAGGGCGATCCGGGTTCTGACATGTACATCATCGAGAGCGGCAGTATCGACATCATGCGCATAGACCGCGGCAAGACCCCGCTGGCGACGCTTGAGTCTGGCGATTTTTTCGGTGAAATGGCGGTGCTGGAAGACCAGCCGCGCTTCGCCACTGCGATTGCGACCCAACCCACGCGATTGCTGAAAATCGACCGTGCCGGATTCACCGGCGTGCTGTCGGGTAATGTCGAGATCGCGATCCGGATCATGCGCAAGCTCACCGCGCGCCTGCGCCGTGCCGAGCAGCGTGCCAGCGATGCACAGAATGCACTCGATGTGTTCCGCGGCAAGCTGGCCGATCGTGCCGCGGGCCCTGCCGATTTGCCGCTGGTCGAAACCAAGATGAGCAAGGTGGCGCGACAACCCAATGCGCCGCAGCAGATCCCGCAGATTGCCGAGCGCCTGATGACGCCGGTGCCGCCAGCGCGCATGCCACCTCCGCCCAGCGTTCAACCGGGTGCGCAGAATCTGGTGCTTTTGCACGTCCAGTCGGGACAGCGCTTCAATCTGGACGCCCGGCCGGAATTTCTGGTCGGGCGTCCCGATCCGGTGACTGGCACTACCCCTGAAGTCAATCTCGGGCCGTTGGATGTGCAGCGCTCGCTTTCGCGACGCCACGCCAAGGTGTTGCGTGATCGCGATCACTTCAGCGTGCGCGAGGAAGTCGGCACGATCAATGGCACCTGGGTCAACGCAACCCGGGCCAAACCCGGGGAAGTCATCGTCTTCAAGGCCGGTGATACGCTGCGTTTCGGAACCGTAGAACTGGAAGTGCATATCGCTTGACGGTTTCAACCGCACGGTTTGGAGAGCATGATGGCAAAGGGAGCAATGATGGATCCGTTTGAGAATTTCGATGCTTCGCCGGCAGACGAACTGGCTTCGCTGAAGCAGCAGATCGATGAAGTCCGCACGCGCATGGCGCAGATGGATGAGTTGAAATCCGGTGTCTCCAATGCCGTGTATCTGCGTGTGCGTGCCGATTACGATGCGCGGCTGCACGGTTTGGAGGATCGCTCCGGGCCACTGCGACTTGCTGCGCAGAAAGCGTATGCGACGCTCGCCAGCGAGTTGACACGGCTGGAATCCGAGCACGAGGCGATGGATCTGGATCGGCAGGAAGTCGAGTTCCGGCATCAATTAGGTGAATTCGATGTCGCTGAGCGGCAGAGGCGTTTGAAAGTCATCGAAGACAAGGTCGCCAGCAAGGCCGCAATCCTGGAACACGGCCGCAAATTGCGTGAACGCTTTATGGCCGCGGTCAAGGACGAGAGCGAATTGCTGGTGACTACCGTCGAGCCGGCGTCAGTCCGAAGCGCGGCATCAGCGACGATGGAAATGCAGCGCCCGGTTGCCGCGAGCGAAGTTGAAGCGCATATCGTCACCGGGCGGCTGAGCATTCCTGATGCTCCGACCGGGCAACTGGGTGCCGTTCCGGTCATGCCGCCTGCGGTGAAACCGCCGCCGCTGCCGGCGGCAGGCACCATGGTGATGCCCGCGGTCAAGGTGCCCAAGGCGCAGTCCGACACCATGGCGACCGGCGTGGTCAAGCTCGCGCGTCTGGTGCCGCAAAACCCCGAGGCCGGCAAACAGACCACGGTGCTCGGCGTGACGCTGACCCGTATCGGTGCCGACGCCAACAATGAAGTGCGTATCGGTGGTCCGGGTGTGGATCCGCGCCATGCCGAGATCGAGCCCTCGGTCTCGGGCTACACGCTGCGTGACCACGGCAGTCGCCATGGCACGCGGGTCAATGCGGAGCGCGTCAAAGAGCGCGTGTTGGAAAACGAGGACGTGATCCAGATTGGCGCCGCGCGCTTTGTGTTTCGTCTGGGCTGATTCCTAAACAATGGACATCGGAAGCGAGAATCACGGTCAGGTGTTGCTGCTGCGCCCCGAGGGCCGGCTCGACACCGAAACCGCGGGTGAGTTGGAGCTGGCACTGCATGATGCGTTTGAATCCGGGCGCAGACACTTCGTGCTCGATCTGGCGCGGATCAGTTATGTCAGCTCCGCCGGCCTGCGGGTGTTGCTGGCGCTGGCAAAGAAACTGGACGGCGACATCGGCACGCTGCGTCTGGCGGCGTTGAATGCTTCGGTCAAGCAGGTGTTCGATATCGCCGGTTTCACTTCGCTGTTCGATATCCGCAGCAGTCATAAATCCGCCCTCGACAAGCATCCTTTCGCCGGCGCCGCTGAGGCTGCGACCGCGACCGCGACCGCGACCGCAGCTGCACCGGGTTCAGTGATTTCGACCGCTGCCGGCCTGCTCGGCGTTACTCAGACTGCATCTGCTCCGTCGCCGGAGCAAAAAGCGCTCTCCGATGCCGCCGCGCGTTTGCTGGGTGTGGGCGGAACTGCGGTAACAGCACCCGCCAAAGCCGATGCGCCCAATCGAGCCACGGTCGTAGGTGGCGCCGCCGATCCCAGGCTTCAGGCAGCGGCGGACAACGCCGAGGCCGCGAAATCCGGTGAGGCAAAGCCTGCGCCCGGCAAGCCCGGCGTATTTTCGCGATTGCTCGGCAAAAAATAAAACGCGCTCGCGATTGTAGATGCGGGTCAGGCCCCGCATCTACAAAAGCCGTAACGGGCTTAGCGCCGCCACAATGCGATCAAGGTCAGATCGTCGTACTGGGTGACATCGCCGAGAAAACCACCAATCGCGGTGAGCAGGCCTTCGATCGCCTGTCCGGCCGAACGCGTGTTCTGCAAGGTAGCGCGCACCCGATCCATGCCGAATACTTCGCCCGCTGACGACAACGCGTCATCGAGGCCATCAGTGAACAGCAGCAGCCCGTCGCCGCGGGCAAGTTCCACCGACGTCTCGTGGAACTGATTGTTGGTATTGATTCCCAACGCCGGCGCGACCGGAATCGCCACCGATTCAAGTTGCCCGCTGGCGCGGCGAACGATAGGGGGCGGATGCCCGCCACTGGAAATGCGTACCGTGCCCTTGGCGGCGTCCAACGCCGCGACCATGCAAGTGGCGAACATGCCCGATTCGAGTTCGGCGCGCAGCAGCTGGTTCATCTGGCCGAGCAAATCCGATGGCGTCTTGCAGCGCGGTGCAAGTGCGCGCGCATGTGCGCCGAGACGGGCCATGTACAACGCCGCCGGAAATCCCTTGCCGGAAACATCGCCGATCAGCAGTGCTGGACGACCATCAGCGAGCGTCAGAAAATCGAAGAGGTCTCCGCCGACAATACGCGCCGCGGTATAGCTGTCGGCGAGTTCATAGCCGTCCAGGCGTGGCGTTGCGCTGGGCAGGAAGCGCTGCTGGATGCGGCGCGCAAGATCGATGTCCTGCGGATGGATCAACTGCTCGCTCTCGGCGTGGCGATACGACGACAGCAGGGCGCCGAGATGCCCCGCGGCACCGCTGAGAAACTCGCGATCGGCGGCGCGCAGCGCCAGAGCCTCTTCGTTGCTATCGATATAGAGCGCGCCCAGCACCAGTCCGGCACTGCGGATCGGTGCGGCGGCCAGTGCTGCCGGCATGCGCTCAAGCAAATGCGCTGGCACCACGGCAGGCAGCGTCGCGCTGTGTGTGGCGATGATCGGATGTCCCTGGGTGATCGAAGCGGCACCGACGGCGGTGGCGAGTTCTTCGTCCAGGACCAGGGGTGCATTGCAGCGCTGCGCCAGTACGCGCCAGGGCCGATGCGTGGCCTCGCGCACCAAGACGGCAAAGCGTTCGCAGCGCGGGAAGGCCTCGCTCAGCGCGCTCAAAACATCGCGCAGTCGACTGTCCAGCGAGCCGGCCTCACTCAACATGTCACCGATATGAGACATCGCCTTGAGTCGTGCGATCGTGGTTTGGTACAGCTCGTTTGCGGCCGAAGTGCGCGGGATATGCGCATCCGGAATCGGCATCGGCGGCCGGGTCGGTGGCTTGAGCACCGGTGCCGCCGAAAGATCCACCGGCTCCAGAATGGTGGACTCCGGAACCGCCGGCACAATACTCACGTCGCGTCGGCGCACGCGCAGCCGTGTCTGGCCCAGTTCGATGGTGTCGCCGTCTTCGATGTCGATCGGTGCCATCACCAGCCGGCCGTTGTGGCGGGTGCCGTTGGCGCTTTCCAGATCGCGCAGGCGCCAGCGGCCCTCGTCATTGTCGATTTGCGCATGACGCCGTGAAACCGCCAAGTCACTGATCATCAAATCGGCAAATTGACCACGCCCCAGCACAGTGGCTGAGTCCACAACAAAACGTTGCCCCGATTGCGGGCCGGCTTCGACGATCAGATCAATCATGCAATGGACTTCAGAACCCCAGACGGCAGTGTCGCACAATCGCCGGGGGGGATTCACCGGTTGGAGCGGCTGCCAGAGTCGCTGATACCGTAATGATCCAGCAGGCGTTCAGCGCGGCCTGCTGCCCGTTATGCTGCGATGGTTCCGGCCGGTTGGCGCGCCGGATGAACCCTAGGAGCCCGACTGCCATGACGATTGCTTATTGGTGTGTATTGATTGCCGCTTTTCTTCCGCTGCTGTTCACCGGCTTTGCCAAAGCGTCGGGCAAAGGATTCAACAACAATACCCCGCGCGCATTCCAGGAGCGCCTTGAAGGCTTCCGCCAGCGCGCGCATTGGGCGCATCTGAACTCGTTCGAAGCGTTTCCGCCCTTCGCGGCTGCGGTGATCATTGCGCATCAACTGCAGTTTGCGCAGGGGCGTCTGGATCAGCTGGCCATGGCTTTCATAGCTCTGAGACTGGTCTATGGCGCGCTGTACATCGCCGATCAGGCAACCTTGCGCAGTCTGGTCTGGGTTGGTGCCGTGGCGTGTTGGGTGGCGATGTTCTTTATCGGCAAGTAATCAAATCATGTGGGAGCGGCGTGAGCCGCGATGCTCTTGCTGCCGCCTTTGACTTTGTAGAGCGGGGCTTGCTCCGCTGCTCTTGTCTTTCGGCAACGTTCAGATCAGATCAAAAGCAGCGGAGCAAGCCCCGCTCTACAAAGTCAAAGGCGGCAGCAAGAGCATCGCGGCTCACGCCGCTCCCACATGATTTGATTACTTGCCGATAAAGAACATCGCCACCCA